>JASGFT010000132.1:0-13940 GCA_047605425.1 Burkholderiaceae bacterium | reverse complement strand
GACGGCCCGGCGCCGGCGCGGATCCGCGTCCGGCCGCCTCGGCCGCCGGTACCGGCGCCGGAGCGGCCGGCGCGACCGCGGGCGTGAAACGGACGAACGCGCATCGCCCCGAGATCGACGGCCTGCGCTCGCTGGCCGTGCTGTGGGTCGTGTTCTTCCACGCGTCGCCACAGCGCCTGCCGAGCGGCTACATCGGCGTCGACGTGTTCTTCGTGATCTCCGGCTACCTGATCAGCGGGATCCTGTTCCGCGAGATGCGCGACGGCAGCTACACGCTGGCGGACTTCTATTTCCGTCGCTGCCGGCGCATCCTGCCGGCGCTGACCGTCGTATTGCTGACGACCTGGGCGATCGGCTGGTTCGTGCTGGCGTCCAATGATTTCGCGTCGCTGGGCCGGCACGTCGCGGCCAGCTCGCTGTTCATCTCGAACATCCTGCTGTGGAGCGAGGCCGGCTATTTCGATACCTCGGCCGAGCTCAAGCCCTTGCTGCACTTCTGGTCGCTGGGCGTCGAAGAGCAGTTCTACGTGTTCTGGCCGCTGATCCTGATGGCGTTCTTCGCGATGCGGCGCGCCGGCGCGGTGACGCTGGCCATCGCGCTGCTGTTCGGCGCGTCGTTCCTGATCAACATCGGCGGCCTGCAGACGTATCCTTCGGCGACCTTCTATCTGCTGCCGAGCCGCTTCTGGGAGCTGCTGACCGGCGCGGCGATCGCCTGGTACGAGTTCCGCCGTCCGGGCCGCCAGATCGGCGCGCCGTTGATGGGCGGCAACGCGGCGCTGGCCGCCGAGCTGACCGGCGCGATCGGGCTCGGGCTGATCCTGGCCGCCACCGCGCTGATCACCGCGCTGACGCCGTTTCCGGGCTGGTATGCGCTGATGCCGGTGCTGGGCTCGGCGATGCTGATCCACGCCGGCCAGGGATCGTGGCTCAACCGGCGGATCTTCTCGCTGCGACCGCTGGTGCTGATCGGCTTGATCAGCTATCCGCTCTACCTGTGGCATTGGCCGCTGCTGTCGTTCCTGCACATCGTGCAAGGGCCGGACGAAGGCGGCGCGTCGATGCGCATGCTCAAGTACGGGCTGGTCGCGCTGTCGTTCGTGCTGGCCTGGCTGACCTGGCAGTTCGTCGAGAAGCCGATGCAGCGGCTGGCCGGGCGGATGCGCCGCGACGGCCGCCGCGAGCAGCGCGCGCTGGCGGTCTCGGCGCTGGTCATCGCGCTGCTGGGCCTGGGCGGCTGGGCGACCTGGCGCGCCGACGGCATCCCGACGCGCTTCCCGGAGAGCGCCGACCTGCGCGCCTTCCACTACGATCCGGCCGCCGACTACCGCGAGGGCGACTGCTTCCTGCGCTATACGCAGCAGGCCAGCGAGTTCGGCGAGCACTGCCTGCCGAAGCCCGCCGCCGCTGCCGGACGGCCGCAGATCGTGCTGTGGGGCGATTCGCACGCCGCGCACCTGGCGCTGGGCCTGCGCGAGCGCAGCGCCGCGCTGGGCGCCGACTTCGCGCAGATCACGGCCAGCGCCTGCCCGCCGCTGCAGAACTTCATGCGCGGCATCCGGCCGTTCTGCCCGGGCGTCGTCGAGCTGGCGATCGAGCGCATCCGCGCGGCGCGGCCGGCGGTCGTCGTCGTGTCGTCCGCCTGGTACGGCATCGATGCCGAATCGGTGCAGCGCGAGCTGCCGCGCACCGTGCGCCTGCTGAAGGACGCCGGCGCCGGCCAGGTGATCGTCGTCGGCCCGTTCCCCGAGTGGCAGCCGTCGCTGCCGCGCGCGCTGCAGTCGTACTACCGGTCGCACCAGCAGCTTCCCGAACGCACGCAGTTCGGCCTGAAAGCCACGCTGCCGGAACTGGACCGGACGATCCGCGGCTTCCTCGGCGACGCGCCGGCGCGCTACGTGTCGCCGCGCGAGTTCTTCTGCGATCCGCAAGGCTGCCTGACCGGCGTGACGGCCAGCGGCTTCGCGCTGATGTCGTACGACACCAGCCACCTGACCGACACCGGCTCGCGCTGGTTCGTCGACCACGCGCTGGTGCCGGCGCTGAGCGAAGCGCTGAAACAGTGAGCCGATGGGCGGGCGGGGGCGGCGCGCCTGTTGGCGGCAGTCGCCGCCGCGCGGGCGGGGCCGACGCGCTCGCGCCGCGACGCCCGGCCGTCGATCGAAAGGGTTCTAGCCGAACTCGACGAGCTGCTTCAGGTCGTGCGTCAGCGCATCGAGCCCCTGTCCGTGCCGGACGAACAGGCGCACCTTGCCGGACCGATCGAACACGTAGCTGCCCGCTGTATGCTCGAGCGTATAGCTGTCCGGCGTCTTGCCCGGCACCTTCTGGTAGAAGACCTTGAAGGCCTTGGCGGTCTGCGCGATCGTATGCGGGTCGGCGTACAGGCCGATCGCCGTCGGATCGAACGAGGTCGCGTATTGCGCCATCACCTGGCGCGTGTCGCGCTCGGGGTCGAGGGTGACGAACAACACCTGGACCCGCTCGCCCTCGGCGCCCATCCGCTTCTTGGCCTCGGCCAGCTCCATCAGGTTCGTCGGGCACACGTCCGGGCACTGCGTGAATCCGAAGAAGATGACGACGACCTTGCCCTTGAAGTCGGCCAGCGTGTACGTCTTGCCGTCGTGGCCGGTCAGCTTGAAGTCCTGCGCGTAGTTGGCGCCGGTGATGTCGGCGTTCTTGAAGCTGGGACCGGACTTGCCGAGATCGCAGCCGGCCAGCCCGGCGGCCAGCCAGCCGGCGACCGCCCAGGCGGCCCCGCGCAACACGCGGCGACGATCGCGAGTCATTCCCGCCTGAAGGCGGGAGCTTCCTCGCCACGAATCAGAGGTAGTGGTCAACGAGCAGCGCGCCGAACAAAGCGGCCAGGTACAGGATCGAATAGCCGAAGGTCTTGCGCGACAACGCATCCGAGTAGTGCCGCCACAGTTTCCACGCGTAGCCGAGGAACACGCCGCCGAGCGCCAGCGCGCACAGCGCGTAGACGACGCCGCTCATGCCGATCACGTACGGCAGCAGCGACGCGGCGACCAGCAGCACCGTATACAGCAGGATGCTCAGCCGCGTGAACTCGGGCCCGTGCGTGACCGGCAGCATCGGCAGGCCGGACTTGCGATAGTCGTCGATGCGGTACAGCGCCAGCGACCAGAAGTGCGGCGGCGTCCAGATGAAGACGATCAGGAACAGGACCAGCGAGTGCGCGGTGACGTCGTTGGCGACGGCGGCCCAGCCGAGCACCGGCGGCATCGCGCCCGATGCGCCGCCGATCACGATGTTCTGCGGCGTCGCCGGCTTCAGCACCACCGTATAGATGACCGCGTAGCCGACGAAGGTCGCCAACGTCAGCCACATCGTCAGCGGATTGACGAACGCGTGCAGCAACCAGACGCCTAGCCCGCCGAGCGCGCTCGCGAACAGCACGATGCCGGCGGGGCTGAGTTCGCCGCGGGCCGTGGGGCGGGCGCGCGTGCGCGCCATGCGGGCGTCGATCCCGCGCTCGATCAGGCAATTGAACGCGAAGCCGGCACCGGCCAGCAGCGAGATGCCGAGCAGGCCGAAGACCAGGATCCGCGCGGGAACCGGCCCGTCGGCGGCGAGCAGCATGCCGATCAGCGCGCAGAACGTCGCCAGCAGCGTGATCCGCGGCTTGGTCAGCGCCAGGTATTGACCGGATACATGCCGCCAGCCGGCCGGCGGCGAAACGTCGATGGCTTGCATGCGTGAAAGACTCAGGCGTGGTGGCTTGCCGGGGACACTGACCGATTGGCGGCGGGAGCGGCCCGACCGGCGCGCCCGACGCGGTAGTTTAGCATCACCATCAGCGTCACCAGCACCGCCGCACCGCCATTGTGGGCCACGGCGACCGGCAGCGGCAGGCTCAGCAGCACGTTGCTGATCCCGAGCACCAGTTGCGCCAGCAGCACGGCCATCAGCGCGGCGCCCAGCGGCTGCAGGCCGTCGACGCGCGACGCCCGCCAAGCCAGCCAGCCGAGGTACAGCGCGACGACGACCGCGCCGATCCGGTGCGACAGGTGGATCGCCGTCAGCGCCTGCATCGGCAGCATCTCGCCGTCGCCGGTCATCCCCAGCTCGCGCACCAGGTGGAAGGCGTCGGCGAAATTGGTGTCGGGCAGCCACTGCCCCTGGCAGGTCGGCAGGTCCGGACAGGCGAGCGCCGCGTAGTTCGTGCTGGTCCAGCCGCCGAGGAAGATCTGCGCGGCCAGCAGCACGAAACCCAGCGCCGAGGCGAGCCGCAGCCGCCGGGCCGCCTCGGCGTCGACCCGCGCTCGGCCGGCGTTCTGCCGCTCCCATAGCCAGACCAGGATCGCCAGCGTCAGCAGGCCGCCGATCAGGTGCCCGGTGACGATCGCGGGCTTGAGCAGCAACGTGACCGTCCATTTGCCGAACAGGCCCTGCAGCACGACGATGCCGACCAGCGCGGTCGCCAGCCAAGGGCTCTGCCCCAGGCGCGCGCGTTGGCGCCAGGCGATCACGGCGATCGCGATGATCAGCAGGCCCAGCCCGCTGGCGAAGTAGCGGTGCAACATCTCGCGCCAGGCCTTGCCCATCGACACCGGCCCGTGCTCGCCGCCCTGCGCCTCGACGGCGCGGGCGATGTGGTCGCTGGCCCGCGCCGGCGTCAGGTGGCCGTAGCAACCCGGCCAGTCGGGACAGCCCAACCCGGCATCGCTGAGCCGGACGTAGGCGCCCAGCATCACTAGCGCCAGCGTCAGCACGACGGTCACGGCGATCAGGCGGCGATAGAACGGGAAAGACGCGTGACGCATCGTCGGAACCTCCGTGCCCTCAGCCGACGCGCGATGCGCGCAGCAGCTTGGCCAGGTCTTTCTTGAGCCGATTCGGATCGAAATCGGGCGGATAGCGCATCATCAGGTGCCCGAGCGGATCGACCATGTACAGCGCATCGAGCGCCGGGGCCGGCGCGGGTGACGAGGCGTCGCCGGAAGACGCGGCGGCCGTCCGTGCCGCCGGATTCGCCGGATTCGCCGGCTCGGACGCCGGCTCGGCGCTGCCGAACGATGCGTCGAAGCGCTCGGGCGCCACGCGGATCACGTGCAGGCCCGGATGCTGGGCCAGCAACTCCGGCGGCGGATCATCGGACCCGGTCAGCAACAGCACGCGCTCGACGCGGTCCATGTCCTTGCCGGCCGTCGTGCGCACCTGGCGCGACAGGTACAGGCGGCGCCCGCAGGCATCGTCGCGGCAGGCCCGCGCGCTGGCCAGCACCATCAGCCAGCGCCCCCGCAGCGCGGCCAGCGAGACCGCCTCGCCTCGCGGATCCTTCCCCACCAGCTCGCCGACCGATCGCTGCGCGAGCAGTTCCCCGTAGTTGGTGCGGCCCGACGGCTGGATCACGTAGTACGTCAGGTACGACGCGACGACCGGCGCCGCGCACACGAGCAGCACGGCCAGCGCCTTGAGCCGGCCATGGCGGATCCGGCGGGATTGCGCGGGATCGGCGGACGAAGAGGAGGCGGCCGGCGCGCCGTGCGGCGCGGCGGCGCGCGGCGAGCCGGAAGAACCGGAAGACGGGTTCAAGACGCGAGATTCCAGGCGATCAAACCCGCCATTCTAAGCCGAGCGGCCGCGATGCCGACGACGCGCGCCAGGCGCCCCGCGATGAGGGTTCTCGATGGGAGCTTTCGACGGCGGCTCGTGGCGAGGGCTCGTGGCGAGCGTTCGCGGCGCTGGGCGCGGCTCCAGCAGGCGCGGACCGGTGGGAGCCGGTCCGCGGGCATACAATGCCCGGATGAAATGGCTCGTCCTGTTCGCGTTCGTGCTGATCCTCTCCAGCCTCGGCTCGGCGCTGTTCTACCTGGTCCGCGACAAGGGACGCTCGGCGCACGTCGCGCGCGCGCTGACGTTCCGGATCACGTTCTCGGTGCTGCTGTTCCTGCTGATCCTGCTCGCGCACTACCTGGGCTGGATCGAGCCGACCGGCCTGCCGCTGCGCTGACAGCATGCGATCCCGCGCCCCGTCACCCGCCGCCAAGCCGCCGATGCCCACGCTGACCCGGCACCAGGCGCTGGTCCTGGACGCGCTCGCTCGCGACGAGAACCCGGCCAGCGCCTACGCGCTGCTCGACCAGTTGCGCGGCGACGGCATGCGAGCGCCGCAGCAGATCTACCGCGCGCTCGACAAGCTGATCGAATACGGCCTCGTGCACCGGGTCGAGACGCTGAACTCGTTCGTCGCCTGCGCGCATCCGCACGACCGCCACCATGGCCTGGTCGCGTTCGCGATCTGCGACCAGTGCGGCCACGTCGACGAGTTCCCGGACGCGGCGATCGAGCGGCGGCTGAAGGGCTGGTCCCGCGACCACGCGTTCAAGATCAGCTCGGCCACCGTCGAGTTGCGCGGCACTTGCGCGCAATGCGGGGACAAGGCCGCTTCGCAGGCCGCGCCGCCCTCCCCTTAGTCCGCAGCTCTCTTATTCCGCTGCATTCTTATTCCGCTGCCTTCTTGGTTCGCCGCCCTCTTGGTTCGCGTCGCGCCTGCCCGCGATCCGTCGCGGTGGGCCAGTTCGCGATCCGTCGCAGCGATCCGGTTCGCGCGCCGCCTGGTCCGCCGTGTCGCGGCGATCGGCCGGCGGACGCTCCGCCGTCAGAAATCCACGCGCAGGCTGACCGACGCCGTGCGTCCCGGCGCCGTGTAGGCGGCCAGCCGGACATCGTTGCCGGTCAATCCGCTCGCGGTCGACCAGTCGAGATACCGGCGATCGAACAGGTTGTAGACGGCGAGGTTCAGCGAAGCCTGCCTGTTCATCCGCCAGTAGGCGGTCAGGTCCATCGTCGCGTAGCCGCCGGTCTTCAACGGGACCGGCGCCGTCGAGCCGGTCTGCGCCAGCGCCTCGTTGACCCGCCGCTTGGCCGCGACGAAATTGCCGATCGCCTGGCCGCCCAGACGGCCGCTGCGCGCATCCCAGCGCAGCCCGGTGACCAGCCGCGCCGGCTGGATCGCGTTCAACGGCTGGTCGGCGCTCCGGTCGTTGCCGACCGACCACTGCAGCGCGCCGATCAGCCGCCAGCGATCGGCCGCGCCGAACCAGTGGCCGATCGGCATCTGCCCCTTGGCCTCGACGCCGTAGATCTGCGCGTCGCCGACGTTGCGCGACTGGAAGCGCCGGATCGCGCGCGGCCCGCCGCTCTGGCCCGGCGGGATGTAGGCGATCATGTCGGTGCTGATGAAGTCCGTGTAGCGGTTGTAGAACGCCGACAGCTCGTACGAGCCGCCGCCCGCCTCGCCGCGCAGGCCCACTTCCACGCCGCGGCTGCGCTCGGGTCGCAGATCAGGGTTGGGAACGAAGTCGTGGATGAACGTGGCCACCGCGCTCTGCCCGACCCGGTTCAACTGCTCGGGCGTCGGCATCCGGAAGCCGGTCAGGAAGCTGGCGTAGACGATCTGCCGCGGCCGCCACTCGTAGCCGAGCCCGAGTCGCGGCGTCCACGCGCTGCGCGACAGATTCACCGGCGTGCTGCCGGCGACGTTCGCGTTGGCGAACAGCGCGTCCGGTTTCGGTGAGATCTGGTAGAAGTCGTAGCGCAGGCTCGGCGTCAGCCGCAGCCGTCCGTCGCCGAACGCCACCTCGTCCTGCACGAACACGCCGACGCTGCGCACGTCGGTTTCGGGCGCCGTCCGGCGCGGGAAGGTCTCGCCGTCGATGACGTTGGTGGCCGCCGTGCCCGCGGCCGTGCGCTGCACCGCGTCGTTGTACAGGCTGATCGACTTGGACAGCAGGTCGATGCCAGTGACCCAGCGGTGGACCGCGTCGCCGGTCCGCGCATGCCCGTCGAACTGCAGGCTGCCCGACCACTGCGGCTCCCGGTACGCCAGCAGGCCGTCGCGCTGCAGCGCCGGCGCGGCGCCCGGCGGGCTGCGACCTTCGTGCGTGCGCTCGTTGCTGGCGCTGCGCTGGTAGTCGATCTGCGCCGAGAAATGGTCGTACCACGCGCCCGTCGGCGCATGGCGATAGGCCAGGCCGAGCCGGTCGCGCGTGCCGCGGTCGTCGGCCCGGCTGTCGGTCAGGCGCGTTCCGCCGGCGATCGGGCCGATCAGCGAGCGCTGGTCGGTGAGGATCGACTGCTCGTAGTGCTCGCCGGTCAGCGTCAGCGAATGACCGGCGGCGATGCCGAGCTCCGACTTGAACAGCACGTTGCGCTGCTGCGCGAACTGCGGATCCGGATGCAGCGCGCTGTCGTCATGGTTCTTCAGCACGTTGGCGTTGCGCGCGGTCAGCGACAACAGGTTCTGCGTGGCGCCGGCGCGGAACGCCAGGTCGGCATGACCCCAGCGGCCGTCGTCGCGGCCGTCGTAGCCGATCGAGGCCGAGCCGGCGACGGACTTCGACGCATCGAGGAAATCGCCGGGCGACAACGTGCGGAACAGGACGACGCCGGCCAGCGCGTCGCTGCCGTACAGGCTGGAGGCCGGCCCCTTGAGCACCTCGATGCGGCTCAGCGACAGCGGATCGACGCGCAACTGGCCGGAGTTCGCGCCGGCGGCGACGTAGCCGCCCGGCAGACGCACGCCGTCGACCTGCATGCCCAGCCGCTGCCCGCCGATGCCGCGCACCTCGATGCCGGCTTCGGCGCCGCGCCCGCGCGCCTCGCGCCGGACCGCGATGCCGGGCTCGTAGCGGAACATCTCGCTGAAGTCCGTCACCAGGTTCTCGCGAAGCTGCGCGTCGCCGATCACCGACACCGTGGCCGGCGTGGTCAGCGCGGGCGTGGGCCGCCGCGTCGCGGTCACGATCACGGACGGAATCGCGTCGGGGTCGACCGCTCGGCCGTCCCGCGCGGCGTCCTGCGCCCATGCCGTCGCGCCCGCGGCCGCCGCCCACGCGCCCAGGATGGCGGCTTGCAGCCGCGTCGAACCAGACATCACCCGCTCTCTCATCGTTGCGCCGAAAGTCGAAATTATAGATGTTATAACATCACGATCCTCATACGAACGACCTCGACAAGGAACCCTCGACGATGGAGCGAGCACGAAGCTCGACGGGATCCGCCCCACGCCGGCGCGCCCGGCTGGTGGCGGCCGCGCTGATGCTGGCGGCTGTCGCCGCGGCGTGGCTCGGGTGGCGCGAATGGCTGGCGCCGACGCGGGTGGCGCTGGTCAACTACCCGGAGTTCCAGGCCGCGCGGATCATCAAGGCCCGCCCGGGCGCCTTCGTTCGCGTCGAGGTCCTGCCGCCGGCGCAACTGGCGCGGGCGCGGCGTCATGACCTGGTGCTGGTCTTCGGCCGCGGGCTCAGGCTCGACGACGCGCAGGCCGCGCAACTGCGCGACGCCGGCCGTTCCGGCACGCCGGTCTTCGTCGACGGCGCGACCAACCCCGAGCACGATGCGTTGACCAGCGTCCAGGGCGACGAACGCGAGGCGATCGCCGGCTATCTGCGCGGCGGTGGTCCGCTCAACTATGCGAGGCTGCAGACCTACGCGCGCCGCGTGCTCGACCGCAAGCCGCTGTTCGCCGGCCCGGTCGAGCCGCCGCAGCCGATGCCGCAGGACGTGTTCTTCCACCTGGACGACGAGGCCGTGTTCGCGGACTTCGCCGCGTTCGAGCAGTGGCTGCGCGCGCGACCGGGATGGCAGCCGGGGCGGCCGCGCCTGGCCCTGCTGACCAGCGTGCCGGGCCCGTTCAACGCCAACCGTGATCACGTCGACGCGGTGATCCGCAGCCTTGAGGCGCGCGGCTTCGAGGTCGTGCCGATCTCGGCGATGCGCAAGCGGCTGGCCTTCCTGCAGCAGGTCGATCCGGTCGCGGTCGTCTACATGCCGCATGGGCGACTGGCGCCGGGGCAGGCCGACGACGCCGCGCAATGGCTGCGGGCACGCAACATTCCGCTGTTCGCGCCGGTCAGCGTCTTCGCCGAGGCCGGGCAATGGCGAAGCGACCAGCGCAGCTTCGACGGCGGGCTGCTGACGATGTCGGTCACGCTGCCCGAGATCGACGGCGCGACGGCGCCGATGGCGATCGCCGCGCAGTTTCGCGACGACGACGGCCTGCGCGTCTTTCGCGCGCTGCCGGCGCAGCTCGAGCGCTTCGCCGACCTGGTGCAGCGCACGGTCGCGCTCGGGCGCAAGGCCGATGCCGACAAGAAACTGGCGATCTACTACTACAAGGGTCCCGGGCAGAGCGCGCTGACGGCCGGCGACCTCGAGGTCGTGCCCTCGCTGTACGCGCTGCTGCGGCACTTGCGGGACGCCGGCTACCGCGTCGACGGGCTGCCTGCCACCGAGGCCGAGTTCGCCGGGCTGCTGCAGCGGCGCGGCCCGAACATCGGGCCTTATGCGAACGGCGATTTCGCCGGCTTTCTGCGCGATGCCGACCCGGCCTGGGTGCCGGCCTCGCAGTTGAACGACTGGTGCGGCAAGGCGATCGCGCAGGCGCTGTGCGACCAGGTCGCCCGGCAGTTCGGGCCGGCGCCCGGCCGCTACCTGAGCGCTCAAGGCCGCGTCGCCGTCGCCCGCGTGCCGCTGGGCAACGTCGTGCTGCTGCCGCAACCGCTGCCCGGCCTCGGCGACGACACCTTCAAGCTCGTGCACGGCACGCGGCTCGCCCCGCCCTGGCCGTACGTCGCCTCGTACCTGTGGACCCGGCAGGTCTTCGGCGCCGACGCGGTCATGCACTTCGGCACGCACGGCAGCCTGGAGTTCACGCCGTACAAGCAGGTCGCGCTGTCCGACACCGACTGGCCGGACGCGCTGATCGCCGGCATTCCGCACGTCTACTTGTACACTATGAGTAACATCGGCGAAGCGATGATCGCCAAACGACGCAGCTACGCGACGATCGTCTCGCACCTGACGCCGCCGCTTCGCGAAGGCGGCGCGCCGGCCGACGGCAGGCAGCTCGCCGAACGGCTGCGGGCGTGGGAGGCGGCCGGCGATCCCGCGCTGAAGCGGCAGTACGCGCAGGACATCCAGCGCCAGGCCATCGCGCTGGGCCTGCACCGCGATCTGTCGTTCGATCCCGGCCCGGCGGCTTGGGGCGACGAGCAACTCGCGCGGCTCGCCGAGCACATGGAAACGATCGAGCACGCGCGCATCACCGTCGGCCTGTACACGCTCGGCCGGCCGTACGCGCCGCAGGCCGCCGAAACGACCGCGCGGCTGATCGGGCCCGACACGGCCCGCTACCGCGGCCTGCTGGCCGAGAGCCCGGCGCGGGAGCTGGCGGCGCTCGACAACGCGCTGGCCGGCGGCTTCACGCCGCCGTCGTCGGGCGGCGATCCGCTGCTGAATCCGGCGGCGCTGCCGACCGGACGCAACCTGTACGCGATCGACGCCGAGAAGACCCCGTCCGACCAGGCCTGGGCCGTCGGCCGGCGCCTGGCCGACCAGTTGCTCGCGCAGCACCGCGCCGCGCACCAGGGCGCCTGGCCCGACAAGATCGCGTTCACGCTGTGGGCCGGCGACTTCATCCACACCGAAGGCACGAGCATCGCGCAGATCCTGTACCTGCTCGGCGTCGAGCCGGTGCGCGATCCGGCCGGCCGCCTGTCGGGACTGCGCCTGATCCCGCGCGAAGAGCTGGGGCGGCCGCGCATCGACGTGGTGGTCCAGGCCTCTGGCCAGTTGCGCGACCTGGCGGCCTCGCGGCTGGCGCTGATCAACCAGGCGGTCGCGCTGGCCGCGACGGCCGACGAGCCGGACAACGCCGTCGCGCGCGGCGTGCAGTCGGTCGAACGCCGGCTCAAGGAAGGCGGCGCCTCGCCGGCCGACGCGCGGCGCTTCTCGGCGGTGCGGGTGTTCGGCGGCGTCAACGGCCAGTACGGCACCGGCATCATGGGCATGGTCGAGGCCGGCGACCGCTGGAGCGACCGCGCCGAGGTCGCGCGCACCTACCTGACGAACATGGGCGCGGCCTTCGGCGAAGGCGATCTGTGGGGCGCGTTCCAGCCCGGCGCGTTCGAGGCCGCGCTGGCCGGCACGCAGGTGGTGGTCCAGCCGCTGTCGTCGAATACCTGGGGGCCGATCTCGCTCGATCACGTCTACGAGTTCATGGGCGGGCTGAACCTGGCGGTGCGCGAGAGCACCGGCCAGGAGCCGGCCGCCTACTTCAGCGACACCCGCGACGCCTCGCGGCCGACGATGCGCGAGGCCGGCGCCGCGATTGCCGTCGACGCGCGGGCGACCGTGCTGAACCCGGCCTACATCGAAGCGCTGACCCGCGGCGGTGCGTCGTCGGCCGAGGTCTTCGCCGAGTCCTTCCGCAACCTGTACGGCTGGAACGTCACGAAGCCGTCGGCGATCCCGTCCGAGCTCTGGGACGCGCTGGACGAGACCTACGTGCGCGACGCTCGCGGGCTCGGCGTGCGCGACTTCTTCGAGCGCGCCAACCCCTACGCGCTGCAGGAGATGACCGCCGTGATGCTGGAAACGGCGCGCAAGGGCTACTGGCGGCCGGACCCGTCGCGGCTGCGCGACTTGGCCCGGCTGCATGCCGAGCTGGTCGCGCGCTTCGGCGCGAGCGGCACCGAATTCGTCAACGACAACCGGGCGCTGCGCGGCTTCATCGCCGAACGGCTCGCACCCGACAGCCGCCAGGCCTACGACGAGGCGCTGCGCGACGCCAACGAAGGGCCGGCCGTCGCCACCGACAAGGCGACGGTGCTGCGCAAGATCGACGATTCGCCATCGGCGGCGAATGGTGGCGCCGGACGAACCGATACGCGGGCGCCGGTGAACGACGGCGCCGAACGAACCGATGCGCCGCGTCCGGCCGCGACGGACGGCCCGGCCGCGCGGCATTCCGGGTCCGGCCCGGCCGCCCCGATGGTGCTCGCCGGCGCGCTGCTGGTGCTGGCGGCGCTGGTGTGGTGGCTGCGGCGGCGCGGATGAACGCGGACGGCGGAATCTGGCTGCTGCTGGCGACCTGCAGCCTCGTGATCGCGGCCTTGCAGGCGGCCGACTGGCGCGCGCCGCTGCGCTGGACGATGCTCGCGGCCGGCGTGCTGGCGCTGGCCGCGTCGGGCGAGCTGGCCAGCCGCACGAGCCCGGCCGATCTGCTGCGCTGGGCCGCGTCGCCGCAGCGCCGGCAGGACCTGGCCGCGCTGCTGCTGGCCGAGGCGCTGCTGTTCGGCAGCCATGCCGCCCGCCTCGCGCGCGGCCGGGCCAGCGGCCTGTGGCGCGCGCTCGACGGGCCGCCGCCGTCGGCGCTGCTGGCGCTGTTCTTCGCCCAGGTGGCGGTGATGCTGCGGGTCGACGGCTGGGACTACGGCACCTTGTCCTGGCTGTGCGCCGTGGGCTTCGCGCTGATCCTCGCGGCGGCGAGCGGCCTGCTGCGCCGGGCTCTGCCCGACGAGATCGCGCGCGGCACGCTGCGCGTAGGCCTGCACGCGGTGCAGGCGATGGCCGGGCTGTGGCTGGCGCGGCCCGCGTTCCAGGCCCCTGTCGATCCGGTGCCGCTGTGGGGCGAACGCCTGGCCGTCCTCGCCGCCACGGTCGCGGCGCTGGTCGCGCTGGGCTGGCTGCTGCAACGCCGTCGACGCCGAGAGGCCGACAGCCTCTGAACCCTTCGAACAAGACATCATGGAAACGCTGATACAGACCCTGTCCTGGATCTCGACCGCGCTGCAGGTGCCGGTGGTGATCGCCATCCTGTACCTGCTGGTCCGCGGGCTGCTGGCGATCGGCGACCTCTATGGTCGCTGGAGCGACCGCCTGCGGCGCCCGCGCGACACGGGCGCGCTGGCCGCGGTACCTGCAGGCGAGCTGCTGGACACGCTCGAGCGCGCGATCCCGGGCCGATCCGACGCGTTGCGCCGGGCGATGGCCGCGCTGCGGCGGGCACCCACCGATGCCGCCTGGCACGAGCGCGTGGTGACCGAGTTCGAGCTGGCCGCCGACCGCCGGCTGGCGCTGTTCCGCACGATGACGCGGAGCGGGCCGCTGCTGGGCCTGATGGGGACGCT
>JASGFT010000131.1:0-13955 GCA_047605425.1 Burkholderiaceae bacterium | reverse complement strand
CTGGCCAGGCACTGCGACGTCTTCATCGAGAACTACAAGCTGGGCGGGCTGGCCAGGTCGCGGATCAGCTCCTGTCCGCGCGGCTTGCTGATGTCGATGGCCACGCTGCGCTTGTTGCGGTTGGCCGACAGGTAGTACGCGGACTGGCGGGTATCCTTGCCTTCGGCATCCTTGAGCCAGGGCGGGCCCCAGTGGCGCGAATCGTCGCCGTCGCCGGGCTTCTCGATCTTGAGCACGTCGGCGCCCAGGTCGCCGAAGTTCTGCATGCTCCACGGACCCGCGAGCACGCGGGACAGGTCGAGCACGCGAATGCCATTCAAGGGACCAGCCATTTCATCTCCTCAGTTACCGCTAGAATCCGAATCTTGAAACGCCCTGCCTCCCTCCCGCGCTCCGGGCACGAGATCGCTGAAGCGAACGTCCGTTCGGCTCGGATTGTAATGGATGACCCGCGACGGCCCGTGCGCGCGCGGACGGTATCGCGCAATGGAATCCCTCCTCATATCGATCGGCGTCGTCGCCCTGGCCGAGATCGGCGACAAGACCCAGTTGCTGTCGTTCATCCTCGCGGCCCGCTACCGCCGGCCCTGGCCGATCATCGCCGGCATCCTGGTGGCGACGACGTTCAACCACGCGATGGCCGGCGTGGCCGGCGCGTGGATCGGCTCGATGCTGTCGCCGGCGGCGCTGCGCTGGTGCCTGGGCCTGTCGTTCATCGCGATGGCGCTGTGGATCCTGGTTCCCGACCGGCTCGGCGATGCCGACCTGCGGATGCGGCCGCGGCTGGGCGTGTTCGGCACGACGCTGGGCACGTTCTTCCTGGCCGAGATGGGCGACAAGACGCAGATCGCCACGGTCGCGCTGGGCGCCCGCTTCGACTCGGTCGCCGCCGTCGTCGCCGGTACGACGATCGGCATGATGCTGGCCAACGTGCCGGCGGTGTTCATCGGCGAGAAGCTCGCGCACCGCTTGCCGGTGCGCCTGGTGCACGGCGTGGCGGCGGCGATCTTCGCGGCGATCGGCGTGGCGACGCTGGCCGGCGGCGCGGACGGGCTGCTGTGACCGGCGCGGCCACCCGCACGGCCGCGCGGCGCGCGGGACAGGAGCGCGCATGACGACCTCGCACCGCACCGGCCCGATGATCGCCGCTTACGTATTCGGCAATTTCGTGCTGGGCACCGGCGTGATGATCGCCACCGGCATGCTGAACGTCCTCGCGTCGTCGCTGTCGGTATCGCTGGCCAAGGCGGGCCAGCTCGTCGCGATCCCCGGGCTGGTGCTGGCCGTCGGCGCGCCGGTGCTGGCGCTGCTGACCGCTCGCGTCGAGCGGCGGCGGCTGCTGGTGACGGCGACCGGACTGTTCGCGCTCGGCCATGCGGCTTGCGCGCTGGCGCCCGACTACCTGACGCTGCTGCTGCTGCGCTCGCTGGCGCTGCTGGGCGTGGCGGTCTTCACGCCGCAGGCGGCCGCGTCGGTCGCGCTGCTGATCCCGCGCGAGCGGCAGGGCGCGGCGCTGGCCACGCTGATGGTCGGCTGGTCGCTGGCCGCCGTGCTGGGCATGCCAGCCGGCGCGCTGGTCGCCGCCCATTTCGGTTGGCGGGCGGGCTTCGCGCTGATCGCCGTGCTGTCGCTGGCCGCCTCGCTGTGGGTGGCCTTCGTCACGCCGCGCGGGCTCTTCGTGCAGCCGATCGGACGGGCCGCGTGGTCCGGCGTGTTCGGCAGCCGGCGGCTTGTGCTGGTACTGGCGGTCACGCTGACGACGGCCGCCGGACAGTTCGTGCTGCTGACCTACATCACGCCGCTGCTCGACGCGATCACCGGCTCGCGCAGCGCTGCGATCGCCGGCCTGATGGTGATGTTCGGCCTGTTCGGCGTCATCGGCAACGTGATCGCGACGCGCCGGATCGACCGGCTGGGCGCCGATCACGCGGTGCTGGTATCGGTCTGGGCGATGCTCGCCGGGCTGCTGCTATGGGGGCTGCGCGACATGGCCGCCGCCACCGCGCTGGCCTGGCCGCTGCTGCTCGGCAGCATCGTGCTGTGGGGGCTCGGCACGTTCTCGACGAACTCGGCGCAGCAGGCGCGGCTGTACCAGACGAGCCCGCCGCTGGCGCCGGTGTCGATCGCGCTCAATTCCTCGTGCATGTACGCCGGACAGACCGTCGGCGCGAGCCTGGGCGGCGCGGGCGTCGCGCTGTTCGGCGCCGGCGCGCTGCCCTGGGTCGCGTCGGCGACGATGGCGTTCGGGCTGGTGGTGACGAAGCTGGCCACGCGCGCCCGGCACGCCGGCCAGGCCTGATCGCGCTGGCGCGTCAGCGCATCGCGCCGAACACGCGGCCGATCAGCTTGCTGCCGGTAGCCAGCGGGTCCTGCCGGATCTGCCGCTCCTGCTCGGCCAGCACGCGGTACAGGCCGTCCAGCGCCTTGGCGGTCACGTACTGCTGGACGCTGGCCGCGTCGCCCTTGACCAGGCCGATCGTGCCGGCCTTGTCGGCCAGCGCGTTGTACTGGCGCGCCAGCCCCAGCTTGCCGACGTTCTGTTCGACGATCGGCAGGAACTTCGCCGTCAGCGGCTCGTGCGTCCGGGCCTTGAAGTACTCGGTGACCGCGTCCTCGCCGCCGGTCAGGATCGCCTTGGCGTCCTGCACCGACAGCCGCCGCACCGCATCGATCAGCAGCGGCCTGGCCTGCGCGACCGCCATCTCGGCGGCCCGGTTCATCGTCTCGACGAGCCAGTCCAGGTCGTCGCCACGGCCGGCCAGACGCAGCAGCTTCTCGCCCTGGCGCAGCCCGTCGGGCAGCGGGATCCGCACCTTCTCGTCGCGCAGGAAACCACCGGCGGCGCCCAGTTGCGCGACGGCCGCGCTGGCGCCCTTGTCGAGCGCCTGCCGCAGCGCGGCCGCGGCATCGGCATTGGTGAACGCATCGAGGCCGACCGCGGCACGCGTGCCCGCGGGCAACCCCGCAGCGGCGACGGCCATGCCCACCGCCAGCACCCGGCCCAGCACCCGGCGCCGCGAGGCCGGCGACGCGCAAAGAGCAAACGGAATCGGCGGGCTCGGGCGGCCGCTGGTTGACATGGAAGCACTCCTGACGCAATCGGCGAAAGCCGCATTGTCGTGCGAGCCGCGCTCGCCTTCCAAACCGCCGGCCGCGCGGGCGACCGCGAGAGGGTTTTTCCCGATGCCCGAGAGACCTGGGAACCCGTGAACGAACCAGCGACGCCCGCTCGTCGCGTGCGATTCGTTCACAGGTTCCGCTCGAAAGCTTCGTCATATCGTCGTACGATCCGCGTCATCCCCATCCGTTCGGCATCGCTCACGAAGCGATGTCCCCGCGAGGCATCCCGTTGGCATCGGTCACGATCGCGCAGGTCAGCAAGGCATACGGCTCGGCGCGGGTCGTCCACGACGTCGACGTATCGATCGACGACGGCGAGTTCTGCGTGCTCGTCGGGCCATCGGGCTGCGGCAAGTCGACGCTGCTCAGGATGATCGCCGGCCTCGAGGACACCACCGCCGGCCGGATCCGGATCGGCGAGCGCATCGTCAACGACGTGCAGCCGAAGGATCGGGACGTCGCGATGGTGTTCCAGAACTACGCGCTGTATCCGCACATGAAGGTGCGCGAGAACATGGCGTTCTCGCTGATGCTGGCGCGGCGTCCGAAGGCCGAGATCGAGGCCCGCGTCACCGAGGCGGCGGCGATCCTCGACCTGACGAACTACCTGGACCGCTATCCGCGCCAGTTGTCCGGCGGACAGCGCCAGCGCGTCGCGATGGGCCGCGCGATCGTGCGCCAGCCGCAGGTATTCCTGTTCGACGAGCCGCTGTCGAACCTCGACGCCAAGCTGCGCGTGCAGATGCGCACCGAGATCAAGGCGCTGCACCAGCGGCTGCGCACGACGTCGATCTACGTGACGCACGACCAGATCGAGGCGATGACGATGGCCGACCGGATCGTCGTGATGCGCGACGGCCGCGTCGCGCAGATCGGCTCGCCGCTCGAACTCTACGACCGCCCGGCCAACACCTTCGTGGCCGGTTTCATCGGCTCGCCGGCGATGAACCTGCTGGCCGGCACCGTGCACGGCGCCGAGGTGCGGCTGGCCGACGGCGCGCGGGTGTCGGTACCGGCGCTGGCGGCCTGCGGCGCCGCCGACGGCCGGCCGGTGCGCGTCGGCATCCGCCCCGAGCACCTGATGCTCGGCGACGGCGCGATCCGCGCCCGGATCCAGGTCGTCGAACCGACCGGCGCCGACACCCATCTGATCTGCCGCCTCGGCGACGAGGGCCTGACGGTCGCGATGCGCGAGCGCCCGTCGATGCGCGCCGGCGACCTGATCTCGCTGCGGCCCGATCCGGACCGGATCCACGTGTTCGACGCGGACAGCGGCGAACGCCTGGAACTGAGTCCGGGTCCGGGTCCGGATCCGGGCCGCCACGCATCGGCGAGCGCCGCATGACGAAGCGGCGCCGGGCCTGCGCCCTGTCCGGCGCGCGCCCTTCGGCGTCGGCTCGATCTTGGGGTGAACAGCTCTAACCCTTCCATAAGTGCATGACCGCGTACGCGCGCCAGGGCCGCCAGGCTTCGGCGCGCGCGAGCGCCTGCGCGGCGGTCTGCACGCCGAGCCGGCGACGCACGATCAGATCGCCAGCCGGGAACGCATCCGGGCAGGCCAGCGCGCGCATCGCGATGTATTGCGCGGTCCAGTCGCCGATGCCGGGCAACGCGCGCAGCGTGCGGATCGTGTCGTCGACCGGCCGCGCCGGATCCAGGCGCAGCCGGCCGTCGTCGATCGCCCGGGCCAGCGCGAGGATCGAGCGCGCGCGGGCGGCGATGATGCCCAGCGACGCGATGTCGTCGACGGTCCGTCCGGCGATCACCGCCGCCGCCGGAAACGCGCGGTCCAGATCGGCGAACGGCGTGACCGCCGGCGCGCCGAAACGCGCCGCGAAGCGGCCGCTCAGCGTGCCGGCGGCCTTGACGGTGATCTGCTGGCCCAGGATCGCGCGCACCGCCAGCTCGAAGCCGTCGAACGCGCCCGGCACGCGAACGCCGGGGCCGTCGTGCGCCAGCGCGCCGAGCGCCGACGCGACGGCCGCCGGCGACGCGCGCAGGTCGAGCAGACGGCGGGCGCGTCGCCGGCACTCGCCGCGCCGCTCCGACAGCGAGGCCGACAGCACGAGGTCGATCACCCCGATGCCCGGCGCCCGCAGCCGAAGCGAAGGCCGCGCGATCAGCCAGCCGATCGCCGGTTCGGCGCGGCCCTCGCCCGGCGGCAGCGCGACGACGCGCCGGTAGCCGTCGGCGTCGACCGCCTCGACGCCGGGAATCGCCCGCGAGCGAAGGAAGTCGCGCAGGTGATCCCAATCGAGCGGCAGACGGCAGGCGAGACGGTGATGCGAGCACAAGCCGGCGGAAGTTTCGATCGACGACACGGCTCCGATTATGCGCGGACGAGCGATCGCAAGCCTACCTTAGAATGGCCGCAACCGATTTCGATAAGCCCGCAAGGAGACACCGATGCGCCGCCGGCCCGATTCCCGATACCGTTCGCCGCCGGCTCGCCGCGGCCGCGCTGACCGCTCCGCTATGGATGCCGGCCGCGGCGCGCGCGCAGGCGGACACGTATCCGAACAGCCGCTGCGCTTCATCGTGCCGCTGGGGCCGGGCAGCGGCGCGGACTCGACGACGCGCTTCCTGGCCGACCGGACGTCGGCGATCCTCGGCCAGCCGGCGATCGCCGAGAACCGTCCGGGCGCGGACATGCTGATCGCCGTGCAGAGCCTGCTGGGCGCACCGCCCGACGGCCATTCGATCCTGATGCTGTCGCCGTCGGCGGTCGTCATCAACCCGGTGCTGCAGAAGGACCTGCCTTATGACGCGCAGAAGGACATCCGTCCGCTGGCGACGATCACGCGCAGCTTCGCGGTGTTCGTCACGCGCCCGACGGACCGCTGACCTCGATGAAGGACGTCGTCGACGCGGCGCGCGTCGGCCCCGGCCGCGTCAGCATGTCCAACTACGGCCATCATTACCGGCTCGGCGCGATCTCGCTCGAGCGGCCGCTGGGCATCAAGTTCAATCACGTCGCCTACAAGGGCGCGGCGCAGGCGATCAACGACGTCATCGGCGGCACGATCGACGTCGCGCTGACCGACATGACCGGCGCGCTGCCGCTGATCCAGGGCGGCAAGCTGCGCCCGCTGGCCGTCACCGGACGCGCGCGCCATCCGCGGCTGCCCGACGTGCCGACGGTCGCCGAGACGGTGCTGCCGAACTACGACCTGTACGTGTGGATCGGTTTCGGCGTGCACGGCAAGACGCCCGACCCGATCGCGCGCAAGCTCGAGGCCGCGCTGATCCAGGCGATCAGGTCGCCCGAATACGCGAAGTACAACGCCGAACAGGGCGCCAGCGAGATCGTCGGCAGCGGCGGCGAGCAGCTCGCCGCGCTGATCGCGTCCGAGACCGAGCGCTACCGGACGCTGGTCCGCCAGACCGAGGCCGATCCGAGATAACCCTGGGCCGGCTCCAGGCAGGACGCGAAAATGATCCGGCATCGCCCAAAACGGTTATGCTTGCCGTCCGCGTCGATGAGATGACCCGCGTCCGGCCCAGCCGGCGACGATGGCCGCCGCCGACGATCACGACACGCCGGACCGGCGATGAGGAGACATCGATGAACCTGACCCCTGCTCGCCCGGCCGCCGGCCCGGCCAAGGCCGGATTGTCCGCGACGCCGACGTTCGATCCGTTCTGGGTCGGCACGCGCCACGGCGAACTGCGCCTGCAGCACTGCCTGGCCTGCGGCACCCACCTGCTGTATCCGCGGCTGCGCTGCCCCGACTGCGGGTCGGTCGAGTTGGACTGGAAGCGGGCCAGCGGCAAGGCCCGCCTGCATTCGTACGTGAGCCCGCCGGTGCCGGCGTCCGACCGTGCCGGCGAGCCGCCTTACGTGATCGCGGTCGTCGAGCTCGACGAGGGCGTGCGGATGATGTCGAAGCTGGTGGGCCTGCCGCCGGACGCGGCCGCCCTGCCCGCCGACATGCGGCTCGAGGTCGTCTTCGAGCCGCGCGGCGACGAGATGCTGCCGGCCTTCAAGCGCGCCGGTCGCTGACGACGGCGGCCGACAGGCCGCCCCACCCGCCGTGCTCGGGGGCCGCGGCACGTCAGCCATGCATCAACGCTGCCCCAGACGCCGTTCGCGCGTCTCGCCCAGCGCCAGGTACAAGCGGTTCAGGCCGTCGATGACGGCTTCGTGCGAATCGGGCGGCGTCGCCGATTCGAGCGTCTCGACGAGCCGCGTTTCGAAACTGTCCATCGCCGCCCGCCCCTGCGGCGTCAGCTCGAGACGGCTGGCGCGCTTATCGCGCGGATCGATCAGCGCGGCGACCCAGCCGCGATCGCGCAGATCGGCGAACTGCAGCGACACCGTCGGTTTGGCGACCAGCGCGGACGCGGCGATCTCGCCGGCGCGCTGCGGACCATTGCGCAGGAACAGCAGCAGCCGGTAGTGCGCGAGGCTCATCTCCTGCCGGCGGGCCTGCTGCTCGAACTCGCGGAACATCGCGACGATGCTGCGCACCGCGGCGACCTTGCGCTGGCGATCGGTCGGAACCTTCATCGCTGGCCCCCCGTCATCGTTCATCCGCGGCATCACCCGAGCCGATCAGCGCGCGCGAGCCGCTGTCGCGGACGATGTAGCGGGCTTCGGCTGGCGTCAGACGCGCATGGTCGCCGAGGTACTGCGGTTCGGACATCGTGTCTCCATACGGCGGGGGCCGCGCGAGCGGGCATGGCCCCCGGTCCGGCCCGCCACGCGCGGATTCGCGCCGTCGGCGGTCGAATCCCGTTGGAGGCCGGAGCCAATTGGTTTTATCATTAAAACCAACAACGATGATACGACAGGAGACACGCGCGATGAACTTCGAGTTTTCGCAGGAACTGGACATGCTGCGCGACCAGGCGCGGCGGATGCTGGCCGAGCGCTCGTCGATCCGGGCGGTTCGCGACGTCCTCGAGGGCCGCAAGCCCTGGGACCGCGCGCTGTGGCAGGAGATGGCCGGCCTGGGCTGGCTCGGCGCCGCGGTGCCCGAGCGATTCGGCGGCGTGGGCCTCGGCCACGAAGGCCTGTGCGTGATCGCCGAGGAAGTCGGCCGCGCGATCGCGCCGGTGCCGTTCACCTCGTCGGTCTCGCTAGCCACCGAGGCGCTGCTGGCCTGGGGCAGCGACGCGCAGCGCGCGCAATGGCTGCCGTCGCTGGCCGCCGGCGAGCGCATCGGCTGCTTCGCGCTGGCCGAAGGCCCGGGCCAGCCCGGCGACCGGGCGATCACCGCATCGTTGCGCGGCGGCCGCCTGAACGGCAGCAAATGGCCGGTCGCCGACGGCGGCATCGCCGACCTGGCGATCGTCGCCACGCGCGACGAGGACGGCACGGCCACGCTGGCCATCGTCGACCTGACGCAGGCCGGCGTGTCGCGCCGATCGCTGGAAACGATCGATCCGACGCGCGAGCACTCGCGGCTGGATTTCGCCGACGTACGGGCCGAGCCGCTGGGCGAAGGGGCGGCGCTGGGCTGGGCGGCGATCGCCCGCGTGCTCGATCGCGCGGCGGTGCTGATCGCGTTCGAGCAGATCGGCATCGCCCAGCGCTGCCTGCAGATGGCCACCACATACGCGAAGGAGCGCCACGCGTTCGGCCGGCCGATCGGCTCGTTCCAGGCGATCAAGCACAAGCTGGCCGACGTCTACATCGCGCTCGAGCTGGCGCGCTCCAACGCGTACTACGGCGCCTGGGCGCTGCAGGCCGACGCGCCCGAGCTGCCGCTGGCCGCCGCCAGCGCCCGTGTCGGCGCGACCGACGCCGCGCAGCTCGCCAGCAAGGAGAACATCCAGACCCACGGCGGCATGGGCATCACCTGGGAGGTCGACGCGCACCTGTTCCATCGCCGCGCCAAGCTGCTGGGGCTGGCGATCGGCGGCAACGCGTGGTGGAAGGATCAACTGGTGACGCGCTGGGGCGAGCAGCTCCAGCGCCAGGCCGCCTGAGCGGCGCGGCGACCCACATCGAACGGAGACGACATGGATTTCAACGACACCCCCGACGAGGCGGCGTTCCGCGCCGAGGTCCGCGCGTTCCTCGACGCCAACGCGACGCTGCGCAAGCCCGGCGATCCGGCGCAGCGCGTGCGCTACATCGAAGGCCCCGAAGGCCTGCGCCGCGCGAAGGACTGGCAGCGGCGCAAGTACGAGGCCGGCTTCGCCGGCATCACCTGGGACCCGCGCTGGGGCGGGCGCGGCGGCACGCCGATCCAGCAGGTGATCTACAACCAGGAGGAGGCCCGCTACCAGGTGCCGCGCGGCGTCTACGAGATCGGCCTGGGCATGTGCATCCCGACGATGATGACGTACGCGACGCCCGCCCAACTCGAACGGCACGTGACGCCGGCGCTGCGCGGCGACGAGATCTGGTGCCAGTTGTTCTCCGAACCGTCGGCGGGCTCGGACCTGGCCGGGCTGAAGACGCGCGCGGTCCGCGACGGCGACGACTGGGTCGTCAACGGCCAGAAGATCTGGACCTCGGGCGCGCATTTCTGCGACTTCGGCATCCTGGTCACGCGCACCGACCCGAACGTGCCCAAGCACGCGGGGCTGACGTTCTTCTTCCTCGACATGCGCTCGCCGGGTGTCGAGGTGCGGCGCATCAAGCAGATCGCCGGCACGTCGAACTTCAACGAGGTGTTCTTCACCGACGTGCGGATCCCCGACGCGCAGCGGCTCGGCCCGGTCGGCGGCGGCTGGAAGGTGTCGCTGACCACGCTGATGAACGAGCGGCTGGCGGTCGGCGACGCGCCGGGTCCCGACGCCGAGGACCTGTACCGGCTGGCCGCCCGGCTCGATCTCGACGGCGAGCCGGCGATCGGCAACGCGGCCGTGCGCGAGCGGCTGGCCGACTGGTACGTCAAGACGCAGGGGCTCAAGTACACGAAGTTCCGGACGATGACGGCGCTGTCGCGCGGGCAGGCGCCCGGCCCCGAGGCCTCGATCGGCAAGGTCGTCAGCGCCGTCAAGCTGCAGGACATCGCGCTGTACGGGATGGACCTGATCGGCCAGGCCGGTATCGTCATGGACCCGGAGCTCGCGCCGATGCAGGCCTGGTTCCAGCAGGCGATGATGTACGCGCCGGCGATGCGCGTGGCCGGCGGCACCGACGAGATCCTGAAGAACATCCTGGCCGAGCGCGTGCTCGGGCTGCCGTCCGACGTGCGCGTCGACAAGGAGGTGACGTTCGCCGAGCTGGTCGCGGCCGGACGATAGACGGTCGGCCAACCCCCGGTCGGTGAAAGGGTGATGCGCCGGGACGCCACGGTATGATCGACTCCGTCCGCCCCCCGCGCGCCGCGCGGCGTCGGGCCGATCGACGACCCTACCCTTCTCGTCCAGGAGACACGACGATGCCAACGATCCGTCTCGCCGCCACCGCCGGCGCGCTCGCGCTGCTGGCCGGCTGCGCCGGCATGAAACCCGACGCGCCGACCTGCCCGTCCGACGCGGCGATCAAGGCGATGAACGCCCGCTACGTCGCGCTGCAACAGCAACCGACGCCGCCGGCCGACCTGACGATCGCCGGCGCGCAGTGCGGCCGCGACAAGTTCGCGCGGACGCTGACGAGCACCCACGGGCCGGTCATCGGCTACAAGGCCGGCCTGACCAACGAGGCGGTCCAGAAGCGCTTCAACTATCCGGCGCCGATGTGGGGCACGCTGAACCAGAAGATGATCCTGCGCAACGGCGCGTCGGTGCCCGCGCAGTTCGGCGCGCGGCCGGTGTTCGAGGCCGACCTGGTCGCCGTCGTCAAGAGCGCGAAGATCCACGACGCGAAGACCCCGCTCGAGGCGCTGTCGCAGATCAGCGTCATCTACCCGTTCATCGAGCTGCCGGACCTGCAGTACGAGGACCCGTCGAAGCTGAACGGCCCGGCGCTGCAACTGGTCAACGTCGGCGCCCGCTACGGCGTGCTCGGCGAGCCGATTCGGGTGCAGCCCACGCAGGCGTTCCTCGACTCGCTGCGCGACATGACGGTCCGGCTGGTCGGCAGCGATGGCCGCGACCTGGATAGCGGCAAAGGCAGCGCGATCCTGAACCAGCCGCTCAATGCGGCGATCTGGCTGGCCGGCGACCTGGAGAAGAACGGCATCACGCTGAAGGAAGGCGATCTGCTGTCGCTGGGCTCGTTCACCAAGCTGCTGCAGCCCAAGGCCGGCACGACGGTCTGGGCCGTCTACGACGGGCTGCCGGGCAACCCGAGCGTATCGGTGCAGTTCAAGTAAGGGCGCTTACCCGAGCTCGATCAACAGGTCGTGCGCGGCGATCGTATCGCCGGGCTTCACGTGCACGGCCTTGATCGTCGCGTCGCGCTCGGCGCGGATCTGCGACTCCATCTTCATCGCCTCGATCGACACCAGCGGATCGCCGGCCTTGACCGACTGGCCGGGCTTGACGCCGACGGTCACGACCATGCCGGGCATCGGCGCCGGCACGTGGTTCGGGTTCTCGGCGTCGGCCTGCGCGCGCTGGGCGACGGCCTTGGCGCCGGCCTTGGCGATCGGCATCGCCCGCGCCTGGCCGTTCAACTCGAAGAACAACTGCACGGCCGTATCGTCGTCGACCGGCGTGCTGCCCTGCAATGACAGGATCAGCGTCTTGCCCGCGTCGATGCCGAACGCGATCTCCTCGCGATCGGCCAGGCCGTAGAAGAACGTGCGCGTCGGCAGCACGCTGACGTCGCCGTACTGGCGCTGGTGCGCCGCGTAGTCGCGGAACACCTTCGGATACATCAGGTACGAGGCCAGCTCGTCGTCGTCGATGTGGCGGCCGACGGCCTTCTCGGCCTCCTCGCGCGCCGCGGCCAGGTCGACCGGCGCCAGGCCGTCGCCCGGGCGGTACGGCGCCGGCGGCTCGGGCAGCACCTGCGACGGCGTGCCGCACTTGAGGATCCGCCGCGACACGTCGGCCGGAAAGCCGTCCGGCGGGAAGCCCAGCTCGCCCTTGAACAGCGCGATCACCGAATCCGGAAACGCGATGTCGCGCGACGGGTCGAGGATGTCCCGCGTACCCAGGCCGTTGGCCACCATGAAGATCGCCATGTCGCCGACGACCTTCGACGTCGGCGTGACCTTGACGATGTCGCCGAACAGCCGGTTGACGTCGGCGTACGTCCGCGACACCTCGGCCCAGCGGTGCTCGAGGCCCATCGCCCGCGCCTGCTCGCGCAGGTTCGTGTACTGGCCGCCCGGCATCTCGTGCTGGTAGACGTCGGCGGTGCCGGCGCGTATGTCGGCCTCGAACGGCTGGTAGAACTTGCGCACGCCCTCCCAGTAGTCGGACAACTGCCGCAGCCCGTCGCGATCCAGGCCCGGATCGCGCTCGCTGCCCTCGAGCGCGGCGACGATCGCACCCAGGTTCGGCTGCGAGGTCAGCCCGCTCATCGCGTCGAGCGCGCCGTCGATGGCGTCGACGCCGGCCTCGACGGCCGCCAGCACCGACGCGGCGGCGATGCCGCTGGTGTCGTGCGTGTGGAAGTGCACGGGCAGGCCGGTCTCGGCCTTGAGCGCGCGCACCAGCTCGCGGATCGCGCGCGGCCGCGCGACGCCCGCCATGTCCTTGATGCCGAGCACGTGCACGCCGGCCGCCTTCAGCTTACGGCCCATCTCGAGGTAGTAGTCGAGCGTGTACTTCGTCTCCTTCGGCGAGGAGAGATTGCCCGAGTAGCAGATGGCGGCTCACACACTTGCCGGTGTCGCGCACGGCGTCGATGGCGACGCGCATGTTGTCGACCCAGTTCAGCGAGTCGAAGACGCGGAACACGTCGATGCCCGACGTCGCGGCCTGCTTCACGAACGCCTTGACGACGTTGTCCGGGTAGTTGGTGTAGCCGACGGCGTTCGACGAGCGCAGCAACATCTGGAGCAGCAGGTTCGGCATCGCCGCGCGGAATTGCTCGAGGCGCGCCCACGGATCCTCGCGCAGGAAACGCATCGCGACGTCGAACGTGGCGCCGCCCAGCATTCCACCGAGAACAGCTGCGGCAACATGTGCGCGTAGTACGGCGCGATCGCGGCCATGTCGGGCGAACGCATGCGGGTCGCGAGCAGCGACTGGTGCGCATCGCGCATCGCGGTGTCGGTGATGAGCACGCGCTGCTGCGCCAGCATCCACTTCGCGAAACCGTCGGCGCCGAGTTCGTCGAGCTTCTGCTTCGTGCCCGGCGGCGGTGCCTTCGACACGTTGACCTTCGGCAGCCGCGCCAGCGTCATCTGCTTCGGCTTGATGCGGCCCTTCACTTCCGGGTTGCCGTTGACGATGGTCTCGCCGATGAAGCTCAGGATGCGCGTGGCGCGGTCCCGCTTCTTCTCCCACTTGAAGAGTTCCGGCGTCTCGTCGATGAACTTCGTGGTGTATTCGCCGTGCGCGAACTTCGGCGCGCGATGACCTGGTCGAGAAAGCGCAGGTTCGTCGCGACGCCGCGGATGCGGAACTCCCACAGCGCGCGATGCATGCGCGCGATCGCTTCGACGGGACTCGGCGCCCAGGCGGTGACCTTCTCGAGCAGCGGACGTGTACGGGATGACGGCGCCGGTAGGCGTGCCGCCGTCGAGCCGGATGCCGAAGCCGGTCGCGCCGCGATAGGCGGTGATCCGGCCATAGTCCGGGATGAAGTTCTGCTCGGGATCCTCGGTGGTGATGCGGCACTGCAGCGCATGGCCGTTGAGGCGGATGTCCTCCTGCTTCGGCACGCCCGATTCCGGGGTGCCGATGGCAAAGCCGTCGAGGATGTGGATCTGCGCCTTGACGATATCGATGCCGGTGACCATTTCGGTCACGGTGTGCTCGACCTGGATGCGCGGGTTGACCTCGATGAAGTAGAACTTGCCGCTGTCCATATCCAT
>JASGFT010000130.1:0-14011 GCA_047605425.1 Burkholderiaceae bacterium | reverse complement strand
GGCCGACGGCGGCCGGCGCGCTCGGGCAGGCGTCGGCGCAGATGCGGGCGCAGCCGCAGGGACAGCCGCGGCCCGCGCGCACCGCTCCGCCCTCGCCCGGCGATGATCGGGATCACCGAAAGCACTGACGGCGAGACGCGAATTGGACACGTCCGACGATGACGAGCCGGCGCCGCATCCCGAGACGCTGCTGCTGCACGGGCTGCGCACGCTGTCGCTGCGCGGCCGGCACGATGAACGCGGCGTCCGCGTAGCGGCGCGGGCCGAGAAAGGTCCGAACGAAAGATCGGACGCATCGGACTGGCCGCCCTACAATGCGATGACCGACGAGCCACGAAGAGGCCGCACTCGTCAAACAGAGGAGACACCATGCAACAGCCAGGCAATGCCATTGCCGCGGATCCGGGGCCCGCATCGTCCGACGCACCCGACGTCGTCGTCGTCGGCGCGGGCTTCTCGGGCCTGTACCTGCTTCATCGCCTACGCGAGGCCGGGTTCTCGACCATCGTGCTCGAATCGGCCGACGACGTCGGCGGCACCTGGTACTGGAACCGCTATCCGGGCGCGCGTTGCGACATCCAGACGATCGACTACCGCTACACGTTCGATCCCGAGCTGGACGAGGCCTGGCAGTGGTCGGAGAAATACGCGACGCAGCCCGAGATCCTGCGCTACCTGGGCTTCGTCGCCGACCGCTACGACCTGCGCCGCGACATCCGCTTCGGGCAGAGCGTCACCAACGCCGAATGGGACCAGGCCGCGCAGCGCTGGCGGCTGACGCTGGCCAGCGGCGACACGCTGAGCTGCCGGCACTACATCATGGCCACCGGCTGCCTGTCGTCGCCGAAGCCGCCGGAGATCGACGGCGCCGATACGTTCGCCGGAGCGGTCTACGTCACCGGCCGCTGGCCGCACGAAGGCGTCGACTTCACCGGCAAGCGGGTCGCGGTCATCGGCACGGGCTCCTCGGCGATCCAGGCGATCCCGCTGATCGCCGAGCAGGCCGCGCACCTGACGGTGTTCCAGCGCACGCCCGGTTTCGCGCTGCCGGCGCACAATGGCCAGCCCTCGCCCGAGCGCACGCGGGAGCGCGAACGCGACCGCGACGCCTACGTGCGGGCCGCGCGCCAGTCGATGGCCGGCGTGCCGCTGCCCGAGCTGACGGTCCATAGCTGGCAGTTGACCGACGCGCAGCGTCGCGAACGCTTCGAGCAGGCCTGGGCCGCCGGCGATCTGATCACGATCCTGACGCAGTTGTGGGCCGACCAGGGCTCGGATCTGGATGGCAACGCGCTGGCCGCTGACCTGATCCGCGAGAAGATCCGCGAGATCGTCAAGGATCCGCAGACCGCCGAAGCCCTGCTGCCGCGCGATCATCCGTTCGGGGCCAAGCGGCCCTGCCTCGATACCAACTACTACGTGACCTACAACCGGCCGAACGTCACGCTGGTCGATCTGCGCGCCGAGCCGATCGAACGGATCACCCCCGAGGGCATCCAGACCTCGCGCCGCTCGATCGCCGTCGACGCGATCGTGTTCGCGACCGGCTTCGACGCGATGACCGGCGCGATCCTGGCCGTGCATCCGATCACCGGCCGCGACGGCCAGACGCTGTCGCAGGCCTGGTCCGCCGGCCCGCGCTCGTACCTGGGCCTGATGGTCGCGGGTTTCCCGAACTTCTTCATGATCACCGGTCCCGGCAGCCCGTCGGTGCTGTCGAACATGGCGGTGTCGATCGAGCAGCACGTCGACTGGGTCGTCGATCGCCTGGCCGATCTGCGCGAGCGCGGTTTCACGTCGATCGAGCCGACCGAGACCGCGCAGGCCGGCTGGCAGCGCCACTCGGCCGATTGCACGCTGATGACGCTGCACCGGCTGGCCAACACCTGGTACACCGGCGCCAACGTGGCGGGCAAGGTGCAGGGCGTGATGCCGTATACCGGCGGCGTCGGCCCTTACCGCGAGATCTGCGACGAGGTCGTCGCCAAGGGGATGCTCGGCTTGCGGCTGACCGGCCCGGACGGGCGCGAGCAGTGCAACGACGGCGAGATCGTGACGCTGCAGCCCGACGTGCGGGTCGTGCTGAACCTGCTCGCGTCGATGGGGTTGCCGCCGCTCGAATGCTTCGGTGCGGCGGGCGCTCGCCAGTTCCTCACGCAGATGAACGCGACGCGGCCGCCCGGACGGCCGATCGGCGAGGTCGTCGACGGCACGCTGCCGGGCGCGGACGGGCCGCTGCCCTACCGCCTGTACCGGCCGGCGACGCCCGGCCCGCATCCGGTCGTCGTCTACTTCCATGGCGGCGGCTGGGTGCTCGGCGACCAGGGCTCCGACGATCCGTTCTGCCACGACCTGTGCCGGCGCAGCGACATGGTTCTGGTCAGCGTCGGCTACCGGCATGCGCCCGAGCATCGCTTCCCCGCCGCGGCCGAGGACGCCTATGCGGCCACCCGCTGGATCGCCGAGCACGCCGGCGAGCTCGGCGGCCGCGAAGGTCCGGTGATGGTGGCCGGCTGGAGCGCCGGCGGCAACCTCGCCGCCGTCACCTGCCAGCTCGCGCGCGACCGCGGCGGACCGGCGATCGCCGGACAACTGCTGGTCTGCCCGGTGACCGACTGCCGCTTCGATCGCTCGTCTTATGAAGAAAACGCCAACGGTTACTTCCTGACGCGTTCGCTGATGTTCTGGTTCTGGGACCTGTACTGCTCGCCGGCCGAGCGCGAGGATCCGCGCGTGTCGCCGTTGCGAGGCCGTCTCGAAGGCCTGCCGCCGGCCTTCATCGCCACCGCGCAGTTCGACCCGCTGCGCGACGAGGGCCAGGCCTACGCCGACGCGCTGCGGGCGGCCGGCGTGCCGGTCGATCGCTACGACGGTCCCGGCCACTTCCACGCGTCGTACACGATGGTCGACGCCGTGCTGACCGGCAAGCCGGTGCGCGAGGAGATGGCGCGGGCGCTCAGGGGCTTCGCCGGGCTGTCCGGCGAGCCGCCCGGCGCCGCGCGGCCGTCGACGGCCGGGGTCCGGCAGCCCGCCTGATCGCCGCTCGACCCGCGTTCGCGCAAGACGGTTGGGGCGCCCCATCGGGGTGCTCGCCCGGTTGACCTGTGTCAACCGCGGCGTACGCGCGTCCTCTAAGATCGGATCGACAGCCTTGGCGCGTCGTTGCGCCGGTAACAATCCGCCAGATATCCAGACAGAGGATGCGATGGTCGAGACAATCGAAAAAGCCAGGACCGCGGCGATGGCCGGGAACCTGCGCTCGGCGAGCGGTGGCACGGCTCGCGATCGCGCGGTGGCGACCGTCCTGCGCGAGCACCGCCTGCTGGCCAGCGTGCTGATCCTGCTCGACGCCCAGATGGCCGAGATCGTCGAAGGAAACAAGGTCGCGGACTTCACGTTGCTGGCGACGATCCTGTGCTACATCGACGCGTTCCCCGACCGGTTCCATCACCCGAAGGAAGACCGCTACCTGTTCAGCGCGCTGCGCGAGGCGGCGGCGCGCGATGGTGACCAGGCGTGCATCGATCTGATCGATCGCTGCTCGAACGAGCATCGCATCAGCACGCGCCTGTTGAGCGGCCTCGAGCGCTGCTTCATCGCGTTCCAGGCGCGTCTGCCCGGCGCGACCAGCGCGTTCGTCGACGCCTGCGCCGCGTACACCCGCTACCATCTCGATCACATGCAGGCCGAAGAGAACGAGCTGATTCCGCGCGCGATCGCTTCGCTGACGGACGCGCACTGGGCCGAGATCGCGGTGGCGTTCGACGCGAACGAGGACCCGTTCCGCGGCGCTGAGCCGCGGCGCGCCTATGACCGGCTGCGCAAGCGGATCATCGACCTGCTGCCCGAGCGCGAAAGGGCCGTGATGCTGCAGGCCGAAGCCGACGCGGACGCGCTGGGCATCGAATAATCGGTAGAGCGCCGCGACCGGCGGCGCGATCCGGCTCGCTGCGCGGGCCGTCCTCCGCAGGCTCGCCCGCCCGTGATCGGCTCGGTGTCGCCGACGCCGGGCCGAATCGCATTCAGCGCAGCCGACTCGGTGAGCGCAGCCGGTTCAGCGCAGCCGGTTCAGTGCAGCCGGTTCAGTGCGCGCAGGCGCCGCGTCGTGCGCAGGTCGCGGCGCAGCGATTCGAGGCGTTGGCGATTGCGTTCCCACATCGCATCGAGTTCTTCCGGCGTTTCGTTGCCGGACGGCCATTCGGCACCGATGTGGCCGAGGATCCGCCGACCGAACGGTGTGCGGGCCATGTCCAGAATGTATTTGCGGTCGCGCATCGGGGGCTCCTTGACGGCCAGCGCCCGAGAGACGGGATTTCGAAGTGGGCCTGGCCGGGCGTGGGGCCGGCCCCCCGGGGCCGGCACGCTGCGCCGCCCATCGGGGCGGCTCGGTCGATGTTCGCACAAGGCGCCCGGCCGGGCCAAGCGCGACGATCAACCTGTCGCGGCAATCCCACGCGGCCGCGCGAACGGTTCTCGGAATCTGTGAAGGAATCGGACGCGGCGAGCGGGCGTGGCGGGTTCGTCCGCGGATTCTCAGGCCGCCAGCGCCTGATCGACGCCTGCCGGCTGCGGTGCCGCGCGCTGGCCGCGCACCAGCCGGCCCGGCAGTTCACCGGTCGGCTTGCCTTCGCGATAAGTAACGTTACCCGACACGATCGTCGCGACGTAGCCTTCGGCGCTCTGGTGCATGCGACGGCCCCCGGCCGGCAGGTCGTAGACGACGTTCGGTACGTTCAGCTTCAGGCGCGCGAGGTCGATCACATTGAGATCGGCCTTGTAGCCGACCTGCAGCCGCCCGCGATCGTTCAGGCCGACGATCGCCGCCGGTTCGCTGGTCAGCGCGGCGATCGCCTCTGCCAGCGGGATGCGCTGCGCCGGCGCCGCGTCGCGCGCCCAGCGTTGCAGGAAGTACGTCGGGAAGCTGCCGTCGCAGATCATCCCGTAGTGGGCGCCGCCGTCGGCCAGGCCGACCACCGTGCACGGATGGCCGAGCATCTCGCGCACCGCGTCGAGGTTGCCTTCGCGATAGTTGGCGCCGGGCAGATAGAACAGCGCTTTGCCGTCATTGGCCAGCAGCAGGTCATAAGCGAAGACTTCGACCGATCGGCCCGCGCGCGCGGCCAACGCATCGATCCGGTTCGACGGATCGGGCTCGTAGTCGACCTCCTGTCCCCACGGATGCGCGTATTGGAAGGCCTTGACCGTCTTCAGGTTGACCGGGTTGCTGTCCTCGGGTTTTTCGGACAGCAGCCGTTCGCGGAACACCGGATCCTTCATCCGCTCGACGCGTTCGGCCAGCGGCAGGTGCGCGATCGCCTTGTAGCTCGGGTGATACGCGAACGGATGGAAGCTCAGGTCCAGCCCGTAGAACATGCCGACCGGCCGCGGCGCGACCTGCGCGCGCATCGACAGGCCCGCGCGCGCGGCGTCGTCCAGCGCCTGCAGCGACTGGCGATAAGCGTCGCTGTCGCCGGTCGGCATCTGGATCAGTGTGTACGACAGCGGCCGGCCGCTGTGCTCGGCCAGCCGCCGCATCAGACCGAACTCGGCGCGCGCATCGCCGGTCGGCGACGGGATCATCTGCATCACGCCCTGTCCGGCGTCCTTCAGTCCCTGCGCCAGCGCGTGCAACTCGTCTTCCTCGGAGAACAGGCTCGGCGCCAGGTCGCCGGCCTTGGTCCGGTGCATCATGTTGCGCGACGTGCTTACCCCGAGCGCGCCGGCATCGATGGCCTCGGCGGTCAGCTCGCGCATGCGCTGCAGGTCCTCGGCCGTCGGCGGCTCGTGTCCGGCCGCGCGCTGGCCCATCACGTAGACGCGCAGCGCCGAATGCGGCAACTGCGCGGCCACGTCGATGTCGAAGCGGCGCGCCGCCAGCGCGTCCAGGTATTCCGGGAAGGTCTCCCAGTTCCACGGCAGGCCTTCGGTCATCACGACCTCGGGCACGTCCTCGACGCCCTCCATCACGCGCACCAGCGTGTCGCGCTCGCCGGGCCGGCACGGCGCGAAGCCGACGCCGCAGTTGCCCATGACCACCGAGGTCACGCCGTGCAGCGACGACGGCGCCAGCCGGTTCTCCCACGTCGCCTGGCCGTCGTAGTGGGTGTGGACGTCGACGAAGCCCGGCGTCACCAGCAGGCCGCGCGCATCGAGCTCCTGCGCGGCGCGGCCGTCGACGTCGCCGATCGCGGCGATGCGTCCGTCCTTGACCGCGACGTCGGCCACGCGGGGCGCGCCGCCGAGACCGTCATGGACGGTGCCGCCGCGGATGATCAGATCGTATTGCAGAGGGGTCGGATCGGGATCGGACATCGTCGGGTCTCCTACGCTTCGATCGGCCCATTCTAGGGGCAAGGTCTCGCCGGGGCGGCTGGTCGACGCTACGAAACGGCGACGCAGCCGCGGCGGCATGTCCGGCCGCCCGCCGGACTCGTGGTATGAAGGTGACGGGGACGTGGGCCTTGCAGGGCGCCAGGGCCCGCCTCCGCCGCGACAGGCGTTCGCCGCGCGGCTTCTCCGCGAGGATTTTCGATGACTTCCCGTTCCGCTGCGCCCGACCCGGCGTGCTTCGACATCCGCCCGCTGCTGGTCGCCAACTGCACGTGCACGATGGCGATGATGGCGTTCGTATCGCTGATCGGTCCGATCGCGCGCGAGATCGGCCTGAGCGCATCGCAGGCCGGCATGGTGATCACCATCGGCGGCGTCATGTGGATGCTGAGCGCGCCGCGCTGGGGCCGGCAGGCCGACCGGCGCGGTCGCCGCGCGGTGATGCTGCTGGCCGTCAGCGGGTTCACCGTCTGCTATGCGCTGTTGTGCGCGCTGCTGATCGTCTCGCTATCGCAGGGCTTTGGCGCGATGGTGGTGTTCGTCGGGATGCTGGTCACGCGCGGCGCGATGGGCGGTTTCTACTCGGCGGTGCCGGCGGTCGGCCAGGCGCTGATCGCCGATCACGTGCCGGCCGAGCGGCGCACGGCCACGCTGGCGCTGCTAGGCGCCGCCAATGCGGTCGGGCTGGTAACCGGCCCGGCGCTGGCCGGCGGCCTGGCCGCGAGCGAGCTGGACACGCCCTTGTACGTGACCGGGCTGCTGCCGGTCGTCGCGACGATCGTGCTGTGGCGCACGCTGCCGCGCTCGGGCGGCTCACCGCAGGGCGGCCGCTCGGCGCTGTCGTTCGCCGATCGCCGGCTGCGCCGGCCGATGCTGGTGTCGTTCATCGCGTACTTCTGCGTGTCGATCGCGCAGATCATCGTCGGCTTCTTCGCGATCGATCGGCTCGGCTTGGCCGGCGGCGACGCGGCGCGCGTCGCCGGGCTGTCGCTGACGATGGTCGGCGTGTCGCTGATCGGTTCGCAGATGGTCGTGCGCCGGCTCGGCTGGCCGCCGGCGAAGCTGGTTCGCCGCGGCGCGATGATCGGCGCGATCGGCTTCGCGGCGATCGCCGCGAGCACGTCCGGCGCGATGCTGATCGGCTCTTATTTCTTGACGGCGTTCGGCATGGGCTGGGTGTTTCCGGCCTTCGGCGCAATGGCGGCCAACGCCGTGCAGCCGCACGAGCAGGGCGCCGCGGCCGGCGTGCTCGGCGCCGCGCAGGGGTTCGGCACCGTGGTCGGCCCGTTCGTCGGAACGCTGTGCTACGACATCGAGCCCGGTGCGCCGTACCTGCTGGTCGTCGTGCTGCTGGTGCTGATGGCCGCGTGGCCGATGCCGGCCGAGCCCCGCCCCCGGGACCGCGCTTAGGGCTCGGAACCGCGCCGTTCGCCCGGGATCGCGCCCCGCGCCCGGAACCGCGCCTGGCGCCCGCCGCCGAACTGTTGCCGCAGCGCCTGGCACGAAGGCCGTGCGCTCGGCGCCGCGTTCGATCGCGCGGATCAGCAGATCGCCCATCGTGCATTCGAGATGAAGATCGGGCTCGGGCGCCGCGGCGTGGGGGGCATGGTCGTCTCCCTGGCTGGCATCGGACGGAGCGGATCGGGCCGCTTGCCGGTTGATACTAATCGGTCGACGCGCAAACGAAGAAGCGGCCGCGCCGTGACAAACGTCGCGAGCTGGGGTCTAATCTGCGCCACACCGCGAGGAGACCGCGACAGGAAGCAGACGAATGAGCCAGGAAATCATCAAGGAAATCGAAGCGCTGGACGAGCGCCGCGCACAGGCCACCATCGCCAAGGACGCGGCGACGCTGCGCGAGCTGCTCGGCGACGATCTGGTGTACGTGCACGCGAGCGCCACCACCGAATCCAAGTCGCAGTTCATCGAGCGCGCCACGACGGGCTTCTACGACTATCGCGGGCTGACGAACCTCGCGCGCACGTTCCGTGTGCTCGGCGACGTGGCGCTGGTCAACGGCGACGTCCAGATCGAGGTCGTCGTCAAGGGCGCGACCAAGAGCTTCGTCAGCCGCTATCTGCAGGTCTGGGCCCGGCGCGGCGCCAGTTGGCAGATGGTGTCGTGGCAGTCGACGCCGATGCCGTCGGCCTGATGCCGGCCTGATGCGGCCCGCGGGCGGCGGCGCTCAGTGCCGCCCCGACAGCGGCGACGCCAGATCCTCGAGGGCCCGCCGCTCGCCGGCCAGGCCCCAGCGCCATTGCACGGCCGCCGCGACCAGCATCGACACCGCGCCGGCGACATAGCCCCAGGCGATCGGCCCGCGTGATCCGGTGCCGATCAGTTCGCCGAACAGCCACGGGCCGGCGATGCCGCCCAACGCCGTGCCCAGCGCGTAGAACAGCGCGATGGCCAGCGCGCGGATCTCGATCGGGAACGATTCGCCGACGGTCAGGTACGCCGAGCTGGCCGCCGCCGATGCGAAGAAGAACACGACCGACCACGCCACCGTCTGGCCGGTGACGCCGAGCCACCCGCCGGCGAACAGCAGCGCGGTCGCGATCAGCAGCACGCCGGCCAGCGCATAGGTCGAGGCGATCATCACGCGCCGCCCGATCGTGTCGAACCAATGCCCGAGCAGCAACGGCCCGAGGAAATTGCCGATCGCGAACGGCAGCAGGTACAGACCCACGTCGCGAGCGGGCACGTCGTAGAAGCGGCCGAGCACCAGCGCGAACGTGAAGAAGATCGCGTTGTAGCAGAACGCCTGCGACGACATCAGCGTCAGCGCGACCAGCGTGCGGCGTCGATGGTGCCTGAGCAGCGAGTGCGCGACGTCGGTCATCGTCGCGCCGCGATAGTCGGCGCGCAGCCGCCAGACGGGCATCGGCGCCGGTGCGTCGCCGCGGTCGCGGGCATGAGGGCCGCGGTGGTCCAGCGACGCCTCGATGCGCGCGACCAGCGCCTCGGCTTCGGCCGCGCGCCCGTGCGTGACCAGCCAGCGCGGACTCTCGGGCACGCTGCCGCGCAGCGCGATGATCATCAGCGCGAGGACCGCGCCGATGCCGAAGGCCAGTCGCCACGCCAGCTCCTGCGGCAGCCATCCGCTGGCCATCAGCGCGTGCGAGCCGAGCGCGCCGGCGCCGGCGCCGATCCAGAAGCTGCCGTTGACGATCAGGTCGGTGCGGCCGCGGTGGCGGGCCGGAATCCATTCCTGGATCGCCGAGTTGATCGCCGAATACTCGCCGCCGATGCCGGCGCCGGTGATCATCCGGCAGACCGCGAAGCTCAGGAAATCGCGCGAGAACGCGGTCGCCAGCGTGCCCAGCGCGTAGACCGCCAGCGTGATCCAGAACAGGCGCTTGCGTCCGTAGCGGTCGGCGAGCCAGCCGAAACCCAGCGCGCCGAGCACCGCGCCGGCCAGATACATGCTGGCCGACAGGCCGACCTGCGCTTCGCTGAGCGCCAGCGTCGGGCTTTCGCGCAGCGCGCCGGCGACCGATCCGGCCAGCGTGACCTCCAGGCCGTCCAGGATCCAGGTCACGCCCAGCGCGATCACGAGCCGCGTGTGGAACACGGTCCAGGGCAGCGCGTCGAGCCGCGCGGGGATGCGCGTCTCGATCATCGTCGGGGCGGTCATGAGCCAGCCGGCATCGGGGGGGCGCTCGGGTCGAATCGCGGACGCCGGGCAGTCGCGACGACGGGGCGAACCTTGACAGCCGGCGCCGCCGGTTCCGGCGGTCCGCTCGCTCGGATCGAGGCCCGTCGAGAAATCTTTACGATCATGAGAATTGCTTCACAAAATCGGGTATACGCGATCTGCGCAGCGTCGTCGAATTGGATTAACTTGGTCATCAACCGAAGGTGATGACGATGAATTTCTGGCCGATGTTCTCTTCGCTCTCGTTGGTGCTGCTCGCCGGGACGATGCTGTGGGCGCAGACGCATCCTTCATACTCGAACGGCTGGCTCAGCGTGCGGGCGCCCGAGGGCCGCTGGCGCCTGTCCAGTTCGTCGAACGCCGGCGTCGCCTATGCGACCGACGATGACGGCCGGCGAGAAAAGGCTTTCGTCTCGATGATCGCATTGCCGCCGGACCTGAGCCCCGAGGAGATGGTCGATTTCGTCCGCGACGAGGCCTTGCACGACCCGAAGATCGCGAACATGAAGGTCGTCGAATCGGCGTTCGCTTATTCGGTCGCCCGCGGCTATCCGTGCGTGCAGCACCGGCTGACGGCACGCGTGCCGCAAGGCCAGCGGCTGCGCCAGCAGCAGGCGCTGACGTGCCGGCATCCGGGCAGGCCCGGCGCCGGCATCGTCATGGGCTTCTCGCTCGACATGAGCGTCGGCGCGCCGGAACGCTCGTTCGACCGTCAGGCGCAGGCGTTCTTCGATCGCGTCACGCCGCGCCTCGACGTCCGCGTGCCGCAGGCATCGGTGGCATCGATCGCGAATTGATTCGCCCGCGGCCGATCGTTTTCTCTCCCTCTTCTTGTAGGACAGCTCCGGCAAGCGGCGCCGACACGCGCTGACAGGACGCGGGCCGGCGCTCCGGCACAATGCTGCGTGATCCGACGTCTTTCCAGGAAGAGAGCAACGTGGTTGCCGGGCTTCAAATTCGAGTGGGTATTTGCGACGATCATCCGATCGTGCGCAGCGGCTTCGCGTCGCTGATTGCCTCGCATAGCGACCTGAAGGTCGTTGCGGAGGCCGCGACCGCGCGCGAGGCCGAAGCGCTCGCGCGAAGCGGCGCCTGCGACGTGCTGCTGCTGGACATCGCGCTGCCCGAAGGCAGCGGCATCGACGCGCTGCGCAATATCGGCCTGCGCGAGGGCGCGCCGTCGGTCATCATCCTGTCCGGGTTTCCCGAGGAACAGTACGCGATCCAGACGCTGAAGATGGGCGCCAAGGGCTATCTGTCCAAGGATGCCGAACCCGAGGAGGTGATCCGCGCGGTCCGCATGGTCGGCGCCGGCCGTCGCTACGTCAGCGAATCGGTCGGCGATCTGCTGGCCAGCGGCGTGTCGGCCAACGACCCCGCGGCCGGCAAGCCGCACCTTCGGCTGTCCGATCGCGAACTGCAGGTGTTCCTGCGGCTGGCCAACGGCGAGGCGGTCGGCCAGATCGCGAAGTCGCTGAGCCTCAGCCCGAAGACCGTCAGCACGTACCGCTCGCGCGTGCTCGAGACGCTGGCGCTCGACTCGAACTCGGCGCTCACGCGCTACGCGCTGCAGCACCGGCTGATCCAGTGATCCGCCGGGCGCCGGCGGGCGATGCCGGCGATCACCGCCGGCCGCCGTGCGGACTCAATCGAGCTTGACGCCCAGCGCCTCGACCTCCTTGATCCAGGCCGGCGCGTCCTCGCGCCATTGCCGCAGCGCATCGGCGCGACCCTTGGTCGCGTCCGGGATCGCGAAGGTCTCGCGCAGCGCGCGGGCGCGCGGCGTGTCGTTGCCGGCGACCGCGACCTCCGCCAGCAGGTCGAGGATCCCGCCCGGCACGGCCGAATGGGCGACCAGCGCCAGCCCGCCCTCGAGTTTGGCCACCGGCGACTTCATCCCCTGTTCGGTCAACGTCGGCAGGTCGGGCAGCTTCGGGCAGCGGACCATGCCGTTGACGGCGATCGGCCGGATGCCCTTGTCGCGGACCGTCGAGAACGCCTGGTAGCTGCCGACCGCCAGATCGAGCTGGCCCGATCCCATCTCGACCCACATCGGGCCTTCTCCCTTGTACTGGATCGATTGCACCTTGCCGCCGAATTCGCGGTTCAGCGTTTCGGCGAACACGTGCGGATACGAGGCGACCGCGTACGAACCGGCGCTGCACGGATGCTTGCGTACGTAATCGACGAGTCCGGTGAAGTCGCGCACGCCGGTGCGCTCCTGCACGGCGACCACCAGCGGCCCTGACGGAAAGACCGTGATCGGCGCGATGTCCTTGGCCAGATCGAACGGCAGCTTGCGGTACATCACCCGCGTCTGCCAGACCATGCCGGTGGTGCCGGACCAGATCGTGTAGCCGTCGGGCGGGGATTTGAGCATCGCTTCGGTCGCGATGATGCCGCTGGCGCCGGTGCGGTTCTCGACGAGCGCCGGCTGGTTGAACCTCGTCGTGAACTGTTCGGCGAACAGCCGCGCATACGCGTCGCTGAGCCCGCCGGGCGCGGCGGCGACGAGGATCTTCAGCGGGCGGTTCGGGTAGCCGGCGACCTGTGCCCGGGCGGTCAGCGCGGGCGCTCCGGCGCCCAGCGACGCGGCGGCCAGCGTGAAGCGGCGGCGAGAGAGATCGGTCATCGATGTGTCTCCTGGTGCAGGCGCGCGACGCGGTCCTGCGTGGGTCGAACGTCGCGGCAGCCGGCGCCGCCAGCGGGACGCGACCGCGCGGCGGCGTCGATCGAGTATAGGGGCGCCGCGTACGGCCGCGACCCGGATGTTTCCCTGATTCATGCCGGGGCAAGGTTTTCTTGGTTTCGATCAAATCCCCCGAGCGGGTGATCGGCGATAGTACGAGCACGGATCGCGATGCGGTCCGCATACGGTTGGGGCAGTCGGCCCCGCAGTCGGAAAGGGGACGACGATGAACGACGCGAGTTCGCAGCCCGCGCGCGCGCCGGTGCTGCGCGATGATTGGCACAGTCTGTCGACCGACGAGGCGATGGCCGCGCACGGCGCCGACGAACGCGGCCTGTCGGCGGCTGCGGTCGAACACCGGCTGTCGCTGTACGGCGCCAACGAACTGGCAGCGGCGCGGACGGTGCCGGCGTGGCGGCGGTTCGCCAATCAGTTCAACGATCCGCTGATCCTGCTGCTGGTCTGCGCGGCGATCCTGTCCGCGTCGCTCGGGCACCTGATCGATGCCGCCGTGATCCTGGCCGTGGTGCTGGTGAATGCGGTCGTCGGTTTCATCCAGGAGGGCAAGGCCGAAGAGGCGCTGGGCGCGATCCAGGACATGATCGCGCCGCATGCCATGGTGCTGCGCAGCGGCGAACGGCGGGTGGTGGCGGTGCCCGATCTGGTGCCCGGTGACATCGTGCTGCTGGAAGCGGGTGACCGGGTGCCGGCCGACATCCGGCTGCTGCGCGCCCGCGGCCTGCTGATCGACGAGGCGGCACTGACCGGCGAATCGGTCGCGGCGGAAAAGCATCAGACGCTGATCGCCGCCGACGCCGGCATCGCCGACCAGAGCAACATGGCCTTTTCCGGCACGCTGGTCGCCGCCGGCCAGGCGACCGGCCTGGTGGTCGAGACCGGCAGCCATACCCAGATCGGCCGGATCAGCGGCATGCTGAAGGCGGTCGAGGTCGGCAAGACGCCGCTGGTGCGTCAGATCGACGATTTCGCCCGGCTGATGACCTGGTCGGTGCTGGCCGGCGCGGTCGTCCTGTTCCTGTTCGCGGTGCTGGCGCGCGGCTTCCACTGGATCGATGCGTTGATCGCCATCGTCGCGCTGTCGGTCGGCGTCGTGCCGGAAGGACTGCCCGCCGTCATCACCATCACGCTGGCGATCGGCGTGCAGCGCATGGCCGCGCGCCAGGCGGTGATCCGGCGCCTGCCGGCGGTCGAGACGCTGGGGGCCACGTCGGTGATCTGCACCGACAAGACCGGCACGCTGACCCGCAACGAGATGACCGTGCGCCACCTGCTGCTGCCCGGCGGCGACCTGCATGTCAGCGGATCGGGCTATG
>JASGFT010000129.1:0-14015 GCA_047605425.1 Burkholderiaceae bacterium | reverse complement strand
GTGCCGCGCGATGCGCTCGCGCGTCGCCGGCCGCAGCAGCGCCTTGACGGCCGAGACCGCGCCGCCGAGCTGGTGCTCCTCGATCGCGGCGAGCAGATGCTCGTGCATGACGACCGTCGAGCCGTCGCGCGCCGCCTGCGCGGCGGCCCGGTTGACCACGTTGGCGATGTCGGCCGGCGACATGCCCTGCGACATCGCCGACAGCGCCGCGCAGTCGACGTCGCCGGCCGCCGGCACGCCGCGCAGATAGTGCGAGAACAATTCGCGGCGCTCGGCCTGCACCGGCATCGCCAGCCGCACCGAGCGATCGAAACGCCCGGGGCGCCGCAGCGCCGGATCGATGTTCTGCACGTGATTGGTCGCCGCCAGCACGACGACGCCGTCGCGCGCGTCGAAGCCGTCCATCTCGACCAGGATGCGGTTGATGATGCGGTTCTGCTCGGCGACGCCGCCGGCCGCCGCCTCGCCGCTGACGCGCATGCCGATGCCGTCGGCCTCGTCGATGAAGACGATGCACGGCGCCTTGCGGCGCGCCGTCGCGAACAGTTGCCGGACCTTGGCGATGCCCAAACCGTAGTACATCGACGAGAAGCTGGCGCCGTCGACGGCGATGAAGTTGGCGCCGCATTCGCCGGCCACCGCCCGCGCCAGCAGCGTCTTGCCGGTGCCGGGCGGACCTTCGAGCAGCACGCCGCGCGGCGCGCTCGCGCCGAGCGCCGCGTAGCGTCGAGGGTCCTTCAGGAAGCTGACGACGTGCTGGAATTCCTGCTTGGCCTCGGTCGCGCCGATCACGTCGTCGAAGCGCGTGCCGGGCCGTTCGACGACGTGCAGCCCGTCGCGGCCGAGCATCCCCGACTGGCGCGCGACCAGCACGATCAGCACCCCCATCAGCAGCACCGGCACCAGGCGCAGCATCAGGTCCGGCACGGCCGCCAGCGCATCGCGGTAGCGATCGATCGGCGCCCTCGCGTCGATCGGCACCCGCGTCAGCGCGAACTGCCGGTCGACGCTCAGCCGTTCGAGCTGCGTGACCAGCCCCTGCGGCCCCGACACGAGCCGCGTGCTATGCCGGCTGCCGTCGCGCAGCGTGTACAGCACCATCGGGCCGTCGACGGCCACCGCGCTCAAGCGGTCGGCCTGCAGCGCCGCCTCGAACTCGGACGGGTCCTTCGGCGACAGCAGCCAGCGCTGCTGCTGCTCGCCGAACTCGCGCGCCATCTCGGTCTGGTACGCGCGCGACTGCTCGACGGCCGAGCGCTGCAGCGCGCTGACCGCCGCCGCGGCGGCCAGCGCGACGACGACGGCCACCGCCCATGACAGGATCAGACGGTGACGCCGGGACAGTTGACGATAGAACGACAAGCGGACCTCCGCCGGCATCCGGCGCGCGGAAGGATGGAAACGATCCAAGGCCCGTTCACGCGAGCTTGACGCAAACCATGGACTCTCGATCGTCGAGCGAACAAGCGAACAAGCGAACAAGCGACAGTGATACCACCCGGCACGCCTCGGCGCACAGCGACTATGTCACGGCGACCGGCCATCACGGCGGCATCAGGCCTGCGGGCGTCGGCGGGCCTCGGCCGTCGGCTGCTCGGCGGCCGGCGGGCCGGCGGCCGGGATTTGCGCGGATGGCTCGTCGGCCGCCCAACGGTAGCGCAAAAACGTCCCCTGCGTGTTCAGCCAGGCGATCGCCAGCCCGCGCCAGCCGTCCAGCACGCCCAGCCGAACCAGATAGCCGCGAACGAAGGTCCAGGACGCATGGCCGAAGGCGCTGGCGAGCCCCCCTTTCTTGCCGCGCGCGCGCAGCTTGGCCGCGCCCAGCCGCGCGTACTCGCGCATCTTCTGCCGCCCGACCTCGACGGACTCGATGCTGTCGTGCCACAACAGGCCATCGAGCACGCCGATCGCGCCGCCGTCGTCGACGACGACCCTTTCGTGCACGACGTCGTCCGAGAAACGCGCGCGGTCGCGCCGGAACAGGCGGATCACCCGATCGTTGCGCCAGTCGCCGAAGCGCACGACGCGGCCGCAGAAGCTCGACGCGCGCCGCACCCACCAGGCGACCGGCTGGCGCGCGCCGTCGCCGCCCGCCACCGCCGCCAGGACCGCCGCGCGAAGCTGCGGGCTGACGACCTCGTCGGCATCGATCGACAGTACCCAGCGGCCGCGACTCAAGGCCAGCGCGCGGTTCTTCTGCGGCCCGAAGCCGGTCCAGTCGGCGCTGACGTGCACCCGCGCGCCGCAGGCCCGGGCCAGCTCGCGGGTCGCGTCGGTGCTGCCCGAGTCCAGCACGATGCGCTCGTCGGCGAACTCGCAGGCGCGCAGGCAGGCCTCGATGTGGTGCGCCTCGTCCTTGGCGATGACGATGACCGACAGGCCGGGCGCGTCGGCGTCGTTCGACGCCGGGAGCTCGGAACCGGGGGAATGGACGGGATCGGGCATGGCGCTCCGCAACGGACGGCCGCGACGCGCTATCACGCGCGCGAAAAAGGTATCGTTCGAATTTTATGGCTTCGCCTCGCCGACCGTCTCGCCATCATGCACGCCAGTCCCTCGTCCCCCGTCCTCGTCCCTGGCGTGTCCGGCCCGATCGCCGCCCCGTCGCCCGGCCGCGCGCTCACCCGGACGCGCGCTGAATGACGGCGGCGCCGCTGAGGATCCTGCACACCGAAAGCTCGCTCGGCTGGGGCGGCCAGGAGATCCGGACGCTGACCGAGGCGCGCGGCTTTCTCGATCGCGGCCACCAGGTCAAGCTGCTGACGCCGCGCGAGGCCAGGATCCACGACGCGGCCGCGCGGATGGGCATTCCGGTCGAGGCGCTGCCGATCGGGCGCAAACGCGCCGGCCCGCTGCTGGCATTGCGCGGCTGGCTGGCGCGCCACGCCGACGATTACGACGTCGTCAACACGCACAGCTCGACCGATTCCTGGCTGGCCGCCGTCGCGCTGCGCACGCTCGGGCGCGGCGGGCGGGCCGGACGGGGCCGCCCGGGTCCGAGGCTGGTGCGCACCCGGCACGTGTCGACGCCGGTGCACGAGACGCCGGGCACGCGCTGGCTGTACCAGACGGCGACCTGCCACATCGTCACCACCGGCGAAGCGCTGCGCGAGCGATTGCACCGCAACAACGGCTTCGCGCTCGAGACGATGACCTCGGTGCGCACCGGCATCGACCTCGACCGCTTCCGCCCGCTCGACCAGGCGCGCTGCCGCCGCGAACTCGGCGTCGCCGACCGGCCGACCCTGGGCATCGTCGCCACGCTCCGGTCGTGGAAAGGGCACGATTTCCTGCTCGACGCGTGGAGAACGGTCAAGGCCGCGCACGGCGACTGGCAGTTGCTGATCGTCGGCGACGGGCCGCGACGCGCGCATCTCGAACAGCGCGTGCGCGACGAAGCGCTGGCCGACGTCGTGTTCGTCGGCAACCAGGAGGACGTGCCGCCCTGGCTGAACTGCCTGGATCTGTACGCGCTGCCGTCCTACGGCGAGGAAGGCGTGCCGCAGGGCATCATGCAGGCGATGGCCTGCGGGCTGGCCGTCGTCTCGACGCCGGTCGGCGCGATCGAGGAAGCGCTGCAGCGCGACCGCACCGGCCTGATCGTGCCGCCGCGCGACGCCGCCGCGCTGGCCGCGGCGATCGGCCGGCTGATCGACGACGCCGATCTGCGCAAGCGGATGGGCGCGGCCGGGCACGCGTACGCGCAACAGCAGTTCGGCATCGCACGGATGCTCGACGCGATGGAGAGGGTGTTTCGCGAGGCCGTCACCCCACGTTGACGCAGCGGTACGCCGAAGCGACCCGACAGGTGCTCGGCGACCGTTTCAGTGCATCGGCCGGCGCCAGCGCCGAACCGATCGAGACGGAGGCCGGCAGGCCGCGAAGGCCGCCGGCCGCGCGCTTCACACCGGGCGCGGGACGCGAAACCGGTGCGAGGCGCGGTGCAACGAATCAGACCGCGCGAATATCAGACCGCGCGGATGCTCGCGGCGTACGGACCCTTGGGTCCTTCCTTGACTTCGAACTCGACGCGCTGGTTCTCGGCCAGGGACTTGAAACCCGAACCGGTGATTTCCTTGAAATGCGCGAACAGATCCTTGCCGCCGCTGTCCTGGGTGATGAACCCAAAGCCCTTGGCGTCGTTGAACCATTTGACCGTGCCCGTTTGAATCGACATATATCAGCTCCTAGGATTGAATGAAACGCGGCAGGCGCCGCATCGAACCGAACACGCGGCCTGAGCCTCGTGCGGATGCAGCGACACGCAAGATGACACACCCGGGAAAACTGATCGGGCACCGACCCCCCTCGCCCCGCCGGCGACGCGCCCGAAAAACGGACGGCGGCCAACGGACCGGAGGTTGCCGGCGACAGAAGAACCTCGAATCGACGGTCTTGACATACCTACCACGAAGCGATATTACACCACCGCCGCGTTCCGCTTCATCCCTCGATTGAGCCATGTCAATACGCGCGCCGACAAATGGGCCCATGACCTCATCCGCGGTTCGCGTACTGGATGCGGTTCAGCCGCGCGTAGACGCCGTCCAGCGCCATCAATTCGTCGTGCCGCCCCTGCTCGACGATGCGCCCGGCCTCGATGACGACGATGCGGTCGGCCCTCTCGATCGTCGACAGCCGGTGGGCGATGACCAGCGTCGTGCGGCCGGTCATCGAGTGCTCGAGCGCGGTCTGCACCTCGCGCTCGGTCTCGGTATCGAGCGCCGACGTCGCCTCGTCCAGCAGCAGCACCGGCGCGTCCTTCAGCAGCGCGCGGGCGATCGCCAACCGCTGGCGCTGCCCGCCGGAGAAGCGATTGCCGCGCTCGCCGACCGGCGCGTCGAGCCCCTCCGGCAACGCCCGGACGACCTCGTCGAGCGCCGCCAGCCGCAGCGCGCGCCAGATCTCGTCGTCGGCCGGCACCCGGTCGACGCCGAACGCCACGTTGGCGCGCACCGTATCGTTGAACAGCACGATGTCCTGGCTGACCAGCGCGAGCTGGTCGCGCAGGCTGGCCAGCGTCAGCTCCTCGATCGGGATGTCGTCGAGCAGGATCCGGCCGCTGGTGGGCGCGACGAAGCGCGGCAGCAGGTTGACCAGCGTCGTCTTGCCGCCGCCCGACCCGCCGACCAGCGCGACGACCTCGCCGGGCCGGATGTCCAGCGACAGGTTGCTCAGCGCGTCCTGCTCGGCGCCCGGATAGCGGAACGACACGTTCTCGAAGCGCACCGCACCCTGCGCGCGCGTCAGCGTGCGGGTGCCGGCGTCGGGCTCGGCCGGCTTGTCGATGATATCGAAGATGCCCTCGGCGGCGGCCAGGCCGCGCTGCAGCGGTCCGTTGATGTCGGCCAGGTGCTTGAGCGGGGCCAGCAGCATCAGCATCGCCGTGATGAAGGCCGCGAACCCGCCGACCGTCGTCTGGTTGGTTTGCGACTGCAGCAGCGCGATCGACACGACGACCGACATCGCGATCGCCGTGCAGATCTGCGTCATCGGCACGGTGGCGCTGGCGGCCACCGTGATGCGCATCGCCGCCGTGCGCAGCCGCTCGACGGTGCGCGTGAATACCGCCATCTCGCGCTCGTAGGCGCCGAAGATCTTGATGACCTTGTAGCCGTGGACCGCCTCCTCGACGTCGTGCGTCAGCTCGCCGGTCAGCGCCAGCGTCTGCCGGTTCAGCGACATCATCCGCCTGGAGAAGCGCGACACGACCAGCGCCATGACCGGAATCAGCACCAGCGCCACCAGCGTCAGCTTCCAGTTCAGCCACATCAGGTAGCCGAGCAGGCCGATGATCACCAGCGAATCGCGCACGACCGTCGTCAGCACGCGCGTGGCGGCCTCGGCGATGTTGTTGACCTCGAAGACGATTCGCGAGATCAGCACGCCCGAGGCCTGGTCCTGGAACTCGTGCGACGGCAGCCGCATCACGTGCGCGAACATCTGCTTGCGAAAATCGACCAGCACCTTGTTGGCGACCCAGCTCAGCGCGTAGTTGCTGGTGAAGGTGCCGATGCCGCGGCCGATGAAGATGCCGATGATGGCCACCGGCACGACCCAGATCGGGATGCCGCCCTTGGCGACGAAGCCCTCGTCGAGCAGCGGCTTCATCATCGCCGGCAGCAGCGGCTCCATCGCCGCGGCGAGCACGAGGCCCATCAGCGCGAGCGCGAAGCCCTTCCAATACGGGCGCGTGTGCCGCATCAGGCGGCGATAGGTGTTCAGGCTGCTAGACAAGATCGGTCGATTCCGCGCGAAGGGGGTGGACGGGAACGGGCGCCGTCAGCTCCCGGTAGAAGGCCAGCAGCTCGTCGCCGAGCGCCGCCGCCGACAGGGCCGATACGCTGGCCCGGGCGGCGTCGCGCATCGCCGAGCGCGCCGGCGCGCGCACGATGGCCGCCATCGCCCGCGCGATCGCCGGTACGTCGCAGGCGTCCGGCGCGAAGCCGTTGACGCCGGGCGTGATCACCTCGGCCGCGCCGCTCTTGGGGCTGGTGACGGTCGGCAGGCCGCAAGCCAGCGCTTCGAGCACGGCATTCGGAAACGGATCGTAGAGCGTCGGCTGCACGAACCCGTCGGCCGCGTGCAACACCGGCAGGACGTTGTCGATGCCGCCGAGGAACACGACCCGCGCGAGCACGCCGAGCTGCTCGGCCCGCCGCCGGTAGCGCGCCAGATGCTTGTCGGTGCCGGCCACGATCAGCCGCAGATCGGCCGGCAGCATCGGATCGGCCAGCGCGCGCAGCGTGCCCTCGAGCCCCTTGCGCTCGAACCCCGATCCGACGAACGCGAAGATCGGCTCGGTCGACGTCAGCCCGAGCTCGAACCGGGCCGCCTGCCGCTGCTCGGACGTCGGCGGCGCGAAGCGCCGCAGGTCGACGCCGTTGCGGATCACCTTGAGCCGATCCGGCGCGATGCGAAAACGCGCGAGGATCTCGTCGCGCACCATCGTCGAATTGCAGATCACCGCGCGCAATCCCGGATGCTCGAACATCCGGCGCTCGGTGCGCAGCAGCCAGCGGTGGTACGGACTGACCCGCATCCATCCGCGCGTCCAGACGGACGACACGCGCGCGCGCTGCGTCAGGTACTCGGCATGCACGCCGTCGCCGGCGCGATAGACGGGCACGCCCGGAATCCGCTCGTGGCTCTGCACCAGCGTATAGGAGGTCCGGGCCAGATGCGCGCGCACCGCGCGGGCGAACGACACGTCACGCCACAGGTTGCCGAGGAAGAACGGATCGATGCGCTGCCAGCTCACGCTGGCCTGCGAGCTTTCGCCGTCGCGCGCGTCGCGACGCCAATTCCGCGCGATCACCGTCAGCGCGATGGGCCCGCCCGACAAGGCCGCCAGCGCGCGTTGGACGAAACGCTCGGCGCCCCCATAAGGGTTGTACCGGGCGCGGACGATCGCGATCGACAAGTCGGCGTCCGACGACGACCGCGCGCTGGCCGCCGGCGCGGGGCCGGCAGCGGCATCGGTCATCGGCGACGGCGTGAAAGGGTCAGGCGCCATCGGGCGATCTGGCCGGCGCGACCGCATCGGGCGCCGGACGGACGGGTTCTTCGATGTCGGGAGTCTACAAGAATCGACCGCCGGTACCGACCCGGTTCGCATTCGATCGTTCGCGCCCGATAATGACACGGACCCCCGCAACGGAGAACGCGCATGCTCCAGCAGATCCTGTTCATCGGCGGACCGGGCGACCCGGCATTCGACGAAGTGCCGACCCCGCTGCCGTCCTGGCTGTCGGTCGCGCGCGGCGACGGTGCCGCCCTGGATTACGCGCTGCACCATGTCGTCGAGACCCGCCGCCGGCAAGCGGACCGGCGCTGGCCGGTCTACGTGCATGGCGAGCTGCCGCCGGCGTCGGTCGTGCTGAACCTGTGGTATCCGCGGGCGACGATGTGGCAGTTGCTGCCGTCGGCGGCCGCCGGCGGTTCCGTCCTTCGCTGATCGGGCGCCGGATTCCGGTCAGAACTCCACCGCCACCACCTGCGGGTGGAGCTGGTCCCGTACGCTGGCCAGCAGATCGTCGGCCGGCCTGACCCGCCACGCGTCGCTGAGCACCAGCGCGCAGCGCGCCATCGCCGACGCGTACTCGACGACCACCGGCAGGCCGCCGATGTTGTGCTCGTCCTGCGGGCTGACCCATGGCGAGATCGCGTCGCGCAGCAGCCGGCCGTCGGCCACGCCGTTCAGGCGGATCAGCACCCGCTTGCCGAACTCGCGGCGCGCGCCGACCAGATCGAGGATGCGGTCGACCATCACCCGCTGGCCGCCCGAGTAATCGTCCTTGCTGACCTTGACCTGCATCACCAGCAGCTCGTCGTCGCGGATGATCGAGCGGTACTTCTCGTACGCCTCGTTGAAGATCGGCACCTCGATCGCCTCGCTGCCGTCGTCCAGCGTCACGGCCAGCATCTTGCCGCGCCGGGTCATCTGCGTGCGCTGCGCGGCGACGATGCCGGCGATCCACACCGGCTCGCGCGACGGCTGCAGCTCGGACAGCTCGAGCCTGGCGAAGCGGCGCACCTCGGCGCGGCAGGCGTTGAACAGGTGGCCGGACAGGTAGAAGCCCAGCGCCGCTTTTTCTTCCTGCAGGCGCTGCCGCTCGGTCCAGGTCGGCGCGGCCAGCCATTCGATCGCGGCATTGGCGCGGCCGGCGCCGTCGCCGCTGCACAGGCTCAGGTCGCCGAACAGGCTGACCTGCCCGGCGCTGGCCGCCTCGGCGTCGGCCACTTCCATCGCATTGCCGACGTTGACCAGCAGCTTCGCGCGATCGGCGTCCAGCAGGTCGAACGCGCCGACCCGCACCAGCGACTCGACGGTGCGCCGGTTGACGATCTTGCGGTCGATGCGCTTGCAGAAATCGAACAGATCGGTGAACGGCCCGTCCTCGCGCGCCTTCAGGATGTTCATCGCCGCGTTCTCGCCGGTGCCCTTGACCGCGCCCAGCCCATAGCGGATCGCCCGCGCGGGGCGGCCGCCGGCGACGTGGTCGACCGGCAGGAACCGGTAGCCGGACGCGTTGATGTCGGGCCCCAGCACCTCGACCTTGTTCAGCTTGCAGTCGGCCACCAGCCCCATCAGCTTATCGGTGTCGTTCATGTCGGCCGACATCGTCGCCGCCAGGAACTCGGCCGGGTAATGGGCCTTCAGCCACGCGGTGTGATAAGTGACCACCGCGTAGGCGGCCGTGTGCGACTTGTTGAAGCCGTACTCGGCGAACATCGCCATCAGCTCGAACAGCTTGCTGGCCAGCTCGCCGTCATAACCTTTCTTCTGCGCGCCCTCGAGGAAGATGCCGCGGTGCTGCGCCATTTCCTCGGGCTTTTTCTTGCCCATCGCGCGGCGCAGCATGTCGGCGCCGCCCAGCGTGTAGCCGCCGATGATCTGCGCGATCTGCATCACCTGTTCCTGGTAGACGATGACCCCGTAGGTCGGCTCCAGGCAGGCGGTCAGGTCCGGATGGAAGTAATCGATCTTCTGCTGGCCCTTCTTGCGCAGGATGAAGTCGTCGACCATGCCCGAGTTCAGCGGCCCGGGCCGGTACAGCGCCAGCACGGCGATGATGTCCTCGAAGCGGTCCGGCGCGAGCTTCTTGAGCAGCTTCTTCATGCCCTCGCCTTCGACCTGGAAGATCGCCGTCGTGTTGGCGTCCCTCAGCACCTGGTAGGCCTTCGGGTCGGTGAACGGCAGCGTCGCCAGGTCCAGCTTCCGCTCGGGCCGGGCTTCGTTCACGTACTGGACGGCCAGCTCGATGATCGTCAGGTTGCGCAGGCCCAGGAAGTCGAACTTGACCAGCCCGACCGCTTCGACGTCGTCCTTGTCGTACTGGCTGACGACCGAGTCGGTGCCCGGCGCCTTGTACAGCGGGCAGAAGTCGGTCAGCTTGCCCGGCGCGATCAGCACGCCGCCGGCATGCATGCCGATGTTGCGCGTCAGGTCCTCGAGCGGACCGGCCAGCGCCAGCAGCTCGCGCACCTCGTCCTCCTTCTCCTCGCGCTCCTTGAGCAGCGGCTCCTGCTCGCGCGCCTTGGCCAGCGACAGCGGCTTGTTCTGCTCGACCGGGATCAGCTTGGACAACTGGTCGCAGAAGTTGTAGCCCATGTCGAGCACGCGGCCGGCGTCGCGGATCACCGCCTTCGACGCCATCGTGCCGAACGTGGCGATCTGCGACACGGCGTCATGGCCGTACTTGCCGCGCACGTATTCGATGACCTTCCAGCGGTTGTCCTGGCAGAAGTCGATGTCGAAATCGGGCATCGACACGCGCTCGGGGTTCAGGAAGCGCTCGAACAGCAATGCGTACGGCAGCGGGTCCAGGTCGGTGATGCCCAGCGCGAACGCGACCAGCGAGCCGGCGCCCGAGCCGCGCCCCGGGCCGACCGGCACGCCGTTGGCCTTGGCCCAGTTGATGAAGTCGGCCACGATCAGGAAGTAGCCGGGGAAGCCCATCTGCACGATCGTCTCGCATTCGAACTCGAGCCGTTGCAGGTAGCGCGGCTTGTTCGCCTCGAGCTCGGCCGGATCCGGGAACAGCTTGGCCATCCGCTGCATCAGCCCTTCGGTGGCCAGTTCGCGCATGTACTGCTCGATCGACTGGCCGTCCGGCGTCGGGAACTGCGGCAGTTGCGGCTTGCCCAGCGTCATCGTGACGTTGCAGCGCTTGGCGATCTCGACGCTGTTGGCCAGCGCCTCGGGCAGGTCGGCGAACAGCTCGGCCATCTCGGCCTGCGACTTGAAGTACTGCTGCTCGGTATAGCGGCGCTGGCGGCGCGGGTTGGCCAGGATCTCGCCCTCGGCGATGCACACGCGCGCCTCGTGCGAGCGGAACTCGTCGGCGTTCAGGAACTGGATCGGATGGGTCGCGACGACCGGCAGCCCGAGGCGCGCGGCCAGCCGGGCCGAGCGGCGCAGGTCGGCCTCGGCCTCGCGCGCGCCGGTGCGCTGCAACTCGATGTAGTACGCATCCGGAAAGCAGCCGGCCCAATGCCGCGCGAAGGCTTCGGCCTGGGTGTCATTGCCGGCCGCCAGCGCCTGGCCGACGTCGCCGGCCAGCGCGCCGGACAGCAGGATCAGGCCGCGCGCGGCACCGCCGTCGCGCGCGTCCAGCCACTCGCGCCGCAGCTCGGCGCGGCCGCGGTATTCGTTGTCGAGCCAGCCGCGCGACAGCAGGTCGCACAGGCTCAGGTAGCCGGCGTCGTCCCGCGCCAGCAGCAGCATCCGGTACGGACGGTCGCGATCCTTGTCGTTGGTGACCCAGACGTCGGCGCCGCAGATCGGCTTGACGCCCTTGCCGCGCGCCGCCTTGTAGAACTTGACCCAGCCGAACAGGTTCGTCAGGTCGGTCAGCGCCAGCGCCGGCTGCCGGTCGGCCAGCGCGGCGCCGACCGCATCGTCGATCCGCACGATCGAATCGGTGATCGAATATTCACTGTGCAGGCGCAGGTGGACGAAGCTCGGGTCGGACATGGCGGCGGGCGGCGCCGCCGACCGGGGGGCGATCGGCGAGCGCGGGAGCGGATGAAGAGCCCACGATTTTACCGCCGGCGGGCGGGCGCCTCGTCGCGGCCGGCGGACAACCGGCACGGGGTCGCCTGGCCGCGGGCGGGGGTCGGCGAGACTGCCGGCGCGGACCGGCAAGGCTGGCGCGCGGCGCTCAGGTCGATGCCGCGTGCGCCGGCCCGTCGCACGCCGGCTCCTCGTCCGCCGACGCCTCGTTCATCGATTCCTCGATCGCCGATTCCTCGATCGCCGATTCCTCGACCGCGAATTGCTCGACCGCCGACCCGTCGAATCCCGGTTCCTCGACCGTCGGCACGTCGAACGCCGTCACCGGCGGCGCCTCGCCGCGCCACGGCTCGATCCAGACCAGGCAGGTCTGCGCGGCGCAGCCTTGCGACAGCGACGACGCACCGGCGTCGCGCGTGACCGCGTTCGGATTGCCGTGCTTGTCGACGAGCGGACCGACCGGCCGCCACGGATCGAACCAGGCGCCGGTCGACAGCTTGACGACGCCCGGCATCTGGCCGTCGTCGATCGTGGCGGTGGCCAGCGTCGCGCCGCGCGTGTTGAACACCCGGACCAGGTCGCCGTCGGCGATGCCGCGCGAGCGCGCGTCCGCCGGGCTCAGCCGCACCGGCGCGCGGCCGCGGCGTTTGAACGACGCGCAATACTCGCCGTGATCGAGCTGGCTGTGCAGCTTGTCGTGCGGCTGGTCGGACAGCAGGTGCATCGCCCGCGCCGGGTCGGCGCCCTCGCCGCCGAGCGCGGCCTTGCGGGCGTCGTCGAGCCCCAGCCATTCGGCCGGCTCGTACCAGCGGGCGTGCCCGGCGCAGTCGGCGTAGCCGAAACCGGCGATCCGTTCGCTGAAGATCTCGATGCGCCCGGACGGCGTGGCCAGCGGATGATCGGCCGGCGAGGCGCGGAACGCCGACAGCATCACCGGCGAGCGGTGCGCGTCGGGGCCGCTCAGCGTTTCGAGATCGAGCAGCCCGCTCGACCAGAACGTGTCGAAGTCGGGCAGCGTGACGCCTTTCGGCTTCGCGCCGGCGCGGCACTCGTCGTACATCCGGCGCAGCCAGCCGGCCGCGTCCAGCCCCTCGGTGAATACCTGCCCCGCGCCGAGCCGCCCGGCCAGCTCGGCGAAGATCGCGTAGTCGTCGCGGGCCTCGCCGACCGGCTCGACGATGCGCTTCATCGCCGCCATGTAGCGCTCGCGCGTCGCGAAGGCGATGTCGTCGCGCTCGAACGTCGTCGTCGCCGGCAGCACGACGTCGGCGAGCTTGGCCGTCGCCGTCCAGACCGACTCGTTGACGATCACCGTCTGCGGACGGCGCCACGCGCGCCGCAGGCGGCCCAGGTCCTGGTGGTGGTGGAACGGATTGCCGCCGGCCCAGTAGATCAGCCGGATGTGCGGATAGCGGCCGCGCCGCCCGTTGTAGTCGAACTCGGCGCCCGGCCGCTCGAGCATGTCGGTGATGCGCGCGACCGGAATGAACGCCTTGACCGCGCTCGTCCCCTGCGGCAGCGTCGGGCCGACGATGCGCGCGTGCTGGTTGCCGATGCGGTTCATCGCGCCGTAGCCGAGCCCGAAGCCGCCGCCCGGCAGGCCGACCTGGCCGAGCATCGCCGCCAGCGACACCAGCGCCCAGAACGGCTGCTCGCCATGGTCGGCGCGCTGCAGCGACCAGGCGATGTTCAGCATCGTGCGCTGCGCGGCCATCTGCCGCGCGAGCTGCTCGATCCGCCCGGCCGGCACGCCGCAGATCGCCTCGGCCCAGCGCGCGTCCTTCGGCTGGCCGTCGTCGGCACCGAGCAGGTAGCGCTCGAACACCGGATAGCCGACGCAGTGGCTGGCCAGGAACGCCCGGTCGTGCAGGCCCTCGCGCTGCAGCGTGTACGCCAGCGCGAGCATCATCGCGGTATCGGTGTTGGGCCGGATCGGCCACCATTCGACGGCGTCGGCCGCGATCGGCGCCTCGCCGCGGCCGACCGCCTCGCCCAGGTTGTCGCGCACCGGACTGACGTTGACCAGCCGCGCGCCGGCATCGACCAGGCTGCGCAGTCCGGGGCCGACGTTGTGCGCGCCGACGCCGCCTGGACTGATCTGGGCGTTCTTGACCGGCACACCGCCGAACGAGACGAACAGCCGCGTGTGCGCGGCCAGCACGTCCCACGACGTGTGGTGCTCGATCAGCTCGTCCATCGGCGCGACGATGTGCGGCAGCAGCACCCGCGCGGCGCCCAGGCTGTACGTGTCGGCGTGCCGGACGTAGCCGCCGATCGCGTTCAGGAAGCGGTGGACCTGGCTCTGCGCGTGATGGAAGCGCCCGGCGCTGGACCAGCCGTACGAGCCGCCGAAGATCGCCTCGTTGCCGTGGTCGCGGCGCACGCGGTCGATGTCGGCGGCGACCAGCGCCAGCGCCTCGTCCCACGGCAGCTCGACGAAGGCCTCGTCGCCGCGGCCGTCGCCGGCCGGCACGCGCCCGGCCCGCACCGCGTCGAG
>JASGFT010000128.1:0-14179 GCA_047605425.1 Burkholderiaceae bacterium | reverse complement strand
CGCAGCGCGCCACGTCCTCGGGCACGCCATAAGCCTGCAATTCGATTCGCTTCATGTCGTCTCCTGCCCGCGGCGCGCGAGGTATCGTCGTCTATCGATCGAGTATGCGTCCGAATCTACATCAATGCACCGGTCTCGGCATACGTACCTCGCCGGCCAAGCATGCGTAACATGCGCGGGTCGGCCCGCGACGCGTTGCGCGGCGCCTCTTGCGGAGAAGCACGATGACCTTCGATTTCGATCTGTACGTGGTGGGCGCGGGCTCCGGCGGCGTTCGCGCGGCGCGATTCGCGGCCGGCTTCGGTGCCCGGGTCGCGGTGGCCGAGAGCCGGTACCTGGGCGGCACCTGCGTCAACGTCGGCTGCGTGCCGAAGAAGCTGCTGGTGTACGGCGCGCATTTTCGCGAGGATTTCGCGCGCGCCGAAGGCTTCGGCTGGTCGCTCGGCGATGCGCGCTTCGACTGGACGACGCTGATCGCCAACAAGAACGCCGAGATCGAGCGGCTCAACGGCATCTACCGCAACCTGCTGACCGGCAACGGCGTCGCGATCCACACCGGCCACGCGCGCATCGTCGATCCGCACACGATCGAGATCGACGGCAGGCGGCATACCGCACGGCACATCCTGATCGCCACCGGCACCTGGCCGCGGCTGCCGGCCCTGCCCGGCATCGAGCACGCGATCTCGTCGAACGAGGCGTTCTTCCTGAAGACGCTGCCGGCGCGCGCGGTCGTCGTCGGCGGCGGCTACATCGCCACCGAGTTCGCCGGCATCTTCAACGGGCTGGGCGCGCGCACGACGCAGTTGTATCGCGGCGAGCTGTTCCTGCGCGGTTTCGACCAGGACGTGCGCGAGCACCTGCGCGAGCAGATGACGCAGGCCGGCGTCGCGCTGCGCTTTCGCAGCGAGGTCGCGCGGATCGACCGGCGGGCCGACGGCAGCCTGACGGTGACGCTCGACGATGGCGGCACGATCGAAGCCGATTGCGTGCTGTACGCGACCGGACGGCGCGCGCAGCTCAACGACCTGGGCCTGCGCGACACCGGCGTCGCGCTCACCGACGACGGCTTCATCGCGGTCGACCGCGACTACCGGACCGCCGAAGCGTCGATCCTGGCGATCGGCGACGTGATCGGCGATCAGCACGGCCGCCTGCCGCTGACGCCGGTGGCGACGGCCGAGGGCATGGCGGTCGCGCGACGGCTGTTCAGGCCCGACGACTACCAGCCGGTCGACTACCGCGGCATTCCGACGGCGGTGTTCAGCCAGCCGGCGATCGGCACCGTCGGCCTGACCGAGCAGCAGGCGATCGACGCGGGCCTGCGGATCACGGTCTTCACGACGCGCTTCAAGCCGATGAATCTGGCGATGACGAGCGTGCCCGGCCAGGTGCTGATGAAGCTGATCGTCGACGCCGACAGCGATCGCGTGCTCGGCTGCCACATGGTCGGGCCCGAGGCCGGCGAGATCATCCAGGGCCTGGCCGTCGCGATGAAGGCCGGCGCCAGCAAGCGGATTTTCGACGAGACGATAGGCATCCACCCGACCGCGGCCGAGGAGTTCGTCACGATGCGCACGCCTCGGGCGGGATGAACGGGTACCCATGACCGAACCGGAATCCCCCGCCGCCGGCGCGCGTCTGGCGATCGCCTGGCAGTACCTGCTGCCCAAGCAGGCGCTGACCTCGTTCGCCGGCCGCGTCGCCGGCGCCCGCGGCGGCCGCGCGACCACGTGGCTGATCGAGCGCTTCATCCGCCGGTACGGCGTCGACATGAGCGAAGCGCTCGAATCCGATCCGCGCCATTACCCGACGTTCAACGAATTCTTCACGCGCGCGCTGCGAGCCGACGCGCGCCCGATCGCTGACGCGGCGCTGGTCTGCCCGGTCGACGGCGCGATCAGCCAGTTCGGCCCGATCGAGCGCGACCGGATCTTCCAGGCCAAGGGGCACGGCTATTCGACGCGCGCGCTGGTCGGCGGCGACGCGGCGCTGGCCGCCCGTTTCGACGACGGCCATTTCGCGACGCTGTACCTGAGCCCGCGCGACTACCACCGGATCCACATGCCCTGCGACGGGCGGCTGCGGCGGATGATCCACGTGCCGGGCGAGCTGTTCTCGGTCAACCCGGCGACCGCCCGCGGCGTGCCGGGCCTGTTCGCGCGCAACGAGCGCGTGGTCTGCGAGTTCGACTCGGCGCGCGGCCCGTTCGTGCTCGTGCTGGTCGGCGCGACGATCGTCGGCAGCATGGCGACCGTCTGGCACGGCGTCGTCAATCCGCCGCGCGTCGGTCGCGTGCGCGAGTGGCGCTACGACGATCGATCGATCGTGCTGCGCAAGGGCCAGGAGATGGGGCGCTTCCTGCTCGGCTCGACCGTCGTGCTGCTGTTTCCGGCCGGCCCGATGCGTTTTCCGGCGGGATGGGCGCCGGGGGGCGCCGTGCGGCTCGGCCAGGCGATGATCGCCGACCGAGGCTGGGAGTCTTTCGGGCACGGCCGAAAGACTCCCAGCCTCTGAGCCGCGGTCCGGCGCAAGCCGGACCGGTATCCGGAAGCGGGCGCACCCAAAGAAAAAGCCCGCGTCTTGCGACGCGGGCTAATCCACCAAAGGAGGAGGTGGAGGAGACAGTTCCCACTATACCGAAGCCGATGCTGCGACGCAACATCCCAGCGTCGGCGTTTCGTGCTGGATGCGACAAATCGGCCGACCGTCGGTTCGGCGCAATCGACCGTCCGCCGGCCGCCCGCGACGAGCCGTTGCCGCACGGCCCACTAGGGCGCCAGCACCTTCCACGTCGAGGTCGCGAACGCGGCCAGCCTGCCCTCGCCATCGTACAGACGTGATTCGAGAAAGCAGATGCTGTTGCCGCGGCGGATCACGCTGCCGACGGCCTTGACCGGCCCCTTGGTGACCGCGCGCACGTACTGCGTCTTCATCTCCAGCGTCGTGCCGCGCGACTGCAAGTGGTTCAGCAGGTGCCCCATCGACACGTCCATCGCCGTCGCGATGATGCCGCCATGCAGGCTGCCCTGCGGATTGAACATGAAGTCGTGCGGCACGAACGTCACTTCGCAGCGATCGTCGGCGTAGGCCAGTTCGAAGCCGAGCAGCCTGGCCAGGAAGAAACTGCCGAATTTCTGGTCGTGCTCATCGAGGGCGCGGCCGAACAACTGCTGGGCGGCGGCCACGTCGACGGTCTTGCGGGGTTCGGTCATGTCGGTAATCGAATCGGGGCTGCGGGAGCGGTCGATCGCGCCGGCGAGCGTCGCGCCGTGCGCCGCGGATCGACGAAACGAAACAGGAGGACAATGTACCAAACGAACGAAACCGGCTCGCGAACCACGAGTGTCGCCGCTGGGCCTGCTCACTCGACGATCGAGCCCGCCGACGGTCGGGCCGTCGTGCGCCGCCCCGCGGGCGTCGCCGGGGGACGGCGGAGACGGCCGCCAGCAGCATCGCGCGGGGTCTGTTATTTTTGCGGCCGGTCACGCTCGAGGAGGGCCTGAGTGCACCACCCCAACATCAGCGATCGCCTGCAAGCCCTTTCACCCGCGCGCCTGCAGCGGATGATACGCGGCATCGAGAAGGAGAGCCTGCGGGTACAGCCCGACGGCCGGCTCGCGCTCACGCCGCATCCGGCCGCGTTGGGCTCGGCGCTCACGCATCCGCACATCACGACGGATTTCAGCGAGGCGCAGCTCGAGTTCGTCACCGGCGCGCACGCGAGCATCGACACCTGCCTGCGCGAGCTCGCCGACATCCACCGCCATACGTACGCGGTCCTGGCCGCGCAGGCCGCCGATCCATCGACGTCCGAGCGGCTGTGGGTATCGAGCATGCCGTGCAGGCTGCCGGCCGAGGACGAGATTCCGCTGGGCCGCTACGGCGGCTCCAACGTCGGCCTGTCCAAGACCGTGTACCGCAGCGGCCTGTCGTATCGCTACGGCCGCAAGATGCAGACGATCTCGGGCATCCACTACAACTGGTCGCTTCCGGGGCTGGGCAACGACGATTATTTCGGGCTGATCCGCAATTTCCGGCGCCACTCGTTCCTGCTGCTGCTGCTGTTCGGCGCGTCGCCGGCCGTCTGCTCGAGCTTCGTCGAAGGGCGCGACCACCAGCTCGAACCGCTGTCCGGCCAGTCGCTGTACCTGCCGTACGCGACCTCGCTGCGGATGGGCCGGCTCGGCTACCAGAGCGACGCGCAGGCGAGCCTGAAGGCCAGCTTCAACAGCCTGGACAGCTACGGCGAATCGCTGCAGGATGCGCTGACCCGTCCTTACCCCGCTTATGAACGGATCGGCGTGCGCGACGCCGACGGCAACTACCGGCAGCTCGCCACCACGCTGCTGCAGATCGAGAACGAGCTGTACGGCACGATCCGCCCCAAGCGCGTCACGCGCAGCGGCGAACGGCCGCTGCACGCGCTGCGCGAACGCGGGGTCGAGTACGTCGAAGTGCGGCTGATGGACCTCGACCCGTTCGAGCCGATCGGCATCGGCGCGCTGGCCGCCCGCGTGCTGGACCTGTTCCTGCTGTCCTGCCTGCTCCGGGACAGCCCGCTCGATACGCCCGATGAGATCGCCGCGCTGGCGCGCAACCAGCACGCGGTCGCCGCGCGCGGACGCGAACCCGGCCTGCGGCTCGAACGCGACGGCCGCGAGGTCGCGCTGATGGATTGGGCGATCGAGATCATCGAGCCGTTCGACACGATCGCGACGGCGCTCGACGCATTCTACGGCGGCGACGCTTACCGGCGCGCCGTCGACGCCATTCGCGGCCGCCTCGCCGATTTCGCCACGCTGCCGTCGAGCCGCGTGCTGGCGGTGATGCGCGAAGCGTTCGACGGCTCGCACCTGGCATTCATCAACGCGCGCTCAGAGGCGGCCCGCGCGGCGATGACCGCCACGCCGCTGCCGGACGACACGCGCCGGCGCTTCGAAGCGATGACGGCCGAGTCGCTGGACGAGCAGCGCCGGATCGAGGCGGCAGACCGCATACCTTTCGAGACCTACCGGCAGCAGTTGCTCGCGCCCGGCAAGCTGACGCCCTGACGGGCCGGGAGTCTTTCGTCGCCGATCGAAAGACTCCCGGCTTCCGACCGCCGCGCCGGATCCGGCCCCGCGAAGCCGCGCGGGCTGCGTTCAATCCCCGGACGCGTCCTTGTCCGGATCGTCGATCCGCGCCGCCGACAGCGCCGCTCGCAGCTTGTCGCTCATCAGCGAATTGCGCGGAAAGCTAGCTCCCCGGTTCGCGCGATCGCCACCGCGATCGGGCCGCCCAGGCCCGCGGAAATCGCCGCGACCGCGATCGCCGCCCGGACGGCCCGCGCCCCCCGGACGATCGGCGGCGCCACGATCGCCGCGCGGCCGCCCGTCGCCGTATCGCGGCGCACCGCCGCCACCGCCACCGCCACCGCCGCCACCGCTGCCTGCGCCACCGCCCGCGGACTGCGGCGGACGCGGGCCGCTCCCGCCCCCGCCACCGGGCCGGCCGTCGCGACGGCCTGCGGCCGGGTGCGGCCCGCGCTGGCCGTCGAGCCGTCCGCCGGGTCCGCGCGGACGATCGGCACGCTGGCCGCCGTCCTGCCCGCCGACGCGCGGCTGATCGCGTCCACCACCATCGCGGCGCGGGCCCTGCCCGGCCGCCTGGCCCGGCGGTCTCGCCGGGTCGCGTCCGCGATCGCGTCGCCCGTCGGCACCGGCCACACCGCGACCTCCGTCGTGCCGGCCGCCCCGCTCGCCCGGGCGCCCGCCATGCGGGCGGGCACCGCCGCCGTCACGCGCCCCGCGTTCGCGCGGCGCCCCATTGCGCGGCGAGTCGGTGCGCTCGACCCGTGCGCGCGTCGGCCAACGCCAGGCGAGCGCCCTTCCTTCGTCACGCGCACCCCGCTCGCGCCGGCCCCCGTCGCGCTGCGACGCGACGCGCTCGATGCGGGCGCGCGTCGGCCAGCGCCAGGCCGGCCCATGCGATTCCACACGATCGCGGCCCGGCGCGGCAGCCGGCGCCAGGCGCCCGTGCTGCGCCGCGCGCGCGGCCGGCGTCCCGGAGGCGCCTGCGCCGCCGGGGCGCCGACCGAGCCGGCCGACGCCGAAGCCGCTTGCGCGTTCTGGCGGAACTCGTCGGCGACGCGGATCTTGCCGGCCGGCGAGAACGTGGCCGTCGTCGTGCGCCGCTGGCCGCCGTCGCCGAAGCTCAGCGTGCAGGCGTCGGGCGCATCCCAAACGATGCGGCGCAGGGTGCCGAGCACGGCACGATGCACGACGTGCGCCCGCACGGCCAGCGTCACCGGGTCGGCGTTGGCGACGTCCAGGCCCGCCGCGAACTCGATCTGCACGCGCAGCGGCGCCGGCGCGAGCGCCACCATCGTGCGGATCACCGCCTGGCGCAGCGCGCTGGCGCCGGGGCCGCTGGCGATCGCCGTGGGAACGGCCGAGGCCGAAGCCGGCTCGCCGTCGTCGCTGGCGGGCGCCGAGATCTTCCAGCCGTTCCACCCGGCAGGCGCCGGTGCATCGACCGGCGCGGACGTGGATGCGGACGTGGATGCGGACGTGGATGCGGACGTGGATGCGGAGGCGGGTGCGGAGGCGGACGCCGGCTGCGCCGCGGGTACGTCGACAGTCGGCGCCGGCATCGCGCGCGGGCGCATCTCGGCGACGAACGCATCGATCTTGGCCAGCGCCGCCTCGAGCGTCAGCGCCAGGCCGACGCTGGCCTGCGCGGCGCGCAACGCCTGCTGCTCGGCCGCGAAGGCCGCCTGGGTCTTGAGCAGCGTCGACAAGCGGATCCCCCCGCCGAGCGAAGCGATGCGGGTCACGCACGCCTGCAGTGCCGCCAGGGCCTGATCGGAACGCCGATGCAGTTCGGCGATGCGCTCGTCGAGCGACGGGCCGCCCGACTGCTGCGCGTTGACGTTGTCGTGCGACACCTGGAGTCCTTTTTCGAGGGCGAAACAGAAAGCCGAAGCAAGTACGGACGAAGCCGTACGACCGGTCAGGACGCCATGTTACCAAGCCATGCGACGGCGCCGCCGCCAGGTCCCCGGGCGCGGTGCGCGCGCTCGCCGGCCCGTGGCGCGCGCCCATCGCTAGTCCCGTCACCTTCCGGGGTATCGCGACGTGCGCTAGACTTTCGGCGCCCGCGGCCCTGTGGGTCCATTTCGACGGAGAAGACCGTGCCCGATTCCACCGATCTGAAGACCAGCGGTCTGAAGGCCACGTTCCCGCGGATGAAGATCCTCGACATCTTCCGCGAGAGCCAGACGCGCCACATGAGCGCCGAGGACGTCTACAAACATCTGCTCGCCGATGAGACCGAGATCGGCCTGGCCACCGTCTACCGCGTGCTCGCGCAATTCGAGCAGGCGGGGCTGGTCAAGCGCACGCTGCTGGGCGCGGGCAAGGCCGTGTACGAGTTGAACGACGGCCAGCGCAACCACGGTCACCTGATCTCGCTGCAGACCGGCGAGGTCCAGGAGTTCTACGATCCGGAGATCGAGAAACGGCTCAAGCGCATCGCCCAGCAGCTCGGCTACAACGTGGCCGAGTATTCGATCACGATGTACGGCGACAAGCGCTGACGGCGATGCTGTTCCTCGTCATCAGCACGCCGCTGCCCGAGCGACCCAGCGTGGTCGCCGCCGACCGCCAGCGGTTCTGGCGCTGGATGCAGCCGCTGCTCGACGCCGGCACCGCGCGCTCGGCGCACGCGCGCGTCGGCCGAGGCGTGGTCGCGCTGTTCGACGTCGACGCGAACGAGACGCTGCACCGGCTGATGACCGAATGGGCCGAGATCGTCCCCGCCCACTTCGACGTCCATCCGCTTATCGATCCGGACGCCGCGCAGCATCTGCTCGCGCGCCCGATCACGACCTGAGAACCGGCCGGCGCCGCCCTCGCGGCGCACGCGTCTCGTGACGCGAAACCTCGCGGCCGCGCGCCCCGGCCGCCCGGCCGTTACGTGTTACTGTCGACGCCTGATCAAACGATCCCGCACAGGAGACAGACACGATGTACGAGACGCTGCTGTACGACGTCAAGGACGACATCCTGACGCTGACGCTGAACCGCCCCGACAAGCTGAACGCGTTCACCGGCACGATGGCGCTGGAGATGATCGACGCGTTCGACAAGGCCGATGCCGACGATGCCGTGCGCGCGATCGTCGTCACCGGCGCGGGCCGCGCGTTCTGCGCGGGAGCCGACCTGTCGGCCGGCGCCAAGACCTTCGATTACGCGAACCACGACGACCGGCCCGACAAGGAGGGCACGGCGGTTAGCGCCGACGGCAGGATCGACTGGAGCCATCCGTCGGTGCGCGACGGCGGCGGCCGCGTCACGCTGCGCATCTTCGAATCCAAAAAGCCCGTGATCGCCGCCGTCAACGGCCCGGCGGTGGGCATCGGCGCGACGATGCTGCTGGCGATGGACGTGCGGCTGGCGTCGGAGCAGGCGCGCATCGGTTTCGTGTTCGCCCGCCGCGGCATTACCCCCGAAGCGTGCTCGAGCTGGTTCCTGCCTCGGGTCGTCGGCATCAGCCGCGCGCTCGAATGGACGATGACCGGCCGCGTGATGCCGGCGCAGGAGGCCCACGAGGGCGGCCTGGTCAAGAAGCTGTACGCGCCCGACGCGCTGCTGCCCGCCGCTTATGAGCTGGCCCGCGAGATCGCCGACAACGCGGCACCGGTCTCGGTCGCGCTGACGCGCCAGATGATGTGGCGCATGCTCGGCGCCGACCACCCGATGGAAGCGCACAAGATCGACAGCCGCTCGATCTACGCGCGCGGCCGCAGCACCGACGTCAAGGAAGGCATCAACTCGTTCCTAGAGAAGCGTCCGCCCCGCTTCGCCGACAAGGTGTCGACCGACATGCCCGAGTTCTTCCCGTGGTGGGAGCCGCGCGAATACCGTTGACCGTGCGACGCGCCGGCCGATAAGAACGAACCACGACGGAGACATGAGCTGATGAGACGCCTGCGATTCGGCGCGTTCCTCGCGCCGCACCACCCGATCGGCGAACACCCGATGCTGCAGTACCGGCGCGACCTGGCGCTGGCCGCGCACCTGGACCAGCTCGGCTTCGACGAGTTCTGGTGCGGCGAGCACCACTCGACCGGCTGGGAGACGATCGCCTCGCCCGAGATGTTCCTGGCCGCCGCCGGCGAGCGCACGCACCGGATCCGGCTCGGCACCGGCGTCGTCTCGCTGCCTTATCACCATCCGTTCAACGTCGCGCAGCGCATCGTGCAGCTCGACCACATGACGGGCGGACGGGCGATCTTCGGCTCCGGCCCGGGCGCGCTGCCGTCCGACGCGTACACGCTGGGCATCGACCCGGCCGTGCAGCGCGACCGCCAGGACGAGGCGCTGGGCGTGATCCGCCGGCTGCTGGCCGGCGAGCCGCGCTTCAGCCACGAGTCCGACTGGTTCACGCTGAAGGACGCCAAGCTGCAGTTGCTGCCGTTGCAGGAATCGCTGCCGATGGTCACCGCGTCGACGATCAGCCCGTCGGGCATGACGCTGGCCGGCAAGCACGGCACCGGCGTGATCTCGATCGCGTCGACGTCCACCGAGGGCCTGGCCGCGCTGGCGACGCAATGGCGTTTCGCCGAAGAGGCGGCGGCCCGGCACGGCAACACGGTCCACCGCGCCGACTGGCGCGTATTGCTGTCGTGGCACGTCGCGCCCACGCGCGAGCAGGCGCGACGCGAGGCGCGCGACGGGCTGTTCCGCTGGCACAACGAGTACGTGGTCGGCACGCTGATGCGGCCCGGCACGCGCGCGTTCAAGACGCCCGACGAGGCCGTCGACGAGATCGCGTTCGCGCCGAACTCGGCGTCGGTCATCGGCACGCCCGGCGACCTGATCGAGGCCGTGCAGCGGCTGCTCGAGCTGACCGGCGGCTTCGGCTCGCTGATCGGCTTCGTGCACGACTGGGCCGACCCGGAGGCCACGCGCCGAAGCTGGGACCTGGTTGCCCGGCACGTGGTGCCCGAGCTGAACGGCCTGCTGGCGTCGTACCGCGAATCGCGCGAGTACGTCGTCACGCACCGCGACAGCTTCGACGCGGCCAACCAGGCGGTGATGAACAAGATCCTCGAGCACGAGGGCGCGGCGCAGGCGCTGAAGGTCACGCGCAATTCGCGCCTGGCGATGCCCGGCCACAACGCGCCCGACCTGACGGGGGGCGGCTCGCGGTGAGCGAGCTGCTGGCCCCCGGTCCCGATGGCGGGCATCGCTGCCGCTGGTGCCTGGCCACGCCCCGGTATCTCGCCTATCACGACGAGGAATGGGGTTATCCGGTCGCCGACGACCGGCGGCTGTTCGAGAAGCTGTGCCTCGAGGGTTTCCAGTCGGGCCTGAGCTGGCGCACGATCCTCGACAAGCGCGAGCGCTTCCGCCAGGTGTTCCACGACTTCGACATCGATCGCGTCGCGTGCTTCGACGAAAGCGACGTGCGCAGGCTGCTGCAGGATGCCGGCATCATCCGCCATCGCGGCAAGATCGAGGCCGCGATCCACAACGCGCGCTGCGCGCAGGCAATGATCGCGCAGGAGGGCTCGCTGGCCTCTTATGTCTGGGGATTCGCTGACGATCCCGCGCCGGCCCCATCGCCGGTTCCGGTGTCGACGTCACCGGCGTCGATCGCGATGTCCAGGGACCTGAAGAAGCGCGGCTGGAAGTTCGTCGGACCGACCACCGTCTACGCGTTCATGCAATCGATGGGGCTGGTCAACGACCATGCCGACGGCTGCGTGATCCGCCCGCGCGCCGATCGGGCACGCCGGGTGTTCGCGGCGCCGCGCGGCGGCGAACCCGCGATCGTCACCCGATCGGGTAATCCCTGACGCCAATCTGTCCGAAAGTGACGCGCGGCATCTTGGAACGGTGAATCGGCGATGCGATGATCGCAGGCGGCCCTTATTGCACCCGATTGCAAGCCCCGCGGACGAGATGGAAGCACGGAGACAGCGATGACTCATTCCCCGCAGCGTCGACGACTGATCACCGCGGCCGGCGCGGCCTCGCTCGGCGGGCTCGCGCTGCCCGCCGCGGCGCAGGCCTGGCCGACGGGCAAGCCGATCCGGATCCTGGTGGGATTCCAGCCCGGCGGCACGACCGACCCTTATGCGCGCACGTACGGCGAATACGTCGGGCAGAAGCTCGGCGCGACGATCGTCGTCGAGAACCGCCCCGGCGCCGGCGGCTGGATCGCGCTCGAAATGCTGGCGCGCTCGCCGGCCGACGGCTACACGTTCGGCATCACGACGACCGGATCGGTCTGGGGCAGCCGCGCGCTGTACAACAGGGTGCCATTCGAGCCCGACAAGGATTTCGTTCCGGTATCGCTGCTGCCGGTCGGCCCGCTGGTGTTCGCCGTGCCGGCCAGCCTGCCGGTCAAGAACGTCGACGAGTGGGTCGCGTACGCGAAGAAGTACTCGGTCTCGATGGCCAGCTACGCGCCGGCTTCGGTGCCGCACCTGACGGTGGTCGAGCTCAACCGCAGCAAGGGCACCAACATCGCGGTCACGCAGTACAAGGGCGAAGGGCCGATGTGGCCCGACGTGGCCAACGGCATCGTGCACGCCGGCGTCGGCACCTACGTTGCGGCGTCGCCGCATCTGCAGCGCGGCATGCTCAAGGTGCTGGCCACGTTCGGCACCGAGCGCAACCCGAAGCTGCCCGCCGGCATCAAGTCGATGACCGAGCAGGGCTATGACGCGCCGCTGTTCAAGCTCGACGGCGGACTGGTGATGCTGGCGCCGGTGGGCACGCCCGAACCGATCGTTCGGCGCGTGTCCGAGCTGATGATCGAAGCGGCCGACTCGCCGCGCGGCAAGGTCCTGCGCGACAACTTCGCGATCGAGTCCAAGCCGACGACGACCGCGCAGGCGCGAGAGCGCTGGAAGAAAGAGAGCCCGGTCTGGATCGAGCTGACGGCCCGGCTGGGCATCAAGCTCGATTGAGCCCCGGACCGGTCCCAGGCCATTGCTGGCGAGCCGACCGACTGGATATACTTCCAGTAGCCGTTGTCCTTCAGAAGCTTGGCCATGAATGTTCAACCGTTTCATCCCGCCGCGGCGGTACCCGCGTCGCGGATGGCCGGATCGGCCGGACGCCGCCGGGCCGATCCTCGGCCGCTGCCGGTGCTCGACAGGCAGACGCTGTACGATGAGGTGTGGTCGGTACCGCGCATCCACCTGCGCGCCCGCTACGGGCTCACCGATCACGAGTTCCGCAAGCTGTGCCGCGCGCTGCGCATTCCGTTGCCGCGGGCCGGCCACTGGTCGCGCGTCGCCGCCGGCCACCGGATCGTGCCGCCGCCGCTGCCGCGCTGACGCCGCCCGCGCTGACGCGTACGCCCCGTTGCCGCCGGAGTTCCGCGATGCCGCTTGATCCGCCCCGATCCGCGTCCGATCCGTCCTCGTCGGTGTCGCCGACCGAACAAGCCGAGTTGGCCCGGCGCTGGGTCGACGAGGCGCGGCGCATCGTCGTGCTGACCGGCGCCGGCATTTCGACCGATTCGGGCATTCCGGATTTCCGCGGGCCGCAAGGCGTCTGGACCCGCGATCCGGCCGCCGAGAAGATGTCCGACATCCGCTACTACCTGGCCGATCCGAAGGTGCGCGCGGCCGCCTGGCAAAGCCGGCTGCACCATCCGGCGTGGACCGCGCGGCCCAACCGCGGCCATCTGGCGATCGTCGAGCTCGAAAGGCGCGGCCGGCTGCACGGCTTGATCACGCAGAACGTCGACGAACTGCACCAGATCGCCGGCAACTCGGCCGACAAGGTCGTCGAAGTGCACGGCACGGTTCGTCGGGTCATGTGCTGGCGCTGCGGCGCCCGCTCGCCGATGCCCGAGACGCTGGCGCGCGTGCGGGCCGGCGAAGCCGACCCTTCCTGCCTGCGTTGCGGCGGCATCCTCAAGAGCGACACGATCTCGTTCGGCCAGAATCTCGTGCCCGAGGTCATCGACAAGGCGTTCGCATTGAGCGGCGAGGCCGACCTGATGCTGGCGGTCGGCTCGACGCTGTCGGTCTATCCGGCGGCCGGCGTCGTGCCGCGGGCCAAGGAGCACGGCGCCCGGGTCGTGATCCTGAACGCCGAGCCGACGGCGATGGACGACCTGGCCGACGTCGTCATCCAGGGCCCGATCGGCGAACTGCTGCCGCGCATCTGCGGGCTGGCCGACGCCGGCTGAACGCGCCGCCCGAATCCGGGCGCCTCGCTGATCCGCCGGCGCCGCCGCGCGTTCGCGCGTCGTATAGTGTCCGGTTCGATCACGGCGGCATGCTCCGCGGAGTCCTCGTTTGCTCTCACTGCTGCACACGGCCGACTGGCAGATCGGCCGCCTGCCGGCCCAGGCCGAACCCGACGACGCCAACGCGCTGTACGAGGCGCGCCTGGACGCGGTCCGGCGCCTGGCCGCGCTGGCGCGCGAGCAGGCGGTCGACGCGGTGCTGGTGGCCGGCGACGTGTTCGACGCGCAGACCGTGTCGGACAAGGCGATCCGCCGGCTGTTCGGCGCGATGGACGCTTATGACGGCCCCTGGCTGCTGCTGCCCGGCAACCACGATGCGGCGCTCGGCGAATCGGTGTGGCGACGCGCGCTGCGGCTCGGCGTCGTCGGGCCCGGCCACCGGCTGTGCCTGACGCCGGAATCGCTGGTCATCGACGACAAGTTCCAGTTGCTGACGGCGCCGCTCACGCAGCGGCACACGCATCACGACCTGACGGCGTGGTTCGACGACGTGCCGGCGATCGGCGCGCTGCCGCGGATCGGCCTGGCGCACGGCAGCGTCCAGGGCGTGCTGCCCGACGGCATCGACTCGCCGAACCCGATCGCCGCGCAGCGCGCGGCCCGCGCGCGGCTCGACTACCTGGCGCTCGGCGACTGGCACGGCACGCGCCGGATCGACGAGCGCACCTGGTACGCGGGCACGCCCGAGACCGACCGCTTTCGCGCCAACGATTCCGGACAGGCGCTGCTGGTGCGGCTGGCGGCGCCTGGCGAGCCGCCGCGGGTGCAGCCGGTGCGCAGCGGCCGCTATCGCTGGCAGGCGCTCGAACCGGCGATCCGCGTCGACAGCGACGTCGACGCGCTGATCGGCGCGCTCGGCGCGCTCGGCGCGGACGACGTCGCGCGGGTGCGGCCGACCGGCCATTGCGACGTCGCCGCG
>JASGFT010000127.1:0-14398 GCA_047605425.1 Burkholderiaceae bacterium | reverse complement strand
CCAATATTCAGGAGGTCGCGATGCTGTCCGAACAGCGTGGGGACTTGGCGGAGATCTTTCGCGAGGAAGGCCGAAAGGAGGGCCGAGAGGAGGGCCTGGAGAAAGGCCGTAAAGAGGGGCGCGAAGAGGCTCGTCGGCAATTGCTGCTCAGCCAACTCCATCACCGTTTCGGCGATCTGCCTGAAACTGTGATCGCACGGGTCGAGAGCGGGTCTGCTGCCGACGTGGAGCGCTGGGCCTTGCGCGTGCTCGATGCGTCGACGCTGGACGCGGTGTTCGCGCAGGCGAGCTGATCGGCGGTGAAACCTGCTATCTGATCTGGCTACCGTTCTCGCAGATCCGCCGGCGCACCGCGGCGCCGACCATGCCCCGCCTACCAAATCGGACACAAGTGTTCGCGCGCACCGGTGATCGAGCCCGACTTAGCGCGGATTGCGGCGCATCCAGCCATACCAGACGCAGACCGCCACCGGTATGCCCAGCGTCACCCAGGCCAGCAGATCGCCGAAGCCGCCGTCGCTGAACAGCGCGGACACCAGGCCGACGGCGGTGAGCACGCCCAACGCGATCGGCCAGCCCCACAGGGCGCCAAAGGTCCTATGCGTCGCCGGGTCACGCCGTGCCGACGCGGTCTGCGCATCGCCGCCGGGGCGGCCGGCACCAAGCGAGCCTTGGCGTGGACGGGCACTGCTCATGGCGTGCTCCCTTGCTGCGCGATCGCGCGTGGTTTGTGCGCATGCGCCGGGTTGCCTTTCTTGAGCCATAGATAAAGTCCGCTGCCCAGCACGATGATCGTGGCGATGTCCAGCAATGCCCAGATGATCTGCATCGGCATGCCGCCGTAGTCGCCGAAGTGCAGCGGCTGCGACACCAGCAGCGCGGTCAGGTACCACGGCAGCTTGGGCGCGGCCGTCACCTCGGCGGTCTTGGCGTCGACCAGCACCGGTTGCAGCAGCTTCGAGGTGAACGGTTCGTTGCCCCTGAAGAAGAACGTGGCGTGGTGCGGGCTCGAGAAGGCCGTGCCCGGAAAGGCGATGAAGGCGAGCTTGGTCTGCGGCGCCGCCGTCATCGCCGCTTCCAGCGAACGCTGCATCGACGCGCGCTCGGCATCGGGCACCAGGGGCTGGCCCTGGTAAGGGGCCAGCAGCGTGCTGACGTGCGTGTATTGCCAGTACTTGATCAGCAGGTCGGCCCAGGTGTTGATCATGCCGGTGGCGCCCACGACGAACAGCCAGACCAGCGTGACGATGCCCAGCAGGTTGTGCAGGTCCAGCCACTTCAGGCGCGGACGCCGGTCGCGCCGCACGGTGCCGAAGTCCAGCTTGCGCATGAACGGCGAGTACAGCACCACGCCGCTGACGACGGCCACCAGCAGCAGCAGGCCCATCAGCCCCAGGAACAGCTTGCCCGCCAGCCCCGCGAACAGGTCGACGTGCAGCTTGAACATGATCCACATGAAGCCCTGGTCGAAGCGCGGCGTGGGCAGTGCCTCGGCCGTGTGCGCGTCCACCGCCACCGAGCGGAAGTCGTCGGTCGGCGCGGGCGTCGGCGTCAGGGTGACGAACCACAGATTGTCGTCGTCCTCGTCCTTCGAGGCGAACTGCACGACCCGGTCAGGGTGCTGGGCGCGGGCCGCGCTCAGCACCGCGTCCAGGTCCGAATGGGGCGTGCCGGCGGGCATCTCCGGCGCTTCGACCTCGGTGCCCAGCAGGTGCCCGATCTCGTGGTGGAAGATCAGCGGAAGCCCGGTCACGCACAGCAGCAGCATGAATACCGTGCAGACGATGCTGCTCCACTTGTGCACCCAGGCCCAGGTCTTGATGGTCTTGCTTGCAGTACTCATGGCGAAGGTCTTCGGAGCCGTTGATGAAGGACGAGGCTTGCGTGTCGGCCCTTGGTCAGGGCATGGCGGCGAAGCGCACGACCGCGAGTGTTTCAGAAATCCATGGAAGCCGAAAACAGGAAGGTGCGCGGCGCGCCTGGCGAGACGTAGCTGGACATGTATACGCCTTCCCGATAGCGTCTGTCGGCCGCGTTACGCACGCATGCTCAGGGTATCGGCCGGGCTCAGGCCGGTCAGCGTCGATTCCGAGGTCTTCGGCGGATCGCCGGCCTGCGCCGGCCGGTTCGCGATCGGTGGCGGATCGTAGATGTTGGTCGTGCCGAACGTCTAGACGAATTCCTGCCGGTTTTCGGCGGTCTGTCGCGTGCCGCTGACCGACGGCGTGTGCTGGATGGCGCCGGTCTGGAAACTGCCGCCCAGTCCCGGCCCCAGAGCGCGCGCGATTGTCGGGTCGCGTGTTGAGCAGCGAGCTGGTGCCGATGTTGTACGACGGCACCGAGCGCCGCACCGATGGAGCGTTGTCCGGCACGTCGCCGATGGTCGCCGCCTGCTGATTCTCGATCAGTTGCACGGTGTAGCTGGTCTGGCTGAACGGCGTCTTCATCACGTCGGTGTCGCCGAGCAGGCCCAGGCGGCCGCCGCGCGCGACCTGGCCGCCGGTGTAGGGGGCGGGTGGTCGCCTGGGCGTACGGCCCGAGCACGGATCGTCACGTCGCCCAGCGAAGGGGACGGGCGATTCGTGGTGGTCGAGTCATCGGCGGTGGCCGGGTTGGCCGAGGACGCGGTTTGTGCCCAGACGGCGGGGCTGACTCCAGCGAGGAGGGCGACGGTGATCAGGTAGTGGCGTGCGCGGTGGTGTTCGGAGAACGCGACGAATGGCGCGAAGGCGTGCATAGGGGGTCCGTGGGCTGGGCGCCGCCCTGAAAACCGATCGGGCACGCCTTCGTTACCGTTCGTTCTGGAACGGCCATGGAGGCGCGTCCGGCGCGATCGTGATTCTGTGGCGGCTCCCGAAATTAATATCGAGAGTGAGAATCATTCCTGATTATAGAGGGTGAGAGCCGCGGCGCGCCAATGGTCGTGCGGCGCATGGGGGCGGGATGGTCGCTATCGCTTCGAAACTGTAAGGACGTGCATACCTGGATGCTGCCGTTGTCGATGCCCATCGCAGCATCGTCTGCCGACGTGCCGTTGCCGCTGTTGACTCGCCGGGTGCCTGTCCGCCAGAACGTAACAGTCATGCCGAGCGGGGCGGCTGGCGATTTCTGCAAAAATCTTTGGGCCACTACACGCATTCGCACATCTTCGTCTTCGTCAATTTTCGGTATTACAAGATTTTAATTGTTAGGTAAATATATGGCATGGGAAATTGGCTATTAAAATCAAAGGAAATCGACCATGATCGGTTCAAGAGTAGCCGCATTCCTTGCGGTTCTGTGGCTCGCGTCCGGCTGCACAACCATCTCCCGCCCAGACCTCACCGGGCTTCCGCAAACTGAGCCCGCGCGTCACTTGCTCTACATCGACGCCGAGGGGGATCTTATCGACCCCGACACGCGAGCGAAGCTCGCTCCCTCTTCTGATAAAGCTAGTATCTGCTCGACTGTGACGAGTGATGAGAAGAAGGAGCAATGCGAGAAGGCGCGTGACCGATACATGGAGCAGATCAGCGAGCTTCAATATGTGCGGGCCATGATTCATTTCTTTCTGTCGAAGCGAAAGCAGAATCCGAAACTAGAGCCAGTCTTTCATATCCATGGAGGGCTGAATACGTTCAATGGAGTTGTCGAACGCGCTCGGCTACTTCCCCGATACATGCTGTCAGATGATCGCTACCCTTTCTTGATCGGTTGGCCCTCTGGATTCGCACGTTCTTACTGGCATCATTTGTCTGAGAACGATCGTGGTAGGGAACGAAACGTCGGTGTACGAACGGTTATCGGCGCATTCACCTTCATGGAAGACATCGCTCGGTCGATCGTCAGATTCCCCGGATCGTTCTACCGACAGATCAGCAACATGCTGTCGGTCTCCGTCGCTGATCAAACCCGAGAGGAGCGCGACGTCAATGCTCGCCTGGGCTTGCTGGAGATGGAGGGAAAAATTGGGATCGTTTCGCCCCCATCCGACCGAGGTGTAGGAAGCACCTACCTGCCTTCCATCCTCAATCCTCTTGGTTGGATGGCGACGCCTTTCCGGGATGGGCTAGGACCAGGGGCGTGGGACGCCATGCTTCGGCAAAGCGACTTGGTTCTTACCAAGACTTCGGCGTATCAAGGGCTCCCTACCCCTGTCGAATGGATGCCTGAGGATCTGAAGCGGATTGGGGTCCACCCGAGCGATACTGCTGCCACGATATTTCTTCGCGAATGGCAGTCGAACCAGGAAACGAAGGCAATCCCTGTGACGATCATCGGACACAGCATGGGAGCTATAGTCGTCTTGAATTTGCTCAGTCGCCACCCGACCTTGAGAGCCGAAAATATTGTCTTCATGGGGGCCGCAGCGAGAGTCAAGGACGTGGAAAGTGTCTTGACTCCATGGCTGGCGCACAACAGATTAGCCCGATTCTACAATCTTAGTTTGGATCCTTATAACGAGATCGCAGAACGCTCGTACTGGGACTCCGCTCCGCGCGGAAGTCTACTGATTTGGATAGATGATTCCATAGGAACGATCAATTCGTTTAGGGATCGCGTGGTTGGAAAATGGTGGAACGTCGTGCGTGTGGCAGACGATCTATTTCCAGCAAACTATCTTGCGCGCATGAAGGTGGTGAACGGCGGCTCCGAACCGGAATGGAAAGACGAATCGGTCAATATTCGTAGCCGAGTCACGCTCAAGCGGTTCGCAATCGATAGGAGCGGAGATAGCGGTCCGCAGACGCATGGCGCATTTGACGACTACTGCTTTTGGCGTCCGTCGTTCTGGACCAGCAGCGATCCCCAGCGACCGTTGTTCAAGGAAGTTCGTTCCGGAAGCGAAGATCTCACTTTTAAGGAGTCTTGCTTACACCCGAGCTAATTCTTGATGTTCGTCCTTGTAGTCAAGATAGATTGGCTCCCCGAAGGGGGTAAAGCCGCCCTTCACCGCGGCACCATTTCAGCCACCGTGGTGAAGGACAGACCAGGGTTTACATATCCATCCCGCCCATGCCGCCGGCCGGCTTGTCGTCGGGTTGCTCGGCGACCAGCGCGTCGGTCGTCAGCATCAGGCCGGCGATCGACGAGGCGTTCAGCAGCGCGGTGCGGGTGACCTTGGTCGGATCCACGACACCGGCGGCGACCAGGTCGCCATAGGTGCCGTCGGCGGCGTTGTAGCCGAAGTTGCCTTTGCCTTCCAGCACCTTGGCGACGACGACGCTCGGCTCGTCGCCGGCGTTGGCGACGATCTGGCGCAGCGGCTCTTCGATCGCGCGCAGCACGAAGCGAACGCCGGCGTCCTGGTCGCTGTTGCCGCCCTTGACGTTGATTTGCGAGCGGGCGCGCAGCAGCGCGACGCCACCGCCGGCCACGATGCCTTCTTCGACAGCCGCGCGCGGGGGACCCAGCAGAATGGCGTGCTCGGCCATGCGGTGCCAAGCATCGTGAATCAGGGCTACTCAGCCGTCTGACAGCGGCCGAACGGCGCGCCGTGCCATCCCATGGCCTTACACTCTGGCGACAACAAACCAAAGGAGACAGCCATGACCGTCGAGACCCCCATCCAGCGCCTGGACCGCATCTTCTCGTTGCAGAAGGCGGCTTTCGCGAACGACATGTTTCCCAGCGCCGAGGCCCGCATCGAACGCATGTCGCGCGTGGCGCCGATGATGCTGAAGAACCGCCGCCGCATCCAGGAGGCCATGGCGGCCGACTTCGGCAGTCACTCGGCCCTGGCGTCGGACATGATCGAGATCCTGTCGATGTTCGAGCGCGTGCGCTTCAACTGCGAGAACGTGCGCGCCTGGATGCAACCGGTGCCCAAGTTCGTGGACGCGGCCCAGCAGGGCGAGTCGGTCGCCTACGTGCAGCACAGCCCCAAGGGCGTGATCTGCAACATGGTGGCCTGGAACTTTCCGTTCGACGTGGGGATCGGCCCGGTCATCGACATGCTGGGCGCCGGTAACCGCGCGATCATCAAACCCTCGGAACTCAACCCTCACTGCGGCGCGCTGATGCAGGAGATGTTCGCGGACAGCTTCGCCGAGGACGAGGTCGCCGTGGTCAACGGCGGCCTGGACCTGGCCCGGCACTGCGCCAGCCTGCCCTGGGACCACCTGGTCTTCACCGGCGGTACCGCCATCGGCCGCGAGGTGATGAAGGCCTGCGCGCAGAACCTGGTGCCGGTCACGCTGGAGCTGGGAGGCCGCAATCCCACCGTCGTCGGCCCCGATAAGCTTACCGACCCGCAGACGCTTTCCGTCATCGCCGGCATCAAGGCCGTCAAGCGCGGTCAGATGTGCGTCACGGTCGACCATCTGCTGGTGCCCGAGAACGGGTTGGACAGCTTCGTCGCCGCGCTGGCCGACGTCATGCGGCAAGGCTTCGCGCACGACAACGGCGCCGGTTCCGCCTGCGGCATCATCAGCGAGCGTCACCTCGCGCGCCTGAACGACCTGGTCGAGGACGCCCGGGCTCGCGGCGCTCAGGTCATCCGCATCGGCGGCGACATGGATCCGGCACAACGCGACATGCCTTTCTACCTGATCGTGAACCCGGGCGACGACGCGCGGGTGGTCAACGAAGAGATCTTCGGTCCGATCCTGCCGATCCTGGCCTACAAGGACATCGACGACCTGATCGCGCGCATCCAGCGCGGCGACCTGCCGCTGGCCATCTACGCGTTCACCGACGATCCGGCGCTGCGCCAGGCCATCACGACGCGCACGCGTTCGGGCGGCGTGTGCTTCAACGCCGCGGCCTTGCAGGCGGCGCAGGCATCGATGGGTTTCGGCGGCGTGGGCGCCAGCGGCATGGGGCGTCACCACGGCGAGGAGGGCTTCCGCGAGTTCTCCAATCCCCGTGGCTTCTACGAACGCCGTGCCGGCGGCATCCTGGAGCTCAGCACGCCGCCGTACAGCGATGCCACGCGCGAGATGGTGGACGGAATGGTGTACCCGCAACTGGCGGCGGCGCTCGGGATCGAGCAGTAGGCGGTTGCCGGACCACGCACGGCAAGGGGGAGGGCGCCAAGGTTCGACCACGGGTCGAACCACAAGCCTTGCTCACCACACCTCAGCATCTGACTGATCTTCGGTCGCTTATCGCGTGTGCGTCGCATCGGGAAAAAGAGGTGGAGAAACCTCAGTCCTTGATTGTCGGCGCTCAGATAGAGATGTTCAAGGCCCAGTAAGCGGATACGAGTTCCCTCGGCGACCCACTCGCTGGCGAACCGTGTGAAGGTCGAGTCGAACAAACCAGGCCGGAAATGCAAGCTCCGGATTGTCGGCGCATATGGGAGCTACCAACATTGGCGCACAATCCCCTTGCTCTTCTGGCTTTGCAGCCGAAGATCTAAATTCGCTTTGAGATCTGCTATATGTCTAAGGCATTCTGCTGCTGGCGGCGATCGCATCAGAAATCGATGCAAACACGATCAATATAGAAAGGCAAATACTAATGATGATTTCTTTCTTGCTCATTGGTTGCTCCGTCCTCAAGAGTTTGACAGGCCAAGCTCATCGAGCGAGGTTTTTATCTTACCACAACTTTCCAGGCTTGCGAAGCGCCTTTTTTCTTGAGAGATGCCCTCAATCACCATCTTTCGTTGCTCCAAAATCTTCTTCTCGAGAGAATCCAGTGAACGAACATTTAATCGCAATTCCGTGCATCCACTGCTAAAGCCGCTTGTACAGCTATCAAGGAAAATTTGAGCTAACTTTCTGGTGGCTTCCAATGAAGCATCAAGTAGGCTGATTCCACAGCCGATATCCTTGTTTTCTTTGTTTCGCAGTCCCAGCGAGATTTTTGCTGTTGAGAAGTGAAATATATTCTCCAGAAAATCATATGTATCGTATAGCGCGGTAAGATCTTTGTTTTCTAGATTTTTATTGAGATTGCTGGTGTAATTTTCTAGCCAGCTCTTGAGATTGTAGATTTCGGTGTTGAAACTGATATCGTGTTTCGAGGTTTTGGTGTTGCCAGATATGGTTTTTTTCGTTATATCGATCGCCAGTACTTTGCTGAGCGTGCTTTCAACTGCCTTCAAGGAGTCGAGAGTATTGTCGTTTCCTTGAAGAATGAGCGCCCCGAGTGATTGGTGTGTGGTTCTCGTTGCCAAGATCGCGCGCCTGAAGTCGCGTTTGGCGCATTCTTTGCTAATGATTATTGGGATTGGGATTGGGATTTGGTTTTGGGGAGTGGGTTTTTCTGGATCACATGTCGGGCTTTCGTAAATTGTTGATATAGAACAGTTTGCTTTTGTTTTTTTGCACGCTTGCAAAGAATTGCCGATCATTCTGATGGACTGCTCGCGTGCGGCGTCGAGGTAGAGTTTGGATCTATTGATGGAGCTGAAGCTCGGGTTTTTCAAGGCTTCGCTTATGGAGAAATTCAAATTTAGCAGCAGTTGTGATTTTTCATTGACCTTTTTGCCAAAGCGTTTTAGCAAAAATTGAGATATGGCGTAATCATTTCCGATGGCTAGATGAAGGTTTGCGATCATCGTGGCTGCCCAATGACTGTCGGGGGATTTTCGTAATGCCTTCTTTAGGAGGTTCAATTCGGATTGCTCCTCTTCCGATGGGTGGGGATTGAAAAAAGAAGGGCACTCCGAGAGAGATGGGGCGTTGTCTTGGTGAATAATGGTGCCTATGTGGTGGCAGAGTTTCGATATGTTGGTTAAAAAGTTATTTAAAAAGGTCTCTTTGCATTCGTTCGGTTTGCCATTGTTGTAGTCATTGTCATTGCAATTTGCGAGAGCTGTGAAATAAATCAGTGGTTCTTCGAGATTTTGTTTTACGAAGTTGGCGCTTATGAATTCTTGTGAAATTCCCTTTACCAGGCGTTGTATGAATGGGTGCCAAGTTTTTTGGTGAATGACAATGAAATCAATTTCATGACTCATTTCTTCTCGGCATTCTTTTTGAAGGCTGTCCGTGTTTTCTTTCCAGTCGGGTTGTCCGGATTTTATTAATTTGGCGTACATGCAGAAACGCAAATCCGAGTGAACTCGATTTTCGTAGATGTTTATTGTTCCTTCTGATTTTTCTCGTGTTATTTGTTTTAGCAGGGCGGCCTCGGGTGCGTCATAAATGGTTGACGTGATGGCCTTGAATGATTGTTCAATAATCGCTCTTTCGTCTTTGTTGATTTTTAATTCCATTGCTCCTAGTTTTAGGTAGGATATTTTTTCTGTCAGCTTGTCAGTGTCTAGTTGGGTGATAACGACAAATAAAGAGGCTACCAGAGTTGCACTTACAACCCAGAATTGGTTGATTGTTTTTGAAAGAAAGGATGGTTGCTGTGGGGCTGCTGGTTTTCGTGAAGCCCCTGTGGGATCGAAGTAATTTTCAATAGCCCTCGAGGCTACTAGATATCCTCCAAGTATCGATGGAGGTATTAAAAATTCTGCTAATGTGGTTAAGTTCCAGCCATTTTCTATTGCGACATTTTTTGCAAAACAAATGCCGATAAAAATAATGACCGCGTTAATAAAAAAGAAAAGTATGAGCGCGAGTTGGCGCCCTGAAATTTCTTTTGGTATTGAGTTGGGTTTTAGTGATTTTCCTATATGAGTGGCGAGCAAATAGGATGCAGAACCAATTATTACTCCAAAAAAGAATACTAAAAATACGTGGTCTCCCATTTTTTCTCCGAATTATTTAAATATTCTTGATTGAACTTTGGTTGGTTTCTTTGTTTTTATGGAGTGCCGGCCGTATTAATTATTGTCGAACGGAAACTGTCAAGGGCTCTCTGCACGCCTCGCTCCCCTCGCTGGTTCTATGAGGAAAATTGCTCCTGTAGAAAGCGAGTGTCAATCGTCGAAATTGATGAGTATGCGATGGACGAGTTATCAGGTGATGGCGTGCTCCGATGAGGGTGGATGCCCGAGGCATGGCAGGGTCGCACTTTGGCCGCTGCGCCGGTCGTCTTGGCCTGAGGCGCGGCCCACGGCGAGACGGGCCTTCGAGGTTCGAGCGGTGGGCCCTGGCCAGCAACCGATCCAGGATCGCATCGGCGAGGGTGGCGTCGCCGACTCGATCGTGCCGGTGCTCGACGGGCAACGGATGCGTGATGATCGTGGCGCGCTGGCCGGCGCGATCGTCGATCACTTCCAGCAGATCGACGCGGGCGGGTGACGGCATCGAGGCTGCCGGTGCCCCCATCGTCGGGCAGCAGGTGCCCGACACCTCGAACTCGTCCTTAGCGACACCGCGATGTGCTGCCCCGCCCGACTGGCGACGTCAGCCAGGCGGCGTGGTCATCGAGTGCCAGCCGCAGTGTTTTTCCATTTCGGCGGTACGACACGCCTTTGTTGCTGGTTGTTGAACCAGTTGATGAAGTTGCGCGCGGCTATCAAATCTTGATGATGGTGTCGCTGTAGAGCGCAATCATCGGGTCATGGGTCATCAGTCGCATCGGTTCGACGAGCGCCTGGGCCACGAGGATGCGATCAAAGGGGTCCTGGTGGTGCGGGGCGAGATCTTCTACCGCGGTCGCATGATCGGCTTCGATGGCCAGGAAGCGATATCCGGATTCGTTGAAGTAGCGCACAGCACCCTGGCTGGATACAGGCATGTCTCCGCGGCCCAGCGCATGTTTGATGGCGATCTCCCAGATACTTGCGACGCTGATCCAGACGGTCGTCTTCGGGGACTGGATCAGTTCCCGTGGCTTTTGCGGCAACTTTGCACTATCCGTGATGGCCCACAGGGCAACGTGCGTATCCAGCAGCAGATTCAAGACCGTGCTCCGCCCATGAACAGCCGTGCCACTTCATTATTGTGCGTATCGATGCTATCTGGCACTTCGAATTTGCCCTTGGCGACACCGATGCGTTGTCCGACCGGCAAGGTTTCTATGGGTACCAGCTTGGCGGCGGGACGACCATTGCGGGCAATGATGATTTCGCGTGTCCGCCCTTGTTCGATGGCTTCCACCAAGCGGGACAGCGAGGACTTGGCTTGCAGCATGTTGACCGCTTGCATCACATTCTCCAGAAAGCTCGGTGCTAGTCTAGTCTGGCTAATTTCGAATTGCAAGTGTAATTGGAGCGCGTCGTCGTCGATGCCATTGCCTGAGCGACGCGGAATGCGGAGCGATTGGCAATTACGTTCGCCGAAATACGCAGTCAATAAATGTTCAAGCAGGTTCAAGATCACGTTCCGCCGTGAACAGCCGTGCCCTTTCTTCACTGCGCGTATCGATGGTGCCCGGCACCTCGAACTTGTTCTTGGCGACACCGATGCGCTGCCCGACTGGCGACGTCTCCAGAAGCACCAGCCTGGCGGCGGGGCGACCATTGCGGGCGATGATGATTGCGCGAGCCCGCCCTTGTTCGATAGCTTCGACCAAACGGGCCAGCGCGGAGCGGGCTTGCCGCATGCTGATGGTTTGCATCGCAATCTCCTGCAAGGTGTTGTTGGTCCGGTTGGGCCAATTTCGGATCTCACGTGAAATCGAGGCGTGTCATCGTCGATGCTATCGTTTGCACGAATCCCGTCCCGGCGTGGGCCGCTGGCGGTTTGGCTGCATTGGGTTGAACCGTGACATGTTTCGACCATCTGGTCCTACTGTGCGTTCCGAGGCAAAAGCAGCTTGTACTGAACACGCGACTTCTCGAACGCGTTGCACGCCCGCATGTCCGCGATGACCTGGTCCAGGTTCTCGTAGTCGAAAGCCGCGGTCCATTCATGAATCCACTGCATCGCGTCGAGAAACGGCTTGGGGTCGCCTTCCCGCGTCAGGACGCGAAGGCAGTCCAGGTACTCTTCTCGAAAGAGCGTCGGCACGATGATTCGGCAGCCGTCGACGACCGAGAGTTCGGCGTTCATCACGATCCGGGCAAGGCGTCCATTGCCGTCGGTGAAAGGATGGACCTCGGAGACGAGGAACATCGCCATCAGCGCTCTGGCGATGCCTGGCGGCACCGTTGGAAGAAGCTTCGAGCCTTCGACCAAGGTGCCTCGCACGAATCGCGGCGCGACGAACTCCGTATTGCCGGCCCGATTGGCCTGCGTCTTGAATTCGCCAGGGCCGACCTCCGGTCTCTCCCTCATCTGGTCGGCATGCCGCTCGCAGAGCTGCTTCAGGACGGGTTCACCCGAGCTGAGCGTCTGATTCGTCCACCCGGGATTTACCGCTTGGCGGAAGTCACCGATGATGTCGTGCGAGTCTTTCGGCCGTCCGGTGATCGGCTTACCCTCCAGGACGAAGCCTCGCGCCTCGTTGACGTCGAATTCGGTGCCCTCGATGAAGTTGCTGAAGTACGACTCCAGAAAAGCGAAGTTCAGGCGACCCTGATCGCTCCTGGTCACTGCCGCAGCTTGCTTCAGCGGTATCGAGCGCAACTCTGCCGCCAACTTTTCGATCAGTGCGAGGCGATTGGCGTCATAAGGGATGTTGGCCACCATCGCCTTGCCGGCGGGAGTGGACATCCGGGCCTTTCTCGTTCCCAGCACTGCGCCGATGAGGTCGTCGAGGATGGCAAACTCGCGCTCCAGGCCTAGCGTTGGAGCGAGCGCACGGGCCTGGTCACGGAGAGCATTGAGCGCTTCCTCGCCTCGGGCTTCACAAGTGGCGATGAGGCGCTGTTCGACCTCGGCCTTTCCCACCGACTTCTTCACCTTGCCGCGCGAGACCGTGAGGTTCTCCAGCAGGACCCGGGGAGTCGAGGGAAAGTACAACTCTCTGCCCATCATCGGCACGTCGCCTCGAGCGGGGCCATGACCGGTAATGAGCTGGACGGTCATGCCGGGCAGTTCGATCCGCCTGGTATACGAGTACGTGAGGACCATCACGCCGTCGCTTGGCATGCCGCCATCGAAGGCGCTCCGCGGACCAATGACCGCCTTGGGGTAGAGCGCGGCCAGGACGCGGATGCGTTCGCGGGCAATCAGGGCTGGCCATGCTTGCTCGGGGAGACTTGTCACCACGCCCGGTGCGATGCGCTTCAGAGAGCCTTCCCGCAATCGGCGTTGGACGGCTCTGACCTGCGCTGCAGAGAGTTCCGCGTACAACAGCAGGGAGTCGTCGCGTGTCGGCATTTTTTGTGCTGGAACGCTTTTTGGTGTCGGATTGTCGTTTATTTTATAATTTGATCAGCATTTTGTCGCTTATTTTTAATTTTATTCAGTGGTACCGATGCGTTCCGTGGCCGGTTTGCCAAGCCGGTCACCTCACGAGGCCCGAGATCAAGCGTACACCCGCCCGTTACTCGTGCACGCCGCACAGGCCAAAAAAAAGCCCCGCCGAAGCGGAGCCTTTTTCCACAACCATCCCCACCGCAGCGCCATCCCAGCCGCCGCGGTGCGGGACAGGGCAGGGCTTACATATCCATCCCGCCCATGCCGCCCATACCACCCATGCCGCCCATACCCGGCATGCCGCCGGCCGGCTTGTCGTCGGGTTGCTCGGCGACCAGCGCGTCGGTCGTCAGCATCAGGCCGGCGATCGACGAGGCGTTCAGCAGCGCGGTGCGGGTGACCTTGGTCGGATCCACGACACCGGCGGCGACCAGGTCGCCATAGGTGCCGTCGGCGGCGTTGTAGCCGAAGTTGCCTTTGCCTTCCAGCACCTTGGCGACGACGACGCTGGGCTCGTCACCGGCGTTGGCGACGATCTGGCGCAGCGGCTCTTCGATCGCGCGCAGCACGATGCGAACGCCGGCGTCCTGGTCGCTGTTGTCGCCCTTGACGTTGATCTGCGAACGGGCACGCAGCAGCGCGACGCCACCGCCGGCCACGATGCCTTCTTCGACGGCCGCGCGGGTCGCGTGCAGCGCGTCTTCGACACGGGCTTTCTTCTCTTTCATCTCGACTTCGGTCGCGGCACCGACGCGGATCACCGCGACACCGCCGGCCAGCTTGGCGACGCGCTCTTGCAGCTTCTCGCGGTCGTAGTCGCTGGTCGCTTCGTCGATCTGCGCGCGGATCGCCTTGACGCGGGCTTCGATCGCCTTGGTCTCGCCGGCGCCGTCGATGATCGTGGTGTTCTCTTTACCCACTTCGACGCGCTTGGCGCGGCCCAACTCGGCCAGCGTGGCTTTTTCCAGCGTCATGCCGGTTTCTTCGGCGATGACGGTGCCGCCGGTCAGGATCGCCATGTCTTCGAGCATCGCCTTGCGACGATCGCCGAAGCCGGGGGCCTTGACCGCGACGGTTTTCAGGATGCCGCGGATGTTGTTGACGACCAGCGTCGCCAGCGCTTCGCCTTCGACTTCTTCGGCGACGATCAGCAGCGGACGACCGGCCTTGGCGACCTGCTCGAGCACCGGCAGCAGATCACGGATGTTGCTGATCTTCTTGTCGTGCAGCAGGATGAACGGATCGTCGAGCGCGGCGATCTGCTTGTCCGGGTTGTTGATGAAGTACGGCGACAGGTAGCCGCGGTCGAACTGCATGCCTTCGAC
>JASGFT010000126.1:0-14429 GCA_047605425.1 Burkholderiaceae bacterium | reverse complement strand
TCGTCCGCCAGCAACCGCCCTGGCAGCGATCAAATGCTTCTCACGCTCTGAGCCCACCCTCGCCAATCCGGCACAGAGGGTCAGGTCAGTGTTGCTTTCAATATGTCAGAAACTGATGTATCATTTCTCACATTAAGGGGTACCCATGAACACGCTGCCCGAGACCATCCTTCAACAAGCGCAATCCCTTCCCGAGGGAGGCGTTCTGTCGCCCAAGGAGTTCCTGCACCTTGGGAGCCGGTCGGCGGTGGACCAAGCGTTCTCGCGCTTGGCTAAAGCCGGCAAGCTGCTGCGCGTGGCCCGGGGTGCCTATGCCGCCCCAGTCTCCAGCCGGTTCGGCTCCCGCGCGCCCGCGCCCGAGAAGGTCGTCAAGGCGCTGGCCGAGCAAAGCGGCGAAATCGTTGTGCCGCACGGTGCCAGCGCCGCCAATGCCCTGGGGCTGACGCAGCAGGTTCCCATCCGTGAGGCCTACCTGACTTCCGGACGTACCCGCAAGCTCAAGCTCGGGCGCTCGGAAGTGCTGGTGAAGCACGCGCCGCGCTGGATGCTGGCGCTCGGTACGCGCCCGGCAGGCGCAGCAGTACGTGCACTGGCTTGGATCGGAGCGGCGCATGCCGACGAGTCGCTGGCGTTGCTTCGCCGCACCTTGCCCCGCTCCGAATGGCAAGCGTTGGCCTCGGCACGCGCGACGCTGCCCGGCTGGATGGCGCAAGCCATCGGCAAGGAAGCCGCGCGTGGCTGAAGACTTCTTCGACCTGAGCAAGAAGGATCAACGTGAAGCGCTGGAACACGGCCGAGCCGAATCCGGCCGTCCCGCCCACCTGCTCGAAAAGGACGTGTGGGTGGTGTGGACGTTGCGCGCTCTGTTCGAGTCGCCTCTGTCTGCCCTCCTGACCTTCAAGGGCGGCACGTCACTGTCGAAGGTCTATAAGGTCATCGACCGCTTCTCCGAAGACCTCGACCTGACCTACGACATCCGCAAGCTAATCCCGGACTTGATCAGCGACGGTAACGATCTGCCAGTCAGCCGCAGTCAGGCCAACAAGTGGACGCAGGCCGTACGGCGCCGACTACCCGACTGGATCGCACAGAACGTGCAACCAGTGATCCAGGAAGCCTTGGTGCGCTGCCCGCGGCGGCTGCGCCGGGCCTGGCGGGAGGCGCAGGCAGCACTTGCCGCAGCGTGCCATCCCAACGGCGCGACCGACCGGCTTCGTCTTGCAGGCCGAGCGTCGTGAAGTAAGCCGGCATGCCAGGGCGGATGCGGCCCACATCCGCCTCCGACACCTCCGTCCACACCGTCATGCGCGAGAGGTCCGCAATGCGCATCACGTTGGGCGTCTGATAGGTGGCGTTCAGGGTCTGGCCCTCGCTCGCGTCCAGCGTCACCACCGTCCCGGCGATGGGCGCATAGATGCGCGTATAGCCCAGCAGCGCCTCGTTGCCCCGCAGCGTGGACTGCGCGCCGTCGATCTGCGCCTTCAGGCTGTCGATGCGCGCCAGCGCGATGCGCAGCTTGGCCTGGGCGGTCTGCACGTCTTCCAGCCGGGTGGAGCCGTCGCGCGCCATCTGCTGCTGGCGCTCGGCCTGCTGGCGGGCAAGGTCGCGCTGCGCCTCCTGTTCGGCCAACTGGGCGCGCAGGCTCGCCAGCGTGGCGCGGTTGGCTTGCACCGTGGCCTGCTGGATGGCTGGGTCGATCTCCAGCAGCAGTTCGCCTTTCTTCACCACGTCGCCCGCCTGCACGGCGATGCGCTTGATCTGGCCCGAGACCTGGGCACCCACGTCCACGTACTTCTGCGGCTGCAACACGCCCAGCGCGGTGACGGCGCTCTCGATGCTGCCGCGGCGCACGAGCTCGGTCTGCACGTGCTCGACGGTGCGGAAGAAGCCCCACCAGAGCACAAGCGCCAACCCCACGGAGACGAGCACGATCAGAGCCCAGCGCGCTTCCGGCGTTCGAGGCCAGCGAATCACGGTTTCGCCCTCTTCGCTGTGGGCACAAGATACGGAATATCCGTACAATCCAGATATTCCGCACAACTCCCCACAGGAGATGGCCTATGAAAACCATCAGCTCCCGCGAAGTGCAAAAAAGCTTTGGCGCCGTGGCCGACATGGTGGCCGCCGGCGAGGGCGTGCGCATCACCCGGCATGGCCGCCCGGCCTTTCTGCTGATCCCCGACACGGGCGATGCGGAAGACATCCTGCGCGAATTCGCCGCCAGGCGCCTGGCCCGCATGCTCCAGCAGGCGCAGCCCACGCCCGCCGCCGCGAAGCTCTCGCAGCAGGAGGTCAACCGGCTGATCGCTGAAGATGACGAGCCGTCGTGAAACGCTGGTGCTCGACACCAATCTGGTTGTCAGCGCCTTCTTGCGCCCTGACGGCACCGCCGCGCAGGCCGTGCGCAAGGCCCTGCTGGGCTTCGACGTAGCGGCCTCGCGCCAGACCTTGGATGAGTTGCACGACGTGCTCAGCCGCGACAAGTTCGACCGGTACCTGCCACGGTTGGATCGCCTGCAATATGCCAAGGCGTATGCCGAAGCCGTCAGGCTCGTGGAAGTCACCCGCAGCGTCGCCGACTGCGCCGACCCCTAGGACGACAAGTTCCTGGCCCTGGCGCTGGATGCCCGTGCCGTCATGCTCGTCTCCGGCGACAAGAAAGACCTGCTCGGCATGGATCCATACCAGGGCATCCGCATCCTCTCGATCAGGCAGTTTCTGGCCGAATAAGCCCGCCTCGCCATCACCCACCCGCTTTCCGCCGCAGCCACGGCTTGGCGAACACCAGCGCATAGCCGGCCACCGACAACCAGCCGAACCACAGCAGCGGCCCGATCTGCCACCCCGCGGAGACCACGCTGGCGGCGAAGGAAAGCACCAGGCATGACCAGCCCAACACGCGCAGCCCGCGCAGGCGCCACGGCGTGGGCGGCTGGCGCAGGTGTTCGGCGTGGTGCTTCTCCACCCCCAGGCACAGGGCGGTGAAGCCCATCAGGGCCAGCAGCAAGGCCAGTGCATGCATCACAGCCCCTTGACGGCGAACACGCCGGCGGCCAGCAGCGCCGCAGGGCCCAGCGTCCAGGCCCAGGCGCGCGTGGCGCTGCGGGCGCTGAAGACGAAGATGGCTGCCGCCGTGTAGACGGCAAAGCTCAGCATGCTGGCCGTCAGCACCGCCTCTGAGCGATGCAGCGGCAGGGCCAGCGAGAAGAACGCGGTGAAGGCCGAAGCCAGCGCGTAACCGCCCAGCAAAGCGCAGAGTGCGCGTGAGGCGATGGCCAGGCCCGCGGCCCATGAGGGCGCCTGCGTCTTCATGCCGGGCTCCCTTCCGCCGCAACCTTCGGCTGGCGGCGCTGCGGCAAGGCCGGGCGCGGCTTCTTGCTAACCTTGCGTGCCGTGATTGCCAGCAGCACGCCCGCACCCAGAGCATGGTCAGGTCACCACCGCACGCGCACCAGCGCCCACAGCCCGCACAGCAGCCACGTATAGAAGACACGCGGATTTCCCACGCATCGCGCCCCGGCATGTGGGCCGGAATCAACCGGTTGCTCCAGAACATGGCCGCCGTGGCGGTGAGGATGCCGGCCACGGTGCCCACGTTGAGCGCCTCGGCGATGCGCCAGCCCCACATCCGGCGGTGGTCGAAGGCGTCCTTCTTCACCAGCTTCAGCGCCTTGTCGCGTCGTTTCACCGTCCACAAGATAAGGCCGATGGCGATCATCATGCAGCAGCCTGCGCTCATCAGGAAGTACAGCCAGCGCAGCACCGGGCCGGCGAACTTGATCTCATGCAGGATGCCGAGGTACGCGGACACCAGGCGCTGCAGTTGCGCCATCTCGCTCTCGGTGAGGTAGTTCTTGGCCACGACCACGTCGAACTTCTGGATCTTGCCCAGCGGCGCGTCCTTCCACGAGGTGAGCCCCATGTGGTCCTTGCGCGCATCGGCGCGGCTGTAGATGACTTCGGCCGCCGTCTGCTCGTGGATGGCCCAGTGCAGCTTGTTCTGTAAGCCGCGCCAGTTCGGCCTTCAATCGCTCGCGCTCACGCCGCACGGCCATCAGGTCGATCTCGGCCTCTTCCTCGAAGGTGTCGACGTAGCGGGGAATGTTCAGGTTGAAGTCGTTCTCGGCAATCTCGGCCGGCGTGGCCGGGTGGGCATAGCGCGCCACGGCCTGGCGGGCGGCGGCGGTGTCCAGGATGCGCTGCAGGTCGGCCTCGCGCAACACGTTCTGATTCTTGCCTGCCTCGAAGTCGCGGCTCGCATCGATGAAGAGCACCTTGTCGTCGGCCTTGTCCTCACCGTGCAGGAACATGTTCATCTTGGCCAGCGCCCAGGTGCTGCCGATAGTTCCGCTGCCCAACATGCAAGCCTGCGAGCAGATCCTGAACGACTGCCTGCTGGGCCTGGGCAGGACCTTCAGCGGCATCGACCCGATGCGAATGCCGCTCAGCTCGATCAAGGGGCGCGGGCATCGATGGCACCCTTTCATTGCCTAGCTTTGCCGACCAATCATTGGTATACTGCAAAAAGATATATCTTTCAAGGAGCGTGACATGCGCACTGCCAGGATTTTCTGGTCGGGCCGTTCGCAGGCCGTGCGGCTACCCAAGGACTTCCGCTTTGCAGCCGATGAAGTACGCATCCGGCGCCACGGCGAAGCAGTCATTCTGGAGCCGGTGGCCACCGACTGGAGCTGGCTCCAGGACGTGCAAGGGCCGCTCGATAGAGATTTCGTCGAGGCTGCCGAGCAGGACATGCCGCAGCAGCAGCGCACGAATCTGGACTTCTTCCGTTGAAGTACCTGCTCGACACCAACGCCGTCATTGCCATCATGAAAGGCCATGCCACAATGCTGGTCCGCCTGCAACAGCATCTGCCAGGCGATTTCGCCATGCCTTCGATCGTGGCGCACGAACTGTATTACGGTGCCTGGCACAGCCAACGCAGACAAGAAAACCTGCGTAGGGTTGAAGCCCTGCGTTTCGAGCTGCTCGAATTCGATCGCGAAGATGCCCGCTGCGCAGGCCAACTGCGTGCCATGCTGGCAGAGCAAGGCACGCCCGTCGGGCCTTACGATGTACTGATCGCGGGCCAGGCATGGGCACGCAAGCTGACGCTGATCAGCCGTAATGTCCGTGAATTCCAGCGTATTCCCCAGATCGAAGTGCAAGACTGGGAAAGCTGAGCCGCGTGCTACCGCCGTGACCTTACCCTCGTTTCCCGGCTCCCTCAACAGATCTGTCATGCGGCCTGCCTTTGTTGGGCGGCAAGCCATGCCCGTTCGAACTATCCCCCCGAGCCAACCGCCGATAAACCTCGACCGGCACATCCTCCGCCCGATCCGTCGGCGTCGACATCGCAATGACTGCGGCGCGCGTGCCGTGTCGCGCTATCCGTGCCTGACGTATCGGGAATACGACTGGCGATTGACGTGCTACGAGGATCGGCCGAGCCTGGTGACGACCGCGGTGGTAGCCAGCAGGGCGGCGAACACGGCCAACGGGTGTTCGGGCAGCGCCTCGAGCCAGCGCGCCAAGGCGTTTTCCGTGCCGCTCATGCGCTCCAGCAGCCAGGCCGCGGCCGCGACGGCGGCGAAAGCCGCCAGCGGCACACGCACGGCGGCATACCGGGGCGTGCGCGCCATCAGCAGCAGCAGCGGGAACACGACGGCGACGATGGCGATCTGCATCAGCTCAATGCCGAGATTGAACCCGAGTACCGCCTGGGCCAGCCAACCGCCCGACAATCCCATGTCCGCCACCACGCCGGAAAACGCCATGCCGTGCACGAGGCCGAACCCGGCGGCGATGAGCATCTCGCGTCCCGCGAACAGCGGCCGCCAGGCATGGAGGGCCGACACCAGGATCGACAGCGCGATGACGATCTCCACCGGCGCGGACGGCGGCCGTGCCCAACCGAGCGCGCCCAGCGCCAGGGTCAGCGAGTGACCGATGGTGAAGGCCGTCACGATCTGGAGCAGTCGCACCAGACCATGGCGCGCGCCGCCATAGCCGCCCCAGCGTCGGCGTGCCGTATCGGCCACCAACGGCGCGGGCAGCAGCAGCACGAGCAGGAACAGCAGGTGGTCCGTGCCCTCGGCGATGTGCGCCATGCCCGACACCACGGACGCCCGCAGCCCGGCCCAGGCGCTGCCCGGGCCCAGATCCACCGGAATGGCGTGGTGGTTGAAGCGGATCGTTCCCAGGACACGCGCGGATTTGCCTGGCTCGGCGGATTCGCCCGATGCGGCCAGCATGCCCGATTCCCAGTCGCGCCGCAGGCTCACGACAGCGATGTGGTTGGGCACCTCGTGCGCCACGGCGTCGTATCGCAGCGTGAATCTGCGCGGCGATGCGCCCGGCGGAGGTATCCACTCGGATTCGACGATCAGATCGACCGGCTGCTGGCCGATGTCGGCCCGCATCGAGCCCAGGCGCACCGTCCACGCGCGGCCATCGCCGGCGATGACGCGCACGTGCTCGAGCAAGTATTGGCGCAGCGCCGCCTCGTTGACCGCCACGGCTTGTCCAGGCCGGGCCGACAGCGGCTGCCCGAAGGCCAGTTCCAGTTCGGACAGCGGAATGCGGATGTCCGCTGTGATCCGATCGGGCCGCGCATCGAGCAACAGCAGCGCGCCAGGCGCGGAATGAGCCAGAGCGCAGGCGGCCGCGAAAACCAGCGCGTACAGCGCCAGGACCGCGCCGCACACGGTCCGCATCGATCAGAACTCGGCGCCGTAGTCCGCCGTCTTGTCACGCCAGACCGTGTGATAGTGGACCTTGGTGGTGTAGGCCACGCCCTGCTGCACGACGAACTCGATCCACACGCGCGGCCCGTCGATGCGCAGGTACGAGTGCTCACTGGTCAGGCCTTGGGGATCGGCAGAAAAATCGGCCGTGCCGCTCTGGCCGACGCCGTAGCCCACGTAGGTGCTGGCCAGCGCCGTGTCGCTCTCGTAGTCGGCCAGCAGCGTGCTGGCGATGTCATCGGCCTGCGTGGATACCCAGGCCTCGATGGCCGCCTTCACCAGCGCCTGCTGGGCCGTACCGAGGGCGCCGTAAGCCACGCCGCGCCCGGTGGTGCCCGTCGGGTAGCTGATCGGGTAGGCCGTGTCGCCGCTTCCGGTGGCACCCGCGACCACGTCGGTGAACGTGCCCGAGAGCTTGGCGGCAGAGGCCACCGTGCTATCGGCCTGGATGGCGATGGCGAGGTTCGAGACGGCGGCGCGTAGTGTCTCCAGCGGCGCGTGGGCGACGTTCGATGAATCCGTCCAGTTGGTGGGCTCCACCCCAATGAACACTGGCGTCGCGCTGACGATGTTGCCGTTGTAGGTGATGTTGAAAGCCAAGTGGTGACCACTGATCTGCAGCAGCCAGGTGGACGAAGTGGACGGCGTGCCAATCAGTGCAATGTAGTACAGGTCATAGCCCCACGACTGGTTGGCGTCGGTCTGATGGATGACCTCGTCGCCCAGGCGGATCTGTTCGAGGATCGTTACGCCGGACGAGCCCAATGCGGCCGCGATCAGCGTGTCGGCCGCCGCAAGCTGCGCGGACGACAGCGTACCCAATTTGATGCCGTTGCGGCTGCCCACCGGAAGGTTGGTCCAGCTTTTGGCGGTCGACGCGCTATAGCTGAGCTGCGCGGTCGCCAACTGACTGGTGTCCAGCGTCGCCGTAAAGGCGTTGGCGGCCGCGACCACGGCTTCGGTGTTGGTGCCGCTGGACGTGGTGGTCACCGTCAGGGTGGCCGACGCGCTGGTGACCGAACCGCTCGTGTTGCCGACGACGACGTCATAGGCACCGGCGTCGGTCAGCGCGACCGAGCCAAGAGTGAGCGCGTCCGAAGTCGCGCCCGAAATCGCCGTGCCGTCCTTGCGCCATTGGTATGTGAGAGGCGCGGTTCCGCTGGCCACCACGCTGAACGTGGCGCTGCCTCCCGCCGCCACCGACACGGACGCCGGTTGCGTGGTGATGCTGGGCGCGATCGATGTGTCGCTCTCGTCGTCGTCGTCCCCACCGCTGCCGCAGGCAGTCAGCAGGGTGACCAGGAACGCCAACAGCATGTGGCGCCACGAAATCGAAATCGAGACCATGATCGTCCCCTCACTCATCGGGTATGACAGCAGAAGAATACCAGTCGCAACCGAAATCAAAAGCCGAAATCGATCAGCACGTCCCTAAACGCGCCCGCGCCCGACCGCCCAGGCCAACCGCCGATAGACATCGACCGGCACGTCCTCGGCCCGATCAGTCGGCGTCAGCATCGACGCCTCGACGCCGCGCGCATCGAGCCACGGAATCAGCGTCTTGCGCAGCATCTTGCGTCGCTGCGCGAACGCCTGCGCGAGCAGTGATTCGAGAGCGGCGAGCGGCGGCGCACCGCGGTCGTCAGCCTCCCCGCTCCTGCCCACGTCGTCGCGACGCGGCAGCATCCGGATCACGGCGGACATCACCTTCGGCGGAGGATCGAACGCCTCGGGCGGCACCTCGAACAACGCGTCGCAATCGTAGTAGTTCTGCAACAGCACGCCGAGCCGGCCATAAGCGGCCTGCCCGGGGCCGGCGACGATTCGGTCGACAACCTCTTTCTGCAGCATGAAGTGCTGGTCGATGACGCGATCACGAAACGGCGTCAGGCGCACGAGCAGCGGGCTGGAGATGTTGTACGGCAGGTTCCCGACGAGGCGCAGCATGGTACCCGCGCCAGCGCCAGCGCCATCGACACCACCGGCGCCATCGACACCACCGGCACCATCGCCCCCTCCCGCGCCGGCGCCGCCGATCGCCGCGAAATCCACGCGCAGCGCATCCTGCTCGATCAGCGTCAACCGCTCGGGCCCGTAGCGCTCGCGCAGCCAGGCCGCCAGGTCGCGGTCGAGCTCGATCGCCGTCAAGTGCGCGACGCGTTCGAGCAGCGCGTCGGTCAGCGCCGCCCGCCCCGGGCCGATCTCGACCAGCCGGTCGCCGTCGCGCGGCGCGATCGCGCCGACGATCGCGTGGATGACCGATCGGTCGGCCAGGAAGTGCTGGCCGAAGCGCTTGCGCGCGACGTGCTTCACCGGGCGCCGGCGCTCATTGGTCGAGCTTGTACTCGACGTAGGTACGGTCGCGCAACTGCCGCAGCCAGTCCTGGTAGGCCTCGTCGGCGCGCCGCTCGCGCAGCGACTGGCGCGCCAGCATGCGCAGGCGGTCGGGCGAGGCCTCGTCGTTGCGGCGCGCCTCGACCTCGATCAGGTGCCAGCCGAACGGCGTGCGCACCGGCTCGCTCAGCTCGCCGGGCTTGAGCGCGTTCATCGCGCGCTCGAACTCGGGCACCGTGTCGCCCGGATAGATCCAGCCCAGGTCGCCGCCATTGCTGGCGCTGCCGTCGACCGAGTACTGGCGGGCCATGTCGGCGAAGGTGGCGGTCTTCTGCTCGATGCGTTCGCGGATCTCGCGCAGACGGCGCAGCGCCTCGGCCTCGGACACCAGCTCGGTCTGCCGGATCAGGATGTGCCGCGCATGCGTCTGCAGCACCGGGCCGCCGGGCAGCGCGCTGTCGCCGGCGACGCGCTTGTCGAGCAGCTTCAGGATGTGGAAGCCGTTGGGGCTGCGGATCAATCCGGAAGTCTGGCCGGGCTGCAGCGCGCTGACGGCCTGCACGAACAACTGCGGCAGGCGGTCGGCGTCGCGCCAGCCCAGTCCGCCGCCGCTGATGCCTTCGGGCGAATCCGAAAACGACACGGCCAGCCGGCCGAACTCGGCGCCGGACTCGATCTGCTGCAGCAGCCCCTCGGCCTTGGCGCGCTGGGCGGCGATCTGGTCGGCCGACGCGCCCTCGGGAATCCGGATCAGGATGTGCGCGAGGTTGTATTCGACGTGCGAGGCGGCCGGGTCGCGCTGCTCGCGCAGGAACGCGTCGATGTCGGCTTCGCTGATCTGCACGCGCTGGTCGACCTCGCGCTCGCGCAGCCGAGCGATCACCATGTCGGCGCGCAGCGAATCGCGGAACGCCGCGAACGAGATGCCGTCCTGCTCGAGCCGGCTGCGCAGGTCCTGGACCGACAGGCTGTTCTGCGCGGCCACGCTCGCCACCGCGCGATCGACCTGCGAATCGTCGATCCGCACGCCCTGTTCGCGCGCCAGTTGGACCTGGGCGCGATCGACGATCATCCGTTCGAGCACCTGCGAGCGCAGCACCTCGGTCGGAGGGATCTGCACGTTCTGCCGGCGCAACTGCATCTCGACCGTGCGCATCCGCGCGTCGAGCTCGCCCAGCGTGATGACGTCGGTGTTGACCACGGCGGCGACCCGGTCGACGGGTTCGACCACGGCCCGCGCGGCGCCGCCCGGCGCCAGCCAAAGACCGGCGGCGGCGAGCACCGTGGCGATCGCGGCGGCGCCCCGCCGCATCCGGTCAGTCTGTTTGTTCATCGTCATTCGTATCCGAAATAGCGCGACGGCAGCTCGGGCCGCTCGTTGCTCAACCGGTAGCCGGGAATGTTGCGGCGGATCGCGTCCGCCGGGTTGGTGCCGAGCGTGCCCAGACCGGTGAATTCGATCTGCGCGAACAGCGCGGTCGTGCGCGTGCTGGCGGCCGTGACGTAGCGCTGGACGACCAGCCGCAACAGCCAGCAGTCCTCGCGGTACTCGACGCCGAACAGCCCTTCGACCAGACCCGGACCGACCGGCAACGCCGTCAGCGGATCGACGCCCGACTTCAGGAAAGAGTAGTTTACCCGGCCCAGCGTCATCAGGCGCCGGGCGATCGGCTGGCGCCAGGCGACGTCGAACTGGCCGATGCTCTCGCGCAGGTAGCGCACGCTCAGGTTCAGGATCTTGCCGTCGCGCGTCGTGTGGCGCACGCCGATGTTCGCGCGCGGAAACGTTCTGTCGGCCAGGCTGTACTGCAGGCCGCTGTCGAAGTTCCACTCCGGGCTCAGCTCGCCGCTGGCCGCGAACAGCAGGTCCGAACGCCGGTCGGTCGTGTTCTCGATGCCGGGCATCGTCACCCGCTGCTGCGAGAAATAGTAGCGCTGCCCGAACGCCAGCCGCAGCGCCTCGACGCCGGTGTCCGGGCGGATGAAGCGCGACACGACGGCGGCCGTCAACTGGTTGGTGTCGGCGATCCGGTCGTTGCCGACGAAGGTGTTCGACGAGAACAACTGCGCGAAGCTCAGGTCGGCGACGCCCGAGTCGAACACCGGCATCCGCGACTGGTCGCGATAAGGCGTGTACGTATAGAACAGCCGCGGCTCGAGCGTCTGCGTCGCGTCGCGGCCGAACAGCCGCGCCGAGCGCTCGAAGACCAGCCCGCCGTCGAGCGAGACCGTCGGCAGCGCGCGGCTGTAGCGACTGCCGTCGTAGGCCGGGTCGTTGCTCATCTGGTAGTCGGTCAGGTGCATGCCGACGCGAGGCGTCAGGAACCAGCCGGGGCGAACGATCGGATACGCGATCTGCGGGTTGACGACGGTGCGCAGGCCCTCGGCCGAATCGATCAGCGGGCGGCGGTAGTTGGCGACGTCGACCAATGTCGTCACGTCGAAGCCGTGGTAGTCGTACTTCGCGTAGTTGGCCGTCACCTGCGGCACGCGCTCGTAGGCCGGGCCGAGGCGCGCGGTCAGGATGTTCTGGTAACGCGTCGCGCGCACCGTCAGGTTCCAGTCGCCGAACGCGCGCATCGCGTAGACGTCGCGCGGCAGGTTGCGCTCGGCGCTGTTCAGGATCGACGCCGAGTAGTCGACGAAGTAGTTGTCGTCGGACACGCCGCGGACGTTCCAGCCGGCCGTCCAGCCCATCAGGTTGCGGAACGTGTGCGTGGTGCCGTAGAAGTACCGCGACGAGCCGGTGGTCCGGTCGTGCGGATTGAGTTCGAGCCGCAGCTCGCCGTAGTAGTTGGGCTCCAGGTAGCGCAGCCACGAGCCGAACTGGTAGCCGTTGCGCGTCATCAGCCGGTTGTAGACGGTCAGGTCGCGGTTGGGCGCGAAATTGAAGTAGTACGGCGACAGGATCTGGAAGCCGGTCCGGCTGTTGACCTGGAAGGTCGGCGCGAGGAAGCCGCTGCGCCGCTCGTCGGCCAGCGGAAAAGAGAACTTCGGCGACCACAGCGCGTTGCGTCCCTTGAAGACGAGCTGTCCGTCCTTGCCCTCGCCCTCCTGCTTCGACTGGTCGATCTCGAGCTCGCGCGTGCGCAAGTACCAGTCCGGGTCGCTGGCCACGCAAGTCGTGTAGATCGCCTGCTGCAGCCGCATCCGCTCGGGCCCCAGGAACTCGGCGCGCGCCGCGTGGCCGCGGCCGCCGAACCGACCCAGCGAGTATTCGGGCGACGCGAAATAACCCTCGTTGGCGTCGAGCTTGAGCTGCAGCTCGGGGCCGGCGAACAGGTTGCCCTCGCGGAACACGCGCACGTTGCCGACAGCGGCGACCTCGTCGTCTTCGGGGTAATAAGTGAGCCGGTCCGCGGTAATGACGGTGCCGGCGCTGCGAAGCTGCGCGTTGCCGACCAGCGTCGCGTCGCGATCGGCGCGGCCTTCGAACTGGTCGCCGGACACGTAGATCGGCCGGCCCTCGGTGACCGCGGCGTGGGTTTCCGACAACGCGGGCTCGAGCTTGAGCCGCAGCGGGGGGAGGTTGTCTTGAGCCAGGCTGCCCCCGGAAAAACAGGCGAGCACGGCCAGTAAGCCGGGTCGAACAAGCATGATCTATTATACGAAGCGATTCTCAGTGATCCGCCGGAAAGCCTCCACGATGCCCGTTCCCCAGGCTCCTTCGCCCGACGCACCCTCGCTGCCTTCCGATCGATCCGCCGATCCACCCCCCCCCGCCGATGCGGCCGCGCGGCGCCGGACGCTGGATGCGTGGCTGGCGCCGCTGGCCCGGCGGTTCGGGCTCGACGCCGCCAGCCTGCGGCCGGCCTCGGATGATGCCAGTTTCCGCCGCTACTTCCGGCTGCTGCCGACCCGCGCCGACGGCGTGCCGATGATCGTCATGGACGCGCCGCCGCCGATGGAGGACTGCCGGCCGTTCGTGCACGCCGCGCGGGTGCTGAAGACGGCCGGCGTCAATGTACCCGAAGTCCATGCCGCCGACCTCGACCAGGGCTTCCTGCTGCTCGACGATTTCGGCGCGACGACCTTCCTCGATCGCCTGGCCGCCGACCGCGGCGCCGCCGCGCCGCTTTACCGCGACGCGACCGAGACGCTGGTCCGCATGCAGTGCGCCAGCCGGCCCGGCGTCTTTCCCGACTACGATCGCGCGCTGCTCGATCGCGAGCTGGCGCTGTTTCCGGACTGGTACCTGGGCCGCCATCGCGGCGCCGTGCTGACCGACGGCCAGCGCGGCATCCTGCGAACGAGCTTCGAGCTGTTGCTGGCCAACAACTTGGCCCAGCCGCGGGTGTTCGTGCACCGCGACTACCATTCGCGCAACCTGATGCTGCTCGACGGCGAGCGCAACCCCGGCGTGCTCGACTTCCAGGACGCGGTCTACGGGCCGATCACCTACGACCTGGTCTCGCTGCTGCGCGACGCCTACGTCGGCTGGGACGAGGAACAGGTGCTCGACTGGGTCGTGCGCTACTGGGAACGCGCGCGCAAGGCCGGCCTGCCGGTGCCGGACGACGTCGGCCAGCTCTACCGCGACTTCGAATGGATGGGCCTGCAGCGGCACCTGAAGATACTGGGCATCTTCGCGCGGCTGTACCACCGCGACGGCAAGGACCGCTACCTGGCCGACATGCCGCTGGTGCGCCAGTACGCGGTCAAGACGATGCAGCGCTACACGGCGTTGGCGCCGCTGCTGCACCTGGTCGAGACGCTCGACCCCGACTCGCAGACCGATCGGCGCGTCGGCTACACGTTCTGATATGAAGGCGATGATCCTGGCGGCCGGCCGCGGCGAGCGGATGCGGCCGCTGACCGACGCCTGCCCGAAGCCGATGCTGGTCGCGGGCGGCAAGCCGCTGATCGCCTGGCACCTCGAACGCCTGGCGGCCGCCGGTTTCCGCGAGGTCGTCATCAACCACGCGCACCTGGGCCGGGTGATCGAGCAAGGGCTCGGCGACGGCAGCCGGTTCGGGCTGTCGATCCGGTACTCGGCCGAGCCCGAGGCGCTGGAGACCGCCGGCGGCATCGCGACCGCGCTGCCGCTGCTCGGCGACGCGCCCTTCCTCGTCATCAACGGCGACGTGTTCTGCGACTTCGACGTCGGCCGCGCGCGCGGCATCGTCGAGCAGATGCGGATCGGCGGGCTGCAGGCCTGGTGCGTGCTCGTCGACAATCCGCCGCACAATCCGGACGGCGATTTCGCGCTGTGCGGCGGCCTGCTCGGCAACGGCGGCGACAACCGGCTGACGTTCGCCGGCATCGGCGTCTATGCGCCGCGGTTGTTCGACGGGCTGCAGCCGGGCCGCCGCGCGCCGCTGGCGCCGCTGCTGCGCGGGGCCGCCGACC
>JASGFT010000125.1:0-14649 GCA_047605425.1 Burkholderiaceae bacterium | reverse complement strand
CTGGCCCGCGCTCGTGTGGGCGAATCCCTTCGTCTCCGCCAGATAGCTATTTCTCCAGCTTTCTGTCGTTCACTCAATCCCCGTAGAATCAGATAGTTGGCTCCGAGATTGACGTTCGGGGCTTTCTGCCATTTGATGCCGTTCAGCTCAAAACTGTTGGACTGAACGATGGATCGGAGGCGTCGCCCCCTCACAGCATTGGATGTCCGGAACCTTCCGGAGGGGTTCCATTCTGACCGTGAACTCGTCGCCGTGCTCCTCTACTGTCACGGTCACCGGCCTTGGTGCTTGTCGCCTCTGAAAATCGGCGACGGCAGCGGCAATTGCTGGATTGGAGAAGTGTGTAATCGCTTGCTAAAAAAATGAGTTAGAACCGTGAGCCTGGCGGGATGCGCGCTGTGCTGCGTGGGCCGAATGGTCAATTTGGGCCACTCGAGGTCAATTTCGTTGCAGCCGCCCGACCGATCCGGGAAATTCCGCCGTCCGTCGCCATCTAGGCTACGATACGGGTCTGGGTAGAAGAGACTTCCTAGGCGCTTTTCAGAAGAGAGGGGCTCATGAAAGCACCGAAGAGTAAGCTGGCAGCCGAGTTGCTCGCGAACCCTGCTTCGCGAGTTCAACTGCGTGACATCATTACCGGGGATGCGCCGCGTGCTGCTGCGCGAGCGAGTCATGATGGCCGGATTCTCGGAGCTCTCACGACGAAGGACGGCCGTGTTGTCGTCCGTGCATCGTCTTCTCGCGCGAAGTCTGCTGCGTAGTCGTCCCGGAGGATGAACGTCGCTCTTCCAGCGATAGTTCTATTTGTTCTCCTCATCCCTGGATTCATCTTCCGAGCTCATTACAAGCGAGTCGAGCGCATTTCGCTCGACTATTCGCCGTTTGGGGCGGTCGTGCTGTCAGGGACGGCCTGGGCTGTCGGGCTGCACATCATCTGGCTGGGGGTTTCGTACCTGGCATGTGGCAGGGTGGTTGATCTGCACATCCTGGCCAGCTTCCTCGCCCCTTCGCCTGAGGGGTTGCAGTTGGCGGTCTCCAAAGCCAAGCCGGAGCTCGGGTACATCGCTGCCTATTTCGCCACCATTCTGACAATCCCTGTCGGGATTGCGATCGCCTTCCAGGAATGTGTCACGCGGCTCGGTTGGGACCGTGGACGGCTAAAGTTTCTGTTCCGCTTCACTGATGCGCCTTGGTTCTACCTGCTCACCGCTCGTGACGAAGAGGAGGTGCCAGACCTGATCAAGGTCGCGGCCGTCGTCGAGATCGGAAAGGAGCCGATGCTGATCGTTGGGGTGCTTGACGACTTCGAAATGAACCCTGATGGGTCATTGAATCGGCTGATCCTCAGCTATCCATCTCGGAGACCACTCTCGAGCGATCGATCGGAGCGAGAGAGGGTTAAACAGGCGGCGCGCGGCGATCCTGACACACGGTTCTACCCGATCGAAAGCAACGCTTTTGTCGTCCAATACGAACAGGTCATCACTCTCAATCTTGAGTACATCCATCTGGACAGAGAGAAGAGCTCACTGGGTCTCCGGGAGCGCCCCAGCAAACCCGTGCCCAAACGCGTTGCTCCAATCAGACGTCGGAAAAATGATGGTAAAAATGATGGTCGGAATTGAGAAACGGTCGTAGAGGCCGCGCTAATTCTGGATCTTGAGCGGATCCGTCTCCGCCAATTGCTCCACAAAATACTAGGATTCCGCATCCGGAATTCCTACCCGCCTAAAGACCCGCCTATGTGCGAGACGAAGAAGAACTGTGAGGTCTGACGCACTGCCGCAGGCGGGCGCCAGGGCAGCGAGGAGCGGGGCGGTTGTGACGCAGCGAGTCTGCTTTCCCGGATGGGCGGATCCGAGGTACACTTCGATATTGGTTGGTCAACGTGGTCAACCATTATCGGTCTTTCGACCCAGGAGGCCGGCATGTCGATCATCGTCAACGTGCAGGAAGCGAAGACGCATCTTTCGCGGCTGATGGAACAGGCGCATCAGGGGCAGGAGATCATTCTCGCGAAGAGCGGCAAACCCTATGCACGGTTGGTGCCGCTCGCGGCGGACACGAGTGGCCGGCGGCCCGGGCGGATTCGTGGCCGACTCGGGGATGCGTTCTTCGACCCGTTGCCCGAAAGCGAGCTGAAGGCCTGGGAAGGTCAGCCATGAGAGCGATGCGGGACGGGGGGCGCTGATGCGCCTGCTGCTGGATACGCATGCGCTGCTCTGGTGGTTCACCGATGACGAGCGGTTGTCGGCCAAAGCGCGCGCGCTGATCGGCGATCAGCGCAACGAGATCTTCGTCAGCGCGGCGAGCGCTTGGGAGATCGCGACCAAGTATCGTCTGGGCAAGCTCCCTGGCCTCGACGAGGCGATCTCCAAATACACCGATCTGCTCGCCGCCGATGGTTTTCAATCCTGGTCGGTCACGCATGCCCATGCGCTGCGGGCAGGGAGCTACGAGGCCGATCATCGGGATCCGTTCGACAGGATGTTGGCCGCCCAGAGTGAACTGGATGGCCTGCGGCTGGTCACGATCGACGGTGCGTTCGCGAGCTTCGGAATCGAGACGGTTTGGTAGCGTGTCGAGAAGCTGCCAGCACCGGTCCGGGCCACTCCGCACACGCCGCTAAGCATCTGCGGCGTGCGCGGTCCAGGGATGGCCCAGCGCGACGAGGGCCGTACCGACGGCGATGCAGATCGCGCCGGTGCATCGACGTGCCTCGCGAAAGAAGCTATGTTGGCGTGCAAGGGGATCATTGCGAGTGCCTCGAGGTCTCCAATCATTGATGATGAAACGCCGAGGCGATTGCCGGTCGATGCGTGATCGTAAACGCCGATGCCCGGCTTTTTCGAGATGAGGTCGTCGTGCTGATCAACTCCGTCGAGATTTCTCCCGGCCATTCATTCTCGATGAATCTGCTGCTCGACGAGAATGAGATCGCCAAGTTCTCCAGGTTTTGCGGCGACACCAACCCGCTGCATCTCGATCCGGAGTTCGCGAGATCGACGCGATTCAAGGGGCTGATCGCTTCGGGCCCGCACGTGATGAGCCTGTTCACGGGCATGGTGGCCAGTCATTTCTCGAAGATCAGTCCGATGGTCGGTCTGGAATTCAGCTTCAAGTTCCTTCAAGCCGTGCGGCCTGGCGTGCCGCTGACTTTACGATGGACCGTCCGTGACCTGGCCGCTCCATCAGGTAAGGACAAGGTGTTCGTCGACCTGGACGGAGTCGTGCAGGCCGGTGAGCAGGCGCTGATTTCCGGGCAGGGGAAGATCTTGCTGATGGAATCCTTTTGAGCAAGCGTCTTGCTTGAACCCTGCCCGATGCGCCGGGCGCTTACGCCTTGTTGCGCGTGGCGAAGCCCGCCACATAGCGCGTGACCCAGCGCGGCGTGACCTGCGCCCAGGCGGCGGTGAGCTGGTTCGACAGGCCCGGCACCACCACCGTCTGTTTGGCCATCAGCGCTCGGTAGCCGTCGGCGGCGACGTCGGCGGGCTTGGACAGGAAGGCCTTGGGGATCCCGCGCACGGTCGACGACCCGGCCTGGATCTCGCCGATCATGTCCGTCTGCGTGAAGCCGGGGCACAGCGCGGTGACGCTGACGCCGGTGCCGCGCAGCTCTTCCGAGAGCGCCTCGGTCAACGACATCAGGAACGCCTTGCTGGCTGCATAGGTGGCCAGCGTCGGCACGGGCTGGAAGGCCGACAGCGACGAGACGTTGAGCACGTATCCGGTGCCGCGCGCGACCATGCCCGGCAGCAGGCGGCTGCACATCTCGGTCGTGGCGCGCACGTTCAGGTCGATCAGGCTCAGCAGCCGGTCGGTGGCGGCCTCGGCGAAGGGGCCGGTATCGGCGATGCCGGCGTTGTTGACGAGGATGTCGATGACCTCGCCGCCGGCTTCGGCGGCCTTCACCGCGGCCGCGGGACCGTCGGGCTTGCCCAGATCCTGCGCGACGATCTTGACGTCGACGCCGTGATCGCGCGTGAGTTCGGCCGCCAGTTCGGCCAGCGCTTCGCGCCGGCGCGCCACCAGCGTCAGCGGATGACCGTGGCGGGCGAACTCACGCGCCAGCTCGGCGCCGATGCCCGCCGAGGCGCCGGTGATGAGCGCTCGGCCCGGATTCTTGCCGGTGCGGTGGGAAGTCTGTTTCTTGGCGGCGGCTGGCATCGTGCGTTGTCTCCTGATGGATGGTGTGTTCGGACCGCATGCAGGCGTCCACCGGCGATGATAATCATCCGTTGGACGCAGCGGTTCAAACTCATCGCTCGACGTGGCGGTCAGCACCACCTTGCTCCAGCCGTCGGCGCGTACCCGCTGGATGTCGCTGCCCGCGCTGCCCCTGCCGGCGCAAAGACGGCGAACGATCGATCGCGCCTGGCGCGGGCGTTGCTTGGAATGCCGTCCAGCGGCGTAGGGGTTCTGGCGAATCCGCGGCCGCCGTTGGCAGAATCGGGCGTCGCTTCGAGGCGGTTCCAGCGCTCGCCGGATTCCCGGAGCGGGGCTCCTATTCCCCTGATCTCAACGCTGGTTTTCGAAGAAAGGACACTTCATGCTCGCCAGGAAGATCTATGCCGTGTTGCTGGCCGTCGTCGCGGTCTTCCTGGTCGCGATGGGCGCCCGGCTCGCGCTCATCGGCGGCTCGCCGTACTACGTGCTGATCGGCCTCGTCTATGCCGCGTCGGCTGTCATGATGTGGAAGGGCAGCGCCCGTGCCGTCCATCTGCTCGGGTTCGCGCTGCTGGCCACGCTCGTCTGGGCGCTCTACGAGGTCGGCACCGCCTATTGGGGGCTGTTCCCGCGGCTGCTCGTTCCGCTGGGCTTGTTCTTCGTCGGTGCCTTCCTGTGCCCCGCCGGCAAGCCGACGCGGATCTGGGGCGTCGTCGGCCTGGTCGCGTTCGCGGCCTTTTTCGCGCGCGCCTTCCTGGTGGTGCCCGAGGTGTCGTACCAGAAGAGCGCCGACTACAAGGCCGCCAAATCCGACAATGCACCGCTCGACTGGACCGCCTACAGCCGCGACACCTTCGGCGTGCGCTATTCGCCGTTCACGCAGATCAACCGCGGCAACGTGAAGGACCTGCAATTGGCCTGGACTTACCGGACCGGGCGCGACCTGACCAGCAACGCCAACGCGATGGACCAGAACACGCCGCTGCAGATCGGCAACACGCTGTACGCGTGCACGCCCGAGAACGCGGTCCACGCGATCAACGCCACCACCGGCCAGCGCGAATGGCTGTTCGAGGCCAAGGCCTCGACCTACGCCTGGGCGCGCTGCCGCGGCCTGGGCTACTACAAGGATAAGGACAACAAGGGCGAAGCCGCGGCGGGCGAGAAAGCCTGCCGCGCCCGCATCATCGGCAACACCGTGGACGGCCGCCTGTTCGCGCTGGACGCGAAGACCGGCACGCCGTGCGCGGACTTCGGCAACCAGGGCGTCGTGAACCTGCGCGGCGACAGCATGGGCCCGGTCGGGCCGGGCTACTACTACCAGACCTCGGCGCCGCTGGTGGCCGGTGACCGCATCGTGGTCGGCGGCTGGATCTCGGACAACCAGAAGATCGGCGAGCCGGCCGGCGCGGTGCGGGCCTTCGACGTGCACAGCGGCGCGCTGGTCTGGGCCTGGGATCCGGGCGATCCCGAGGTCGGCAAGGACCCGGTCAACGGCGGCACGTATACGTTGGGAACGCCGAACATGTGGAGCCATGCGGCCTATGATCCGGCTCTGGGCTTGATCTATGCGCCGATGGGCAATGCCGGCACCGACTACTACAACGCCGATCGCCCCAAGCACTCGCTGAAATACAACGCCGCGCTGGTCGCCATCGACGCCGGCACCGGCAAGCCGAAATGGTCGTTCCAGACCACGCATGACGACCTGTGGGATTACGACATCCCATCGCAGCCGGCGCTGCTCGACATGAAGAACGACCAGGGCCAGATGGTGCCGGCGGTGCTGGCCTTCACCAAGCGCGGCCAGATCTTCGCGCTGGACCGCCGCAGCGGCGAACCCATCGCCAAGGTGGAGGAGCGCCCGGTGCCGACCAGCGGCGGGATACCCGAGAACACCATTTCGCCGACCCAGCCGTACTCCACCGGCATGCCGCACATCGGCGTCCAGCATCGCCTGACCGAGGCCTCGTCCTGGGGCATGACGATGTTCGACCAGTTGATGTGCCGCATCAGCTTCAAGCAGTTGCGCTACGACGGCGACTTCACCCAGCCCGGCCTGGACTGGAGCCTGTCGATGCCCGGCGCGTTGGGCGGCCTGAACTGGGGCAGCGCCTCGTACGACCCCGAGAACCGCCGGCTGTTCGTCAACGATATCCGCCTGACGAACACTCGCCGGCTGATCAAGCGCGACGAATACGAAGCGATCGCCAAGCTGCGCAAGCCGACCCCGGACGGCCACGGCCTGGCGCCGATGGAGGGCACGCCCTACGGCGTGCTGACCGGCGGCTGGATGTCCGAGCTCGGCGTGCCCTGCATCCAACCGCCGATGGGCACGGTGACGGCCATCGACCTCGACAGCCGCAAGATCGCCTGGCAGGTTCCGGCCGGCACCGCCCAGGAACTGGGGCCGCTGGGCATCAAGCTGGGGCTGCCGTTGACCCTGGGCATGCCTACTTATGCCGGCACCTCGACAACCGCCGGCGGCTTGGTGTTCTTCGCCGGCACGCAGGACTACTACCTGCGCGCCTACGACGCCGAGACCGGCGAGGAGCTGTGGAGGTTCGCGCTGCCGGTCGGCGCCAGCGCCACGCCGATGAGCTACGTCTCGCCGGTCGATCAGCGGCAGTACGTGCTGATCTCGGTCGGTGGCGCGGCCCGCTCGAAGGCGGTCGGCGACTACGTGATGGCTTTCGCGCTGCCGAAACGGCCGTAGTGCGGGCGGGTGGACGTGCGTGCGCCTGCGAGCGCGGCTACTCCGCCGGTGTCCACACGGCGCACTGGTGTTCAGCGCCGGAGGTGGTGCTGGGCGACCACGGCCACGTCCTGGCGTACCAGCGCGGTGGGGTCGAACTCGTCGCTTTCGCCGTAGATCAATGCGCCGCCATGGATCCAGAACATCACCGGAAACGGTCCCTTGCCGGTCTTGGGCGTATAAACGTTCAGGTACAGGCAGTCTTCCGACGTGCTGGCCGTGCCGAACGGACTGGACGGTTGCGCGCAATGGCGAGCGAACTGCGTCGCGGCCCGCTCGCCGGTCCAGGCGGCGGCTGGCTGCGGCGGTTGCCAGCGCAGCGCGCCGGTAGGCGCCGCCGCGTAGGGAATGCCCAGGAATTGCCGGTGGCTCGCGGTCTCGCCGCCCACCACGACGCCCTTGTCGGTGGTGATGGAATTTTCATGCGTTGCCGATCACCACTCGACAACGATCTTGCCGAAGTGGCCCGCCTATTCCTGGAGCCTGAAGGCGTCCGCCAGTTGCTCGAGCGGGAAGCTGCGGTCGATCACCGGCCGAACGCCCGTCCGTTCCAGGGCCGCGACATACTCCTGCTGCTGACGACGGTTGCCGACGAGCAGGCCCTGCAGCCGCGCTTGCTTGACCATCAGGATCGCGGTAGGCACTTCACCCTGGCGCCCGGTAAGCACGCCGATCAGCGCGATGTGTCCGCCGACGCGAACAGCCATGATGGACTGCGCGAGTGTTCCCGCCCCCCCGACCTCGATGACGTGATCCACGCCTCGTCCGGCAGTCAACGCCAGCACCTGCTTGCCCCAATCGGGCGTCCGTCGGTGGTTGATCACATGATCGGCGCCGAGTTTTCGTGCGCGTTCCAGCTTCTCATCAGAGGAGGACGTGACGATGACGCTGGCGCCCATGGACTTGGCCAGTTGCAGCGCGGCAATCGAAACGCCGCCCGTGCCGAGCGCCAGCACACTGTCACCGGCCTTGAGTGATCCATCCACGACCAGCGCACGCCAGGCCGTCAGGCCCGCGGTGGTAATGGTGGCCGCCTCGGCATGGCTCCAGCCGCGGGGGACGAGTGTGAAATTGCTGGCCAGGCGAACGGTGTGCTCGGCGGCATAGCCATCGATGCCATCGCCCGGTGTGCCCCGGAAATTGCCGACTGCGGCGTGGGGGGCGCCATCGGACCATTGCGGAAAGAAGCACGAGACCACGTGGTCACCGACCTTGAACTCGGCAACACCTTCGCCGACGGCCTCGACGACGCCCGCGCCGTCGGACATCAAGACCCGGCCATCCTCCGCGGGGATGCTGCCTTTCGCGACTTGCAGGTCATGGGAATTGAGCGAGCTTGCATGCAAAGCGACGCGGATCTGCCCGGGGCCCGGCTGGCCCGGATCGGGCAGATCACGAATTTCCAGGCGATCCAGACCACCGGGGGTACGTACGACTATGGCTTTCATGATGACTCTCCTATGGGTTGAGGGTTGCGGAGAAGAAGATCTGTTTCCGCGTGCTGTCCAATTAGACCGGTCGTATATAAAATTGGCAAAAAAAGACCTCCGTGTCGAGGTCAGGAACGGAGTTCGAGCAGATTGCGCGTTGCCGCCAGCGCGGCCTCCAAGGGGGCGCGGTCACGGGTGATCTTGGCGCGCAGACTGGCTCCCAGCCACAGTTGGTAAAGCGTTATCGCCATCGGATCGGGATCGAGATGCGTTGGCAAGGAACCGTCTTCGATGCCGTCCTGAATGCCCTCGGCCAACCGGCCGATGATCCGATCGGTTCCCTGCATCAGAACGATGCGCATCGCCTCGGAGAGATCGCTGACTTCCGCGCCTAGCTTGACCGCCAAGCACTTGCCCTTCGGATCATCGGATGATTGGGTTTCCAACCACTTCTGGAAATAGGTCATCAGCCGCTCGGCTGCGGACAGGCCAGGCCTCGTCAGCATCGCATCGAGCACCGTCAGGTAGCCTCTGAAGTAGTTTTCCAGCAGCGCTTCACCGAAGGCTTCCTTGGAGCCGAAGTAGTGATAGAACGAGCCTTTCGGCACGCCCGAGGCATGAAGGATCTCGTTGAGGCCGACGGCGCTGAATCCTTTACCACCGATGATGAGCCGGGCTGTATCGAGGATGTGTTGGCGTACGTCGCTGGTTGTGGCATGCGTGTTCATGGAATCATTCTAGCGTCAATTAGACTGGTCGTCTAGTGAATTGCTGATAGCGCTTGCTCGCTGGGTTGGAGCCTGTCGATGCCGGGCGCGCTGGGTGGCCCGAAATGGGGCTGTGCCTCGTACGACCCCGAGAACCGTCGGCTGCGACAGGGGCGCCTGGGCATCGAGCTGCGGCTGCGGTTGATCTTGGGTACGCCCACTCCGGCATGGTCGAACGCGTCATCCGGTCCTTGAAGGAACAGTGCGTCCACCGATATCGCTTCGAGAGCCTACGGTACGCCAGCCTGAAGAGCTGCGAGCGCTTGCTCAACACCAGCCTGCAGTTCGTCCACCTCGCTTTCCTCGAACTCTTGCTCAGGAGATCGCAAACACGTTCTTAGTTCTTAGGGTTAGCGAACTACGCCGACGCAGAAGACGTGGATCGCGTAGTAAATCTCACTAAGCGATTCTCGCGCTTCGCTCCGTTTTCGTCGGCAACCCGCACCTGCCACGCGTTGGTCCGGGAGATGAAGTTCAGAGATTTTCTCCCTAATTCAGAGTTTTTTTCCCTAAAACTGATGATAAGGGATGCCGCGGCGGCTTCGAAATCGGGCGTGGATTCGACAGAATGCTGTTTCGAAGTTCCTTTATACAACTGCCGACGAGAGAGGACCCGATCATGACGCTGATAGCCGACCCTGGCGACGAAGTAGTCGACACCCAGACCTCGAACGACCAGACCACGACGGCGCCTGCCGCGCCGCCCCAGCCACCCGTGCAGGGCCTGGAGCCCTTCCGTGACCCGCTGCCGATTCCACAGGTGCTGGATCTGCGCACCCGGACGAAGCCGGTGACGATCCGCGCCGTCAATGCGCAGGTGCAGCTCCACTCCCAGCTACCGAAGACCCCGATGTGGACCTACGAGGGAACCTTCCCCGGTCCGACCATCATCGCCCAGCGCAACCAGCGGCTGGTCGTCGAATGGGCGAACGCACTCCACGGGAAGCTCCCGCTGACCTGCGTCAGCACGGACGCCGGGGACGCGCTAACCCCCGGTCACCGGGACGCGAACGGCGTGCTGCTGCCCGGCCATGAGGTGGTGGACGATGTCGCCGAGATGCCGCCGTGGACGGTCGTGCACCTGCACGGCTCGCTGACCAACGGCTGGAACGACGGCTACTCGACCCAGGCGGTGAGCTCCGGTACCTCGCAGTGGGCCGAGTACCCGAACCGCCAGGAAGCCGCCACGCTGTGGTACCACGACCATGCCATGGACGTGACCCGGCTCACGGTCGCCGCCGGGCTGGCTGGCATGTACCTGATCCGTGATGCCAACGAGGAATCCCTGGGGCTCCCCAGCGGAGAGCGCGAGATCCCGTTGCTGTTCCGGGACATCAACCTGGACACCGTTCCGGGCACCGGGACCCCGAACGGCCGGCTGCTGTACAAGGTCGGTCGAGCCGCCGACGGGACCCTGGCGCCGTTCTTCGGGACGTACACCACGGTGAACGGCAAGATCTGGCCGCACCTGGACGTCGATCCGGGCTGGTACCGGTTCCGGCTGCTGAACGGTTCGAACGCCCGCCAGTACACGCTGCGGCTGGTCGACGAGGACGGCAACGACCTCACCTCTGCGATGACCATCATCGGGACGGACGGCGGCCTGCTGCCCAAGCCCGCCCCGGTGCCGACCGGCGGTCTGCCGATCCACTGTTCCGAGCGGTTCGACGTGCTGATCGACTTCCGCGCGCTGGCCGGTAAGCGGGTCCGGGTGACGACCACCGGCGGCGGTCCGCCGCTGCCGCTGGCGCACTGCCTGGAGTTCCGCGTCCGCCAGCAGGGTGCGCCCGACAGCTTCAGCCTGCCGGCGGTGCTGAACCCGGGCTACAAGCGCTACTCCCACGATCCGGTGCCGGGCAGCCAGGAGCCGACCCTGGTCATTCCCGCCCGCCACGGGCACGTGTTCATCGCGCTGCTTCCGCCGGGAACGGACGGGGACCCGCACGCCGCCTTCTGGGAGTTGGCCGAGGTCGAGGACCACAAGCCGTCCGACAAGGTCAAGAAGGGGATGATCCAGGTCAGGGACGCCACCGACAAGCTGCGGACCTTCCGCCGCATGGCCAAGATGTTCCATGACCAGAACACGATCTTCCTCGATAGCGGCGATTTCGCGATCTGGAACTTCCTGCACCTGGGTGGTCCGGCGCACCCGATGCACATCCACATGACCGAGTTCCAGACCCTGTTCCGCCGCCGGCTGGACACCGGGACGGTCGAGGCCCCGCTGTTCAACGCGAACAAGGGCAAAACCAGGAGCCCGCTGCTCACCCGGGAGGTCCTGCCCCTGGAGAAGTGGGAGGAGGGGATGAAGGACACCTTCGTGATCCGGCCCGGTACCTGGCAGGCGGTGGCCGGCAACTTCACCGGAGCCGACGGCGCCTTCATGTATCACTGCCACATCCTCGACCACGAGGACATGGGCATGATGCGCCCCTTCATGGTCCGTCCGCCGCGGATCGCGGCCCTGGACCTGCACGGCCACGGTCACGCCCACTGAATCGGGGGACACCAGCCCGGCCCGGATCACTCCGGCGTCGGGCTGTGGCGTCCTCGGGCCGTGGACAACCGAGCAAGCGGCCGGTTGGCTTCCGGCCGAGAATCCAGGCGCAATGGTTCGGTCTTCACCAGTCGCACCTACACCCGGCTGGTGCGCAGCTACGGGCTAGCCGCTACGCTCTATCCGTCGCGGTGAGCCTCGACGATTTCGGCGAGGCCATGCGCCAGGCCCACGGCCAGCGCCTGCTCCCGCAGACGCTCGAGCAGTCGCCGATCCGAAGCATCGGCCAGGCCCTGGTGCAGCCGCGACAGCGCCCGCGCTCGCGTCACCAGGAAGTCGCTCCAGGCGAGCGGCTCGTCGCGCGTGAAGGATTCGAGTCGCCGCGCATGATGCTCGACGGCCTCGGGATCGCGCCGCGCCAGCGCGGTCTCGAGCGCCAACTCGCGGAAATGCAGATGGCCGTGGCCGACGCCGCCGCGCGCCAGCAGGTCCTCGGCCTGCGCCAGCGCCGATCGGCGTTTGTCGTCATCGCAGGCCGCGAGCGCCAGCGCGCCCAGCGTCCACGGCGCCCAGAAGTCCACGCCCGAGGCCTGGGCGACGGCGGTGGCTTCATCGAGCGCCCGTTCGGCCGCCTCCCACTGCCCGAGCCCGCCCAGCGCCAGCCCGAGATTCAGCAGGCTCTTGATCTCGAAGCGCTTCGAGCCGAGCGCGCGCGCCAGCGCCAGGCCGTCGCGGGCAGCGCTGCCGGCTTGCTCGTATTCGCCGGCGTAATGCAGCAGATAGCCGAGCACGTTGCGGGCAATGGCTTCGGCGCGGCGGTTGCCGACCCGGATGGCGAGGTCCAGCGCGGCACGCACGTCGTCGATCGCGGGGCGGATCTCCAGCGAATAGAACCGGGTCGCGCCGCGCATCGCGAGGCTGGCTCCCTCGATGCGGCGCAGCTCGTTGGCGCGGCACCGCTCGACGCAGCGATCGAAGTGCCCGCATGACGAGCGCATCCGGCCGAGCAGGTAATGGCCGTCGCCGAGGCCGCTCAGCGCCAGCGCCTCGAACTCCGGCGAGCCCGCCGCGCGCGCCCACCGCAAGGCCTGTCCATGCTCGTCCAGGCATCGGTGCGTGAGCCCGAGCGGCACGAGCACGTTGCCGCGATGGCAGTGGATCATCGCCCGCTCGTCCGCGCGGCTGGCCTCGCGCGCGGCCCATTCGAGGGCGTCGAGCGCCTCGGCATAGCGGTCTTGCCGAGGCCCGACCGCGTCGTTGATGGCGCCGGCCGCGCGTACCGCCCGGTCGATGTCGGTCCGGCTTCCGGCCGGCAGGCCGAACAGCGCCACGGCGACGGGACCGGCGCACCGGGCAACGACGCCGCCGTGCGCGCGCACCTGGGTGTCGATCGCTTCGTGAAACCGTTCGAGCTGCTCTCGCCATGCCTCGGGGTCGTCGCGTTCACCACGCTTACCCGGGTCGGCCAGCCGGACGCCAAGGGCGGCCACCGGCTCCAGCTCGGGGACCGCCGCGGGCGGTGCGGCGTCGCTGCCTTTCGCGACCGGCCGTGCGCTGGTCGCATCGGCGCGCACCTGCGCAGGGCGATCGCGGCGTCGCGCGATCTCGTCACGCAGCGCGCTCGTTTCGGGTTCGACGCCGAGATCGCGGGCGAGGACGGCGCGACAGATCTGGTATTGCCTGAGCGCCGCCCCGTGCCGTCCCTGCGTCAACGGCGGTGAGCTTGCACCATCGGATCGTGCCTGCTACGGCGCAAGCCGTGAGGCTCTTGGGCAGCTCATCCATCTGGCCGATTGCGTGATTCGTGAACCTGTATAAAATCACAGCTATGGAGCGACTTCAAGCCTTCGTGTTCGAACTGATGCCCAACGGCCGACAGCATCGGCTGATGCGCCAGTTCAGCGGCGCCTGCCGCTTCGTGTTCAACAAAGCTCTTGCGTTGCACAAGGCCCGCTTCGAGCGGGGCGAGAAGAAGCTCCGCTATGCCGGCCTGTGCCGGGAGCTCACGCAATGGCGTCACAGCGCCGAAATTCCCTGGTTGAAAGAAGCGCCCATCCACCCACTGCAACAGGCGCTGAAGGACTTGGAGCGTGCCTACACGAACTTTTTCGCCGGTCGGGCCGGCTTCCCGAACTTCCGCAGAAAGGGCGTTTCCGAACGCTTCCGCTATCCCGATCCGAAGCAGATCCGGCTCGATCAGGGCAACGCTCGCCTCTTCCTGCCCAAGCTCGGCTGGTTGCGCTACCGCAAGAGCCGGGACGTGCCTGGTGAGCTTCGCAACGTCACCGTCAGCCAGCGCTACGGCAAGTGGTTCGTGTCTATCCAGACTCAGCGCGAGGTCGAAATGCCAGTCGCCCAGGGCGAGGCAGTCGGCATCGATCTGGGCGTAGTGCGGTTCGCGACGCTGTCCGATGGTTCTTTCCTTGAACCGCTGGGCAGCTTCCGGTGGCATGAGACCGCCTTGCGCAAGGCTCAGCAGTCCCTGAGCCGCAAAGTGAAGCTCAGCCGCAACTGGAGGAAGGCGGCAAGGCGGGTCAGGAAAATCCACGGTCGCATCGGCAACGCCCGACGCGACTATCTGCACAAGGCCTCGACCACGATCTGTAAAAACCACGCAGTCGTATTCGTCGAGGATCTTCAAGTCAGCAACATGTCTCGGTCTGCTGCCGGTACGGTGGAGGCGCCGGGGTGGAACGTCCGGGCGAAGTCCGGACTGAACAAGGCGATCCTCGATCAGGGCTGGTTCGAGTTCCGCCGGCAGTTGGAATACAAGCTGCGGTGGAATGGGGGCCAACTCATCGCCGTACCGCCCCGGAACACCAGTCAGGCCTGTCCGGATTGCGGCCATGTGTCGAAGGACAACCGTCTCACGCAGGCGCGCTTTGCCTGCGTGCAGTGCGGTTACGAAGCCAACGCCGATTTCGTCGGCGCGATCAATGTACTCAGGGCGGGACACGCCCGTAGCGCCTGCCAAGTGAGAACGTGAGAGTTTTTCACCGAGCCTGTTGTTCTGGCACGCAACTGGCGTGT
>JASGFT010000124.1:0-14658 GCA_047605425.1 Burkholderiaceae bacterium | reverse complement strand
TCGTGCGGTCACTACGCTACAATTGTTACAGAATTTCCCGCGCAGCCCACTAGCGGCCGCAACCGGCGGTCCTTGATGAACGGCAGGATCGAATTGGCCGAATCGGTCATGAAGCTGACCTGGCCGCTGGCCGTGTCGGTCAAGGCCGGAGCACTGCCCTTGTACGGAACATGGACCGCCTGGGTTCCGGTGGCCTTCAGGATGAGGGCCGAAGCGAGATGCCCGACGTTGCCGTTGCCCGGCGAGCCGTAGCTGTACTTGTCCGGCTGGGCTTTCAGCAGCGCGACGAATTCGGCGAAGTTCTTCGCCGGAATGGACGGATTGACGGCGAGCACCATCGGAATGCTCGCCACCATCGCCACCGGCGTCAGATCCTTGAACAGGTCGTAGCCGAGCTTGGCGTACAGCGATCGGCTGAGCACGATCGACGAGGTGTTGTACAGCAACGTGTAGCCGTCGGCTGGTGCATGAGCGACCAGCTCGCCGCCGATGTTGCCGTTGGCGCCGGCCCGGTTCTCGGGGATCACCTGCTGACCGAGCTGCTCGCTCAACTGCACGGCCAGCACGCGCGCGACCATGTCCGTGGGGCCGCCGGGCGGAAACGGGATGATCATCCGCACCGGCCGGGTGGGCCAGTCCGATTGTGCCCTTGCCGCCGAGAGCGGAAGTACCGCGCCTGCGAAAAGCAGGCCTGCGCTGATCAGTACCTGTCGCCTCGATCCCGTCATGCCGGCCTCCTGATGCTCGTTGTCGTTATGGCAGCGCCATCGCGTTGCTTGCAGGCCGCGCCGCTTCTTCGGCAAGAGGTTACTTCACGCGCGATGCGCTATGAGCGGGCGAGCCGACTCCGCCGAATCGACGCCTCATTCGTATCGAATGACGAAACATCTTCGGAGACGCGATTCGACGGCGGGGCGCCGCGGCGCTTATTCCGGTGTGATTCCCGAGCGCTTGAACACTTCGCCCCACACCGGGTAGTCGCGGCGGATCTGCTCGGTGAACTCGGCCGGCGTGATGCTGGTCGCCAGCAGCCCGAGTTGCAGCATCTTGTCGGCACCTTCCTTGGTCTGGATCACTTTGTTCAGCTCGCGGTTGACGCGGTCGATGATGTCCTTCGGCGTGCCGATCGGCGCATGGATGCCGACCCAGCCGGCGATGTCCATCGGGTAGCCTTGCTCGGTGAACGTCTTGACGTCGGGATGCAGGGGCCAGCGCTTGGGTCCGGTGACGGCGATCGGCACGAGCTTGCCCGATTGGATGAACGGCGCCGTCGCGGCGAAATCCTGGATGCCCATCGTCGCGTTGCCGGACGCGATGTCCTGCACCGCCGGCCCGGCGCCCTTGTACGGCACATGCACCATGTCGAGCTTGGTCAGGTCCTTGAGCATTTCTCCGTAGAGGTGCGAGCTGCTGCCGGCGCCGAACGACGCGAAGCTGACCTTGCCGGGCTGCTTGCGAGCCCAGGCGACGAACTCGTCGACGTTGCGGATGTTCAGCGACGGCGGCAATACCAGGCCCAGCGGCGCGATGCCGAGCTGCGCGACGGCGTCGAAGTCGGTCAGCCCGTCATAAGGCAGCTTGGTGTACATGAACTTGTTGATGACGATGTTCGACGTGTTCGTGAACACGAACGTGTAGCCGTCGGGCGGGGCCTGCTTGGCCGCGCTGATGCCGACGATGGCCTGCGCGCCGGCACGGTTGTCGATAACGAACGGCTGGCCGAACGCGGCCGACAGCTTCTCGCCGATCCATCGCCCGACGATGTCGGTCTGCCCGCCGGGCGGGTAAGGGATGATGATCCTGACCGGCCGCATCGGCCACTGGTTCTGGGCCGACTGCGCATGCGCCGGTGCCGGCGCGGCGGCCGCCATGACAGTCGCCAATGCGATCACAGGTAGCGCCAGCGCGGCGAGCCATGACGAGAACCGGGCCAGCCGCGGGCGGGCACGAACGAATAGGGGCATTTCGGCGTCTCCTCCTGATGGATCGCCCGGCGTTCGGTCGCCGGTGCGAATGCCGATAGTAGTCGATCGACCGCGAGGCGTTCGTTGATGGAGCCCATGGCGGGATCACGCCCGACATGGTTTACTTCAACTCGGTGCGACCCCGGGTGCAATGGTTGCCTGAGCGGGCAGCACGGCTTGCCCACCGCGTTCGCCGAGGCTCGCGGCGTTCCGGGATTGGCTGCTCGAGGAGACGATATGAAACAGGATTGGCTTGGCAACGCCGTGACCACGGACTCGGAGACGACGCTCGCCGGCATCAACGATTTCATCGAAGGTTTTCTGGCCTATGAAACCAAGGCCGCGAACATCCTGAAGGCCGCCGATGAAGCCCCCGACAACTGTCTCGCCAATGCGTACGCGGCGCTGCTCTGCATGCTGATGGAGAGCAGCGATGCGCCGGCCGCGGCACGTCCGTACCTGGACAAATCCGAGGCGGCGGCCGCCGGCGCGACGCAGCGCGAACGGATGACGGCGGCGATCGTTCGCGCCTGGGTCGATGGCGATATCGCCCGGGCGCTGAGGCTGTCGCGTCAGGTCGCCGGAGAATTCCCGCGCGATCTCGCGGTGGTCAAGCAGGCGCAGTATCACTACTTCAATCTCGGCAACTGCGCGGGCATGCTGTCGATGGCCGACAAGGTGCTGGACCGGAACCGGGACGTTCCGTACATGCACGGCATGGCCGCCTTCGGCTACGAGCAATGCCATTTGCTGGACGAGGCCGAAGCCGCGGCGAGCACGGCGATTTCGATGAAGCGCAAGGAGCCGTGGGCCCACCATGCGATGGCGCATGTGCTGCTGACACGGGGGCGCGTTCAGGAAGGGCTGGCGTTCATGACCGACGTCAGCGAGACCTGGCAGGACCTGAACTCGTTCATGTCCACGCACAACTGGTGGCACCTGGCGCTGTTCCTGATCAGCCAGGGGCGCTACGACGAGGTGCTCGATCTCTACGACCGGCACATCTGGGGCGTCTGGAAGGAGTACTCGCAGGACCAGATCGGCGCGGTGTCCCTGCTGATGCGCCTGGAACTGGTGGGCGTCGACGTCGGCGATCGCTGGAACGACCTGGGGACCTACCTGAAGGCCCGGGTCGACGATTTCGTCCAGCCCTTCCTGTCGATGCAGTACCTGTATGGGCTGGCGCGGGCCGGGCTGCCGGAAGCGGACCGGCTCATGGAGAACATGCGCGCATTCGCCGCGGACGCGCCCGAGCTGACCCGCGAGGCATGGGGCGCGGTCTGCGTCACCGCCAGCGAGGGGCTGCTGGCTCACGCGCGTGGGGACTACGAATCGGCTTTCCGGAGAATGGGAGCCGCCGTGCCGCGCCTGCTCGAAATCGGCGGCAGCCATGCGCAACGTGGCCTGTTCGACCAGATCCTGCTCGACAGCATGATCAGGACGGCACGATACGCGCAGGCCCAGCAGATGCTCGAGCGCCTGCGCGCCTATGACCCGAGGTCGGTGCCGGTCAATCTCGCGCTCGCCGGGGTTTACGAGCATCTGGACCTGGGTCGCGAGGCCGCGCGGGCTCGGGCACGGATCGCTGCTTCCGGTGGGATTGCGTCATGAATCCAGCATCGACAGACGCTTGCCCTGGCGAAGCATCGCCTCGAACTGCTCCGCCGGAACCGCGTCGCTGAAGCAGTAGCCCTGGATCTCGTCGCAGTGGTTCTGGCGCAGGAAGCGGCAGTGCTGCTCGGTCTCCACGCCCTCGGCGATCACTTTGAACTCGAGGTTGTGCGCGAGCGAGATCACCGCTCGCACGATGGTCGCGTCTTCCGGATCCGTCAGCATGTCACGGACGAAGGACTGGTCGATCTTCAGCGTGTCGGCCGGGAAGCGCTTCAGGTAGCCGAGGCTCGAATAGCCGGTGCCGAAATCGTCGATCGACAGCTTCACGCCGACGTCCCGGAGCCGGCTGAACGTCGCGATCACCGTCTCGACGTCCTGGGCGATCAGGCTTTCGGTCAGTTCCAGCTCCAGAAGTTCGGGCGGCAGGCCGGTATCGCGCAGCGTGTTCGTCACCCAGGTCACGACGTCCTGCTGCAGGAGCTGGCGCGCGGAGAGGTTCACCGCGATGGGGACCGGCGGCAGTCCGGCGTCCCGCCAGATCCTGGCCTGTGCGCAGGCCGTGCGCAGCACCCAGTCGCCGATCGGCACGATCAGGCCGGAATCCTCGGCGATCGGAATGAAGTGGACCGGCGGCACCGTGCCCAGCTCCGGATGATGCCAGCGCAGCAGCGCCTCGCAGCCGGTGATGCGGCCGCTGGCCAGGCTGACCATCGGCTGATAGACGAGCTCGAACTGGCGCATCGCGACGGCTTCGTGCAGGCCGGTTTCCAGGTTGACGCGGCGCTGCGTCTCCTCGCTCATCTCGCGCGTGAAGAACTGATAAGTGTTGCGGCCGAGGTTCTTGGCGCGGTACATCGCCACGTCGGCATTGCCGATCAGCGCGTCGGCCGATTCGCCGTCCTGCGGAAAGACGGCGACGCCGATGCTGCCGGTCACGTGGACCTCGCGACCCTGCACGATCAGCGGGCGCCCGAGGTTGTCGATGATCTTCTGGGCGACGAGGTAAGCGTCGCCGGGCTCGTGCAGGTCGGTCAACAGGATCAGGAACTCGTCGCCGCCCTGCCGGGCCACGGTATCGGTCTCGCGCACCAGCGACACGAGCCGTTCGGCGGCGGCCTTCAGCACCGCGTCGCCGAACGGATGGCCATAACCGTCGTTGATGACCTTGAAGCGGTCCAGGTCGAGAAAGAGCAGGGCGATCAGGCGGTCGATGCGGCGCGCTCGCGTGATCACCTGCTGGATGCGGTCCTGGATCAGGTTGCGGTTTGGCAGGCCGGTGATGCTGTCGTGCGTGGCGAGGTAACGGATGCGCTGCTCGGCTTGCTTGCGCTCGGTGACGTCGCGGCCGACGCTGACGATCACGCCGTGGTCATCGGCGAGCACCGCCGACCAGGTCAGACAGACGATGCGGCCGGACTTGTGCAGGAAGCGGCATTCGAAGTCGCGCATGCGCTGGCCTTGCAGCACCGCCTGGAATTCGTGCAGGAACGAGGGCCGCGCATCGACGTGGGCCAGCTTCTCGATCTGGACGCCGGTCAGCTCGGCGGGATCGTAGCCGAGAACGGCCTGCGCGGCGGCGCTGACTTCCAGGAACCGTCCTTGCGTATCGAGCGTGCAGATCAGATCCAGCGAGTTCTCGAGGATCAGCGTCTTCATGCGCTCGAGCCGGTTCTGCTCGCGCCGGCTTTCGGCCGCGTCGAGCACGCGCGACACCGCGGGCACCAGGCGGGTCAGGTTCTGCTTGAGCACGTAGTCGTCGGCGCCGAGCTGGAGCGTCTCGACGGCGACGTCCTCGCCGACCGTCCCCGAGATGACGATGACGGGCACGCCGAGGCCGCTCGTCCGGATCACGCCCAGCGCGCCCCGGGCGTCGAACGAGGGCAGCATGTAGTCGGACAGCACGATGTCCCACTGCCCGTCCCGAAGCGCGTGCCGCAGGTCGTCCTCGGTCTCGACCCGCACGACGCGCACGTCGTAGCCGCCGCTTCGCAAAACCTCCTGGACGAGGATGGAGTCGTCCTCGTTGTCCTCGACCATGAGGGTGCGCAGAACGGTCATGGCGCGGGTTTTCTCGCGGGGATTTCGTTCAGCAGCAGCCAGTACAGACCGAGCTGGCGGACGGCGTCGAGGAACTCGGCGAAGTTGACCGGCTTGCGCACGTAGCTGTTGGCGCCCAGGCTGTAGCTGGCGACGAGGTCCTGGTCCTCGCGCGACGAAGTAAGGATCACGACCGGCAGCAGCTTCGTGCGCTCGTCGGCGCGGATGCAGCGCAGCACCTCCAGCCCGTCTATCTTGGGCAGCTTCAGGTCGAGCAGGATGACGGCCGGACGGACGCTGCCGCCCTGGCGATCGGGGCCAAGCAGCAGGTCCAGCGCTTCGGCGCCGTCGCGCGCGACGGTGATCGTGTTGGAGATGTGGTTCTGCTCGAAGGCGAGCACGGTCAGCTCTTCATCGTCCGGGTTGTCCTCGACGAGCAGGATCGTCTTGTCGTTCATGGCATGCAAGCTCTCACAGGATGAAGCGGAAGGTCGCGCCCTGGTCGGGCTCGGCCTCGACCCAGATGCGCCCGCCATGACGGCTGACGATCCGCTGGACGGTGGCCAGGCCGATGCCCGTTCCGGGAAACTCGGTGACGCGGTGCAAGCGCTGGAAGGGCGCGAACAGCTTGTTCGCATAGCGCATGTCGAAGCCGACGCCATTGTCGCTGATGATGAAGACGGGTTGGCCCGCTTCGCTGCCGGCCGTGAAGGCGATACGGGCGACGGGCGTCTTCGACGTGAACTTCCAGGCGTTGTCCAGCAGGTTTTCCAGCAGGATGCGCAACAGGCGGGCGTCGCCCTCGGCGCGCAGGCCGTCCTCGACGTGCAAGGCCACCTGGCGCTGCGGCGCGGTGTTGCGCAGATTGGCCAGGATCTCGCGGGCGATGGCGCTGAGGTCGACCGTCTCGCCGTGCATCGGGTCGCGCGAGACGCGCGACAGCTTGAGCAGATCGTCGATCAGCTCGCCCATCCGGTGGGTGGCGGCGAGCACGCGGCCCAGATAGTTGCGGGCCGTCTCGTCGAGTGTGGCGGTGTAGTTCTTGGCCAGTATCTCGGTGAATCCGGCGATGCCTCGCAGTGGCGCGCGCAGATCGTGCGAGACCGAATAGCAGAAGGTCTCCAGTTCCCGGTTCAGCGCCTGCAGTTCCTGCGTGCGCTGCTCGACGCGCTGCTCGAGCGCGGCGTTGAACGCGAGCAGCCGGGCCTGCGCCTGCTTGCGTTCGGTGATGTCCTGGATGGCGCCGACCATCCGCACGCCGCGCCCGCCGGCGTCGCGCAGCACGTAGCCACGGTCGAGCAGGTCGGCGTAGCTGCCGTCCTTGCGCAGGAAGCGGTACTCGCCGGCCCAGATCTGGTCGACGCCATCGATGGCGGCGCGAACGCCCGCCAGCACGCGATCGCGGTCGTCGGGATGGAGGCGGTCGGTCCACGATTCGGCGATGGTCGGGCCGATCTCGTCGGCGTCGTAGCCGAACAGCGCCTGGTATTTCTCGTTCCACCAGATCGCGTCCGTCGCGAAATCCCATTCCCAGATCACGTCGCCGGTGGCGCGAGCCGCCGCGTCGAAGCGGGCCAGGCTCTCGCGAAGCGTCGCCTCGGCGCGTTTGCGCATCGCCACTTCGGTGGAAAGCGCGTCGAAGTTCTGCTTCAGGCGCTCGGCCATGTCGTTGAACGAGCGCGCGAGCATGTTCAGCTCTTCCAGCGAGCTGCCGGGCAAGCGCTGGGCGAGCTCGCCGGCGGCCAGCGCCCGGGTGGCCTTCGAGATGCGCCGGATCGGCGCGGTCACCTGCCAGGCCAGGACAGCGGCCAACGCGAGCGACAACAGCAAGGCCAGCGCGAAGATCATCGCCGAGCGGCTGTTGCCCTCGCGGATGCCGCTCAGGTAGTGCGACTCCGGCATCGCGGTGATCACGGTCCAGTCGGCGTGTCCGCCCCCGCGGTCCTGATACGCGGTGGCGCGAGCCAGCCAGGTTTCCCGCGACAAGGGCTTGGCGCTGATCCGGGTGAAGCGGAACTGCCGGTCGCGCAAAGGCGTATCCGGTCCTTCGGACGCGAGCGCTTCGAGATGACCGACGGCCGCGGCGACCACGGCGTCGCCGGCCGATGCGGACGACGCGATGGTCCGTCCGGCGTCATCGATGATGAAGGCGCGGCCGTGCTCGGAGAGCGGCAGCTTGCCGAGCAGATCGCTGATGCGGGCGGTGTCGACGGGCGTTTCCGACTGCGACAGGTGCTCGTCGAGCAGCAGGTTGATGTTCTCGGCGATCTCCTGGTGCAGCCAGGTCGCGAGCCGATCGGAATCGGAGGCGGCGCTGCGCAGCGTCACATAAGCGGTCGCGCCGACCATCACGAGGACGAGCGCGATGAAGGGCGCGAGGATGACCATGCGGATGGGGACGCCAGATTGGGCCGTCGCCACGTCGCCGCCGGCGGTGCGGCCCGATTCCCAGACCCATTTCTTCCGGCCCAGTGGACGCTCTTTCACGTGGCCGGCAATGTCCGCCCAGAAACAACCGAGTTTTCGCGTCAGGGGCAGCGCGCCGAGCATCGCCAGCGGCGCGATCAGCCAGGTGATCCCGGTCGTGAAGACGAGCGCCGGCGTGACGGTCCGGTACGAGATCTCAGGCGTGAACTGCGTCGAGCACAGGTAACCCCACAACACCGGCTCGATCGCCAGGAAGATCAGGACGAAGACCAGATACGCGCGCCAGGTCCGGGCGCGCCGGAAATCCGGGTCTTTTCCGAAGAGCTGGTAGGCGATCCAGAAGCAGGCCGGATTGATGAAATACCCGGGTAGCCAGTCGAGCAGGAATTCCGGCGGCACGCCCTCGATCAGGTCGGAGAGCCCGTAGGCGAACGGGACCGTGATCAGCGCCGGATAGCCGAACAGCACGATGCACAGGAAGACGACCAGGTCCTTCAATGATTCGAAGGTCTGCGCGCCCGGCACCAGCACGAGGAACGAGCCGAGATAGCCGCTGGCGATGATCAGGACGAAGGTCAGCGGAATCGTCGAGAAAGCCCGCGCGTTCCAGGCCTGGCGTTCCCGGCCCAGCCTCCAGCGTCCGCCGGGCCGCAGCGTGAACTTGCCGAAAGCGAGGAGCATCAGCGCGAATCCCAGCCAGTAGCCGAGACGGCCCCAGACTTCGAGCAGCGGCAGCGGGATGGCCGCGAAGCTCGCTTCGATCCGGTCGACGATGGCGTTCATCTGGATGGGACACCTCGGGACGATCGGATCTCACGCGAAGCAGCCCGTTTCCGGGGACGCGTCGATTGATTCGCCGAAACGGAGCGTGCATCGGACAGGGCAATGGATCGGCCCCTCCTCAAAGGGCCAGCGTTCGTGGATCGTAATGCGCGACGGCGCTCGCATCAACACCGTGAATGGGCGAGTTTCGGGAAGAATCGTGAAGACGGCATGCCGGAATGCGATTCGAAGCGCCGCACCGACCTGCACGCGCCGGTGGGCCATCCGATGCGGCGCATGATGCAGGCCGGGTACCGTCAGCTCGTTGAACCCGTGCCGGACTACCGTTGGTAGACCAGCCGCATCACCGGCCCGTCGACTCCGAAGGTCGACGGCCCCCGGATCACCTGGATCCGCTCGCGCGAGTCCTGCCCGATCGAATCCCGATCGCGAACGGCCCCACCGGTCTTCAACTGGTAGGCCGCCAGCGCCTCCAGTCGGGCGCGCAACTGCGACGGCTTCTCCGGCGCATCGAGCGTCTCGAAGTCGTTGAGCCCGAACTGCGCCAGGCCACGCGTGTATCCGGCGCTGTTCACCCGGTACTCGCGCCAGCCGACCTGGAAATCGATCCAGATCATCACCGGCGGCTCGTCATTGAGCACCTCGATCGCGACCCGCCGGAACAGCTCGGGTTGGACCACCATCCTCGCCGTGTTCCAGTAGACGCCGACGGCCTGGCGACAGGCCAGCAGCAGCGCCGCGGTCACCCGGGTCAGCGCGGTCGCCAGCGCGATCGGCGACGCTTCGCCGAGCACCGAGACGATCGCGTGCCCGGCGTGTCCGCGCAGCGCCTCGGTCGCGCCGGACCAGAGCTTGCTGTCCCGGCACGGCGGCTCGAGATCCGCCCACGGCACCGGCGCCTCGATCAGGCCGATGCCGACGATGATCTCGTCCATCATGAAGGTCATCGAGCCTTGCTCGTCCTTCAGCTCGGACGGCTGCGCGAGCCCGGGCCAGTGCGAGGCCAGTCCGTCCAGCAGCACGGCGGTGTCGATGACCGGCGTGTGATCGAAGAGGACGAGGGCGAGCTGGGTCGGCATCCTGGCGTTCCGTTACGCTGATACGTTCAACAGGTCGATGCAATTTACCGAGGATCGAGCCGGCAGTCACGGCTCACATCGTATGACGACCTCGATGGCTCGCCGGTGCGCGCTGGATAAGCGCGTTGGCGATGGGCCTCGTCATGCCGTCTCACCGTCGCGTTTCGCAGGAGAACAAGCCGTGCTCGATCTGTACGTCGGCAACAAGAACTATTCGTCATGGTCGCTGCGCGGCTGGTTGCTGCTGCGCGGGCTCGATATCCCGTTCGAAGAGCATGCGCTCGAGCTGTTCACCGAGGACTTTGCGCGCCGACTGACGGCGCTGGGCGCGCCGGCCCGGGTGCCGGTGCTGGTCGATGACGGGCAAGTGGTCTGGGACACGATGGCGATCGCCGAGTACGTGGCCGAGCGCTTTCCCGACCGGGCCGTCTGGCCGCGCGATCGCGCGTTGCGCGCGCTGGCCCGCTCGTTCTGCGCCGAAATGCATTCGAGCTTCCAGGCGCTGCGAACGGCCATGCCGATGAACGTCGAGGCCGATCTGCCCGGCGGGCTGTGGAGCAATGCCGTGCGCGACGACATTCTGCGCGTGCTCGCGATCTGGTACCAGGCCCTGGCGCTAAGCGAGCGCGCGAATCGCCCCGGCGGACCGTTCCTGTTCGGCGAGTTCGGTGCGGTCGATGCGTTCTTCGCACCGGTGATCTCGCGCTTCGCGACTTATCGGGTCGAGCTGCCCGAACCCTGCGCAACTTACGCGAGGACGGTGCTCGACCCTCGGCGCTCATCAGAATAGACCCCCGTTCTGCTCACGGAACTGACCCGCTGATCCGAGGCGCGTTGGGTTGATCGCCGTTCGGGTCGTCGTCGCGAACCTCGCCGTCACGGTCGTGGCCATCGCCGGGGCGAGGACTTGTTTGGCCAGACCGAAGCGCTGACGCTTGCTGGCACAGGTTGGTGCCGAGTGAGGCGTCGATGGCCAGCAGACGATGCGTTGGTTGCGGCGCGGCGTTCGAGCCGCGCCCCCAGTGTCCGAACCAGCGCTTCTGTCCGGCGCCGGGCTGTCAGCGCGAGCGTCGTCGACGCTGGCAGCGTGAACGGCTGGACAGCGATCCAGCCTACCGCGAGAACCAGGCCCGGGCGCAGCAGGCCTGGGTGGATCAGAACGCCGGGTACTGGCAGGGCTACCGCCAGGCGCACCCGCAGTACGTGCAGCGAAACCGCGATCTGCAACGTGGGCGGGACCAACGCAGACGTCTGCGGCTTCTTGCAAAGATGGACGTGTGGCGGCCTGAAACGCCCGTGGCCTCAGGCACTTACCGGCTGATTCCGGCCGCCGGTGAGGATCTTGCAAAGATGAACGCGTGGACGGTGCAAATCACCGTGATATCAGACACTTATCCGGCCTTCGGGTGAGACGTCAGCGATCTTGCAAAGAGAGGACGTCATCGCCGGGGAGGCGCTGAATCACTACCGTGGCGGGGATGGACGTCCTGCCCCAGTCCGAAGTGGACCTGCACCGGCTCGAGTTGCGCTTCAGTGCCACGCGGCTGAGCGAGCCGCGTGCGATCGAGTCGCTGGCCCGCTCGATCGCGCATTGCGGGCAGATCGTGGCCTGCATCGCGGTGGCCGAGCAGGACGGCCAGGCGCTGGTGCTGGTCGATGGCTACCGGCGCATCCAGGCGCTGCGTCGCCTGGGCCGCGACACCGCGCTCGTCGAGCCCTGGCAGTGCGATCTGGTGGCCGGCCTGCTGCGGGTGCTGGCGAACACGGGCACGCGCCCCTGGGCGGCCATCGAGCAGGCGCTGTTGCTGCGCGAGCTGGTCGCTCACTACGGGCTGTCGCAGCACGAGGTGGCGCGCCGCTGCGGGCGTGACGTCAGTTGGGTGAGCCGGCGCCTGGAGCTGGTTAGCGGACTGCCCGAGGCGCTGCTGGAGGCGGTGCGCTGCGGCACGGTCTCGACCTGGGCAGCCACGCGCGTGCTGGCACCGTTGGCGCGCGCCAACGGCGAGCACGCCACGGCGCTGCTGCAGGCGCTGGGATCAACGCCGCTGTCGACGCGCCAGTTGCAGCGCTGGTTCGAACACTACCAGCGGGCGCCGCGCACGCTGCGCGAGCGCCTGGTCGCGCAACCCGGGATGTTCGTCCAGGCGCTGGCGGTGCGCGATCAACGGGGCGCCGACACGCGCCTGCGCGACGGCCCGGAAGGGACGTGCCAGCGCGAGGCGCGCCAGATCGGGGCGATCGCGGCACGCCTGCGCGCGCGCCTGCGCCAGTTGGCCGCCGTGCAGCCCCTGTCGGACACCCTGGTCAGCGCACTGGCCGCCCTGGTGGCGCCGCTGACCGGCCTGCAACACGACCTGCAGAGGTATTGCCATGACGACGCCAAGCCCGATTCGCGAGGCGGTGCGCACGCTGCAAGCGCAAGGCCACGGCCTGCGAGCGATCGCCCGAGCGCTGAAGCTGTCCCGTAACACGGTGCGCCGGGTGCTGCGCGCGGCGCCCGAGCCGTCATCGGCGTCCTCGCCCGAACCGGTTCCGGTCAATCTGGCCGAGTTGCGCTCGGCGTTCGCCCGCGCCCAGGGCAACGTGGTGCGCACCCAGCAGCTGCTGGCGGCCGAACACGAGTTGGTGATCCCCTACAGCACGCTCACGCGCTGGATCCGCGAAGCGGGGCTGCGCGAGCCGCCCGCGCCGGTGGGCCAGTACGTGTTCGGCCCGGGCCAGGAGATGCAGCACGACACCTCGCCGCATCGCGTGTCGATCGATGGCCGGATCGTCACCGCGCAGTGCGCCTCGCTCGTGCTGGCGTACTCGCGCCGGCTGTTCGTCCAATACTATCGACGCTACACGCGGCTGGAGGCGCGCGAGTTCCTGCTGGAGGCGGTGCGCTTCATGGGCGGGGCCTGCCGGCGCTGCGTGATCGACAACACCAGCGTGATGGTGGTCGCCGGCGCTGGCGAGCACGCCGTCATCGCGCCCGAGATGCAGGCGTTCGGGCACACGCTGGGGTTCGAGTTCAGGGCCCACCGCGTGCGCGACCCCGATCGAAAGGGCCGGGTCGAACGGCCTTTTTACTGGGTGGAAAAAAACTTCCTGCCCGCGCGCCGCTTCACCGACTTCGATGACCTGAACCGACAGGCGCTGGACTGGTGCCAGACGGTGGCCAACGTCAAGCCCAAGCGGGTGCTGGGCATGGCGCCCGAGGCCGCCTGGGTGATGGAGCGCCCCTACCTGCAGGCGCTGCCCGCGGTGCTGCCGCCGGTCTACGACATCGTGGATCGGGTGGTCGACACCAGCGGCTACGTCTCGCTGGACACGCACCGCTACTCGGTGCCGCAACGGCTGATCGGCCAGGCCGTGACGCTGTACAAGTACCCGCGCGAGGTGCGCATCGAACATCGCGGCCGGTTGGTGACGACCCACCGGCGCATCCTGCAGGGGCGCGATGGGCGCAGCACCGACCCGGCCCACCATCTGCGCCCGGCGCCGAGCGATCCGAGCCCGGGCCTGGAGCAGCAGTTGCTCGACAGCGCTGCGCTGGCCGCTTATGCGCAGGCGCTGCGCCAGCACGGCCGCGGCCGTGCAGCGCGCGCCCTGCGCCGGCTGCTGGAGATCCAGCGAACCTATCCGCGCGAGCCCTTCCTGGCCGCCGTCGAGCAGGCCGCGCACTACGGGCTGTACGACCTCGGGCGGCTGGAGCGATTGGTGCTCGAAGAGGTTGCCGGCAACTTCTTCGCGCTCGCCGGTGACGGCGACGACAACGACGGCGACAGCGGTGACGATCATGACAAGCTCGCGTGAGCAACTGCACGAGTGGCTGGCCCGCCTGAAGCTGCGCGGCATCGATGCGGCGCTGGAGGCCGAACTGGACCAGGCCGAGCGCGAAGCGGCCCCACCCGCAGAGGTGCTCGCCCGGCTGCTGGTGGCCGAAGACGCCCACCGGCGCGAGAAGAGCCTGGCTTATCGGGTCAGGCAGGCGAGGCTACCGTGGCAGTGGACGCTGCAGTCGTTCCCGTTCGATCGCCAGCCCGGTATCGATCGGGCGCAGATCCGTTCACTGGCCGGGCTGGAGTTCGTGCGCCGTCACGAGAACCTGTTGCTGATCGGCCCGCCCGGTACGGGAAAAAGCGGCATCGCCATCGGCTTGCTGCGCCAGGCGTGCCTGAACGGGTATGCCGGGCGCTTCTACAACGCCCAGGCCTTGATCGACGAACTGTACGCCTCACTGGCCGATCGCTCGACCACCCGGCTGATTGCGCAACTGGCCCGCCATCGCCCCTTGCTGATCGATGAGCTGGGCTACCTGACGCTCAAGCCCGAGCAGTCCAACGCCTTCTTCCGGCTGATGGACCAGCGCTACGGGCGCGCCTCGACGATCATCACGACCAACCTCGAACCGGGCGCCTGGTACGAGCTGTTCCAGAACAAGGCGCTGGTCGATGCGATGCTCGATCGCCTGCAGCACCACTGCATCACGATCCGCATCCAGGGGCCGTCGCTGCGCGCGCCGCAGCCGCAACCGTCCGACGCCTCCACGCCCCCGCCCGCCGATCCGGTCACTCGCTCGTCGGCCCGGTCCCGGGCACGTCCGTAGGGCCGCGCTACCCGCGCCCAACCACGGCGCTCCTCACACTCCCGCCCGGTTCGTCGTCGCCCCCTGGGGATACCGAGCCCGAAACCGCACGCCGCGAGGAGGAGGCTGGGCGCCCACCGGGGGGCCCCCCACCAACACCAACCCAGACAGGCACACAAACGCC
>JASGFT010000123.1:0-14718 GCA_047605425.1 Burkholderiaceae bacterium | reverse complement strand
CCTGCAGGCTGAAGGCCTCGGGCGTGATGAACGACTGGTAGCCCGCGAACATCACGCCGGCCACGCCGCCGAAGGTGGCGCCCATGCCGAAGGCGAGCAGCTTCATGTTGCGCGTGTTGATGCCCATGGCCTTGGCCGCGACCTCGTCCTCGCGGATCGCCATCCAGGCGCGCCCGATCCTCGAGTCCTGCAGCCGGATCGTGACGACGATCACGCCGATCGTCAGCGCGAGGAACAGGTAGTAGTACATCTGCGCCATCGTCAGCTCGAGGCCCAGGATCGTGTGTGTCTGCGAGAAGTCGAAACCGAACAGCTTGACCGGATCGATGTTGCCGATGCCCTGCGGGCCGTTGGTGACGTTGTACGGCGCGTTCAGGTTGTTCATGAAGATCCGGATGATCTCGCCGAAGCCCAGCGTGACGATCGCCAGGTAGTCGCCGCGCAGGCGCAGCGTCGGCGAGCCCAGCAGCACGCCGAACAGCGCCGCCAGCCCCGCGGCGACCGGCACGGCGATCCATACCGACGTATGCAGCCCGTCCGGGAACATCGCCGCGATCGCCTCGAAGTTGTCGCTCAGGTGCGGCGAGCACAGGATCGCCCACGCGTAGGCGCCGACCGCGTAGAACGCGACGTAGCCGAGATCCAGCAGGCCCGCGTAGCCGACGACGATGTTCAGCCCGAGCGCGAGCATCACGTACAGCAGCGCGAAGTCGAGGATGCGCACCCACGAGTTGCCGTGCGTGCCGGCCCACAGCGGCAGCACGAGCAGCGCGACGGCCAGCACCGCCGTAGCGGCATAAGCGGCCTTCGGATTGTTGCGCAGCGACGGGAACAGGGCGGTCATGGCGCTGGCCTCCGGTCAGGCGCGGTCGGCGACGCGCTCGCCCATCAGGCCCGACGGGCGGAACACCAGCACGACGATCAGCACCGCGAACGCGAAGATGTCCTGGTAGTGGCTGCCGAGGAATCCGCCGGTCAGGTCGCCGATGTAGCCGGCGCCCAGGCTCTCGATGATGCCGAGCAGCAGCCCGCCGAGCATCGCTCCGGCGATGTTGCCGATGCCGCCGAGCACCGCCGCCGTGAACGCCTTCAGTCCGGGGATGACGCCCATCATGAACTCGGCCTTGTTGTAGTTGAGCGCGTACAGCACGCCGGCGATCGCGGCCAGCGCCGCGCCGATCGCGAACGTGAACGCGATCACCTGGTTGGCGTTGACGCCCATCAGCCCGGCGATCCGCGGGTTCTCGGCCGTCGCGCGCATCGCCCGGCCCAGCTTGGTCCGGTTCACCAGCAGCAGCAGTCCGGTCATGATCGCGGCCGACACGATCAGGATCAGGATCTGCTTGGGCGCGAGCAGCGCGCCGAAGATCTCGACCGGCGTCGTCGGCAGCAGGTCGGGAAACGAACGCGGCCGCGGCCGCCAGATGATCATCGCCACCGTCTCGATGACGATCGACACGCCGATCGCGGTGATCAGCGGCGCCAGCCGCGGCGCGTTGCGCAGCGGCCGGTAGGCGACGCGCTCGACGAACAGCGCCAGCGCGACGCAGACCGGGATCGCGGCCAGCACCGCGAGCAGCAGCACCGCCGGGCCGGGCACGCCGGCGTCCAGCAGGATCGGCGCCAGCGTCGCGGCGACCATCGCGCCGATCATCAGCACGTCGCCGTGCGCGAAGTTGATCAGTTGCAGGATGCCGTAGACCATCGTGTAGCCCAGGGCGATCAGCGCGTAGACGCTGCCGAGTACCAGCCCATTGAGGATCTGCTGCAGCAGGATCTCAAAGTCGAACTCGATCATAAGCCTCCCTGGTGTCGGCGATGGCTGCGCGGGGGATCGCAGCTTCCTCGTCGTTCAGCGTATCTCAAGACGGTGCGCATTCTAGCCGGCAGAGGTGGATTAGGTGTATCCACCAATGCGTTCGATCCCGGATCAAGCACGGGGCATGCCAGCGCGACGCGCATAAAAAAAGCCCCGGGGCGAACCCGGGGCGAACCAGCCAGGGAGGAAAACCTGATGTGGCTGGAAGAGGAGGCGTCGTCGGCGCGATCGAACCGATACCGGATCACGCCCGCGCCAACGACGGCCAATGTATCGGCGCCGACCGGGCTTGGCTGGCGCACCGCGACTGATGGCGCGACGCGCCGGATGGACGGGCCGGCCGTTCGGAGGCGGCCGCGAGGCGGTTCGTGGCGGGGGGACGGACGGTACGCGGCGGGGATCGCGCGCCCGAATTTTCGCCGGCGGCGTCGGGCGGCCGAGCGTTGTTCGGTCGAGCCGAAAAGACGCTCCTCGGCCCGAAAGACGCTCGGCCTTTCAGGGCAGCGAAAGGATCCAGCGGACGATCGCCTGGCTGTCGGATTCACTGACCTGCGGATTGGCCGGCATCTTGACGACGCCCCAGGCGCCGCCGCCGCCCTCGCGGATCTTCAGCGCGAGGCGCGCGGCCGCGTCCTTGTCGTTGCGGTAGCGCGCGGCGATGTCCTTGAACGACGGGCCGACCAGTTTGCGTTCGGTCGCGTGGCAGGCGACGCAGTTGCGCGCCTTGACCAGCTCGGGACTGGGCTGCGCCTGCGCGCGCGCCGCCGGGCCGTACGAGGCCAGGCAGGCGATGCCGACCAGCATCGCGCGCGTTGCGCGAAGGGCGAGGGGGGAAGCGGTGATCGGCACGGCGGTGGGGCGAAGGCGGTGGATGCGGGGAACGAAGCGGTACCGGAGCCGGGCGGCGGGCGCGGCGATCGCCGCTCGGCCCATTCTAAGGCAGCCGCGACCGGTCAAGGCGGCGGCGATCCGTTCTCGCGCGAGAGCGACCGTTGGCCTCGCGCGAGCCGCCATCCGGCGCGGTCCCGTTGGCAGGCCGGCGCCGCTCGGATCAGATGGCGCGTGCGCCCGGACCGTCGACGGATCTCGCCGGGTTCCCTGAATGCTCGCTGGATTCCCGATTTGCCGATGAGGCGCCGCCATGATCGTGCTCTGGATTGCCGTCGTACTGCTGGTGCTCAAGCTGCTGGAGGTCGGGCCGCTGGCCACGCTGTCGTGGTGGTGGGTGATGCTGCCGTTCGGCCTCGCGTTCCTGTGGTTCGAGACCTTCGAGTCGCTGCTGGGTCGCGACAAACGAACGGTCGAGCACGAGCACTACGACAAGCTGCGCAAGGCCCGCGTCGCCCAACAGTTCGCCGACGCGCGCGGCAAGCGCGGCGCGAAGTAGCCGGCCGGTCGCCGGCCGGGCAGGGCGAGGCCAGGCGGCCGCCGATCGTTCAGCGGCGAACGACTTCGCGCGTCTCGCCGAACACCACGCGCGGATAGCGCTCCTGCGCCAGCCGCAGGTTGACCAGGTTCGGCGCCAGGTAGACGAGATCGCCGGCGCCGTCGACCGCCAGGTTGGCGGTCTGCGCGTTGGTCAGCTCGCGGATCGCGTCGTCCGGGCCGCTGACCCAGCGCGCGGTCGCCACCGGCGTCGGCTCGAAGAACGCGTCGACGCCGTACTCGTGCTCGAGCCGGTGCGCGACGACGTCGAACTGCAGCACGCCGACGGCGCCGAGCACGACGTCGTTCGACGCCATCGGCCGGAACACCTGCGTCGCGCCTTCCTCGGCGAGCTGGTCGAGCCCTTTCTGCAACTGCTTGGCCTTCAGCGGATTGCGCAGCCGCGCGGCACGGAACAGCTCGGGCGCGAACGACGGGATGCCGACGAAGCGCAGGTCCTCGCCCTCGGTGAACGTGTCGCCGAGCCGGATCGTGCCGTGGTTCGGGATGCCGAGGATGTCGCCGGCATAGGCCTCGTCGGTCGTGTTGCGGTCCTGCGCCATGAACGTGATCGCGTTGTTGACCGCGAGCTGCTTGCCGCTGCCGACCTGCTTGAGCTTCATGCCGCGGCGGAACTGGCCCGCGCAGACGCGAATGAACGCGATGCGGTCGCGGTGCTTCGGATCCATGTTGGCCTGGATCTTGAACACGAAGCCCGAGAACGCCTTCTCGTCGGGCTCGACGTGGCGCGTCTCGGTATCGCGCCCGCCCGGCGCCGGCGACAGGTCGTGCAGCGCGTCCAGCAGCAGCGATACGCCGAAGTTGTTGACCGCCGACCCGAAGAACACCGGGCACTGCTTGCCGGCGAGGTAAGCGGCGGCGTCGAACGCGTGCGAGGCGCCGCGCACCAGCTCGATCTCCTCGCGCAGCTCGGCGGCCTGCTCGGCCAGCGCGCGATCGACCTCGGGGTTGTCGAGGCCGTCGATCGTGCCGCCCAGCGCGCGCTCGGCCTTCGGGTCGAACAGCAGCACCTGGTCGCGCACCAGGTCGTAGACGCCGCGAAAGCGCTTGCCCATGCCGATCGGCCAGACCATCGGCGCGCACTGGATGTCGAGCACCGACTCGATCTCGTCGAGCAGGTCGATCGGCGAGCGGCCCTCGCGGTCGAGCTTGTTGATGAACGTCAGGATCGGCGTCGCCCGCATCCGGCAGACGTTCAGCAGCTTGATCGTCTGCGCCTCGACGCCGTTGACCGAGTCGATGACCATCACCGCCGAATCGACGGCGGTCAGCGTCCGGTAAGTGTCCTCGGAGAAGTCCTCGTGGCCCGGCGTATCGAGCAGGTTGACGATGCAGTCGCGGTAAGGGAACTGCATGACCGACGAGGTCACCGAGATGCCGCGCTGCTTTTCCAGCTCCATCCAGTCCGAGGTCGCGTGGCGGCTGGCCTTGCGCGCGCGCACCTCGCCGGCGACCTGGATCGCGCCGCCGAACCACAGCAGCTTCTCGGTCAGCGTCGTCTTGCCGGCATCGGGGTGGGAGATGATCGCGAACGTGCGTCGGCGCTTGACTTCATCGGGGATAGAACCGCCAACCATCCATCACTTCCTGTTCGATGTACACGGCTGCCCAGGAGGCTGCGCGGCAGACTCCCGGGCATTCAAAGCCACCCGCTCCGAGCGGGATGCGCATAATAACCTAAAAATAACTTGACATAAAAACCTAGATTGAATAAAACACGAAAACCTAGAAATTACAAGACATGATTCCCTAAAGGATGGCAACGCCCGCAGACAAGCTCGCCGAGTCGCTGGCCGCCCTGAAAAGGCTGCAGGATGCGAAGACCGTGGCGATCCGGGCGTCTGATCTCACGCGTGTCCACCGGGAGCGGCTGCTCAGGAGCGGGTTCATTCGTGAGGTGATGAAAGGGTGGTACATCCCCGCGCGGCCCGATGGCCCGGAGGGTGAGAGCACCGACTGGTACGCGTCGTTCTGGTCCTTTTGTGCGGCTTACCTGACGGAGCGGTTCGGGGATGACTGGTGCCTGGGCGCCGAGCACTCGATCGCGCTGCATACCGGCGACTGGAACGTGCCGTGCCAGCTTCTGGTGCGCGCGACTCGCGGCGGCAACAAGCCGACAGGGCTGCTGCACGGCACGTCGATCTTCGATATGCGTCTGGACGTTCCGTCGGATGCGGACGTTCGAGTCGTCGATGGCCTGCGCCTGATGCGCCTGCCCGCGGCGCTGATCGCCTGCGCACCCGGACACTTCACGGCCCATCCGGTCCGGATGCGCGCCGCCCTCGCGATGATCGTCGATGCCTCGGAAGTGCTGGGCCGCTTGCTCGACGGTGGCCATAGCAGCATCGCGGGGCGGCTTGCCGGCGCCTTCCGCAACATCGGCCGCGATCAGGTCGCGGACGCGATCACCGCCACCATGCGGACCGCGGGTTATACGGTCAGTGAAACCGACCCGTTTGCCGACCGGCCGCCGGTCGCGATCGGGCAGCGCCAGACATCGCCCGCGGTCAACCGGCTTCGAATGTCCTGGGCGACGATGCGAGAGACGGTGCTCGCATGCTTTCCGGCGCCGCCGGGCTTGCCTGTCGATATCGACGCTTATCTGCTTCGCGTCGACGACAGCTATGCGACCGACGCCTACCACTCGTTGTCGATCGAAGGTTATCGAGTCAGCGCGGAACTGATCGAGCGCGTCCGGTCGGGCGATTGGAACCCGGACAGCGAGGCCGATGCCGCCCGACGCGATGCCCTCGCTGCCCGCGGCTACTGGCAAGCTTTCCGGAGAGTCAAGGACACGGTCGGCCGCATCGTTCGCGGGGCGAACGCGGGCGAAGCCGTCGGAACCGACCACGGTGCCTGGTACCGCGAATTGTTCGGTCCCAGCGTCACGGCGGGCATCCTAAAGCCTGCGGATCTCGCCGGCTACCGGAGCGGTCCGGTGTTCATTCGGCAATCGATGCACGTGCCGCCGCGCAGCGAGGCCGTGCGCGAGCTGATGCCCGCGTTCTTCGATCTGCTGAGCGACGAGCGCGAAGCGGCGGTCCGCGTCGTGCTCGGTCATTTCTTCTTCGTCGACATCCACCCGTACTTCGACGGGAACGGACGGATGGGACGCTTCCTGATGAACGCGATGCTGGCCTCGGGCGGTTATCCGTGGACGGTCGTTCCGCTTGCGGAGAGAACGCGCTACATGAGCGCGCTCGAGACGGCGAGCGTGAGGGGCGATATCCGGCCTTTCGCGGAATTGCTCGCGGAACTGGTCGCCCGCTGAGGGGATCGGATCGGCGAGAGCGGATCCGCCTGGCGTCCGTTGGCTTGTTGTGGAGATTTGCCAACGGATTGCGATGACGGTCACCGACTATCCGGGATGGATGGTTGCCCGTGGTTGTCGTGCTATTTGCTGTTAACCGCACTTTATTCTATAAAAAATGCTTTCAAGAGCATTTTTCTTGAGATTCGGACTTGATCGTGGTATTGGTCGAGGAGATTGGAAAACGCCAACGCGCTTCGATGACCGCCCGCAACAAACTCCTGGCCGCGCCGCCCTATGCCGTCGAGAAGACCCTTGGGGAACTCGGTGCGAACCTGCGCACGGCGCGTCTGCGGCGCAATCTCACGATCGGCGAGATGGCTGAGAAGATCGGCACCGGCGTACGCGCCGTGGCCGACGCCGAGAAAGGAAAGCCATCGACGGGCATCGCCGTCTATGCGGCGCTGTTGTGGGCGCTGGGCCTGCTCGATCAGCTCGATGTCGTGGCGTCTCCCGAGCGGGACGAAGAAGGGCAGATGCTGGCGCTCGCGCGCGAGCGGCTCCGCGCGCGTCCGAAGACGGAATTGAGCAATGACTTCTGAGCCGCCGTCGGCGTGCTTCGTCTACATCACCTTGCCCGGCGAAACGCAAGCCGTCACCGCGGGGCGCTTCGTCCTGGCCGCCGACCGTCGCGGCGTGATGGAGGGGCGTTTCGTCTACGGGCGCAGCTACTTGGAACGTCCGAACGCGGTCGCCCTCGACCCGATCGAGCTGAAACTCGCGCCCCGCACTTACACGACGGTCGCCCTTGGCGGCATGTTCGGGGCGTTGCGGGATGCGAGCCCCGATTACTGGGGCCGCCTGGTGATCGAGCGGCATCTGGGTAGCGGCCAACCGGGGGAGATGGCCTATCTGCTTTTTTCTCCGGACGATCGCGCTGGTGCGCTGGGCTTCGGCTTGAATCAGACGCCGCCCGCTCCCAAGCGCGCGTTCAACCGGACGCTCGATCTGGCAAAGCTGCAGGTGGCGGCCGATGCCCTCGTCATCGATGCCGAAGTTGGGGGTGCTGGTACGCTTCACGCGCATGCTGGCGCAGCGGAGGCTGATCACGAGCAAGTCGAACGACTTTTGATGCTTGGCACGTCGATGGGCGGTGCGCGGCCCAAGGCCGTCGTCGAAGATGACGACGCATTGTGGGTCGCGAAGTTCAATCGTCCCGACGACCCCTGGAACAGCGCTCGCGTCGAGCATGCGATGCTGAAGCTCGCGCGCTCCTGTGGTCTCGCGACCGCCGAAAGCCGTGTCGTGGAAGTCGCCGGACGCGACGTGCTGCTCGTCAAGCGCTTCGATCGCGAAAGATCACCGGATGGTTATCGTCGTGCCCGCATGGTGAGCGCCTTGACCTTGTTGCGCGCGGAGGACACGTATCGGTCGCGCGACAAGTGGTCCTATGTGCTGCTGGCGGAGGAGCTTCGGCGTGTCTGCGCGGATCCCGCGCGCAACGCCGAGGAGTTGTTCCGGCGAATGTGCTTCAACGCATTGATCTCGAACATCGATGACCATCCGCGCAACCATGCGGTGATCGCCTGGGGGCAGGACTGGCAGCTATCTCCCGCTTATGATCTGACGCCGGCGACACCGGTCAGCCAGGAGCGACGCGATCTGGCGATGGCCTGCGGAGATCGGGGGCGGGCTGCGAGTGCGGCCAACATGCTTTCTCAAGCCGCGCGTTTCCTGCTCGAATCGGTTCGGGCCGAGGCGATCGTTTCGGCCATGGAAGAACAGGTTCGGGCGACCTGGCATGCGACGGCGCGTAGCGCCGGGGTGTCGGAGCGTGACTGCGAGCGCATCGCGCCGGCGTTCGCGTATCCGGGATTCCGGGGCGCTGCGGGTTGAGCGTTGGGCGCATGCCGATGTGGACTCTCGTCGTCTCCTCCAGAGGCCAGATTGTCTTGCCTGTAGCGATTCGGCGGAAACTCGGCCTGATTGCGGGCACCCGGCTCGAAGTCCTGGAGGAGGCTGACGGCCTGAAGCTTCGTGTTCTTCGCTCGGTACCGAAGTCGGATCTGGATGCGCTCGCCGGCATGGTGAAGCTGCCCGCCCGCGGCGTACCGCGTCCACTGCAGGACTTCGATCCGGCATCGCTCGCTGCTCGCGAACGGTCGGTGAAGAAGCCGTGAAAGCGCTCGATACCAACGTCCTCGTCCGTTTCTTCGTCGACGACCCGGACGATCCGGAAGCGGTCAAACAGCGACCGGCCGCCGTTGCCGCCTTGTCCGCGCGGTCCTTCGTGTCGGTGACGGTGCTGCTCGAGTTCGAGTGGGTGCTGCGCGGCTTCTACGAATTGCCACGGCGACAGATCGGTGCCGTGATCCGAGCGCTGGCGGGCCTGGAGCATGTGACGATCGAGGATCGCGATGCCGTGCTGGCTGCGCTCGACGCATTGGATGCGGGCGTCGATTTCGCCGACGCGCTGCATGTGACGCGGAGTGTACGTGCCGTCGCATTCGCAACCTTCGATCGCGGACTTGCCCGGCGCGGCAGACGCGCGGCGCTCACGCCGACGATCGAGTTGCTGGAGTAATCCGCTTCGTCGAGGCCGGCGCGCCGTGCTGCCGAAACACGACCGTGGTTCCTTGCGTCGAATGGTAGCTGCCCCTGCCCATGACGGGTTCGTGGGGGCGTGCTCAACTCGTCCCTAAGCGAAAAACCGGTTCGGCGGCCGCCGCAGCCCCAAGGTGATCGCGCAGCGTCCGCCCTTCATAAGCTTGGCGGAAGATGCCGCGCCGTTGCAGTTCCGGCACGACCAGGTCGCAGAAATCGTCGAGCCCGGTCGGCACCGTCGGAAACATCACGTTGAAGCCGTCGCTGGCACCGCTGAGCAGCCAGTCCTGCATCTGGTCGGCGATGTCGTCGGCCGTGCCGACCATTTGCAATCCGCCGTAGCCGCCGACGATCTGCGCGAGCTGGCGGACGGTCAGGTTCTCGCGCCGCGCGAGCTCGACAAGCGCGTCGCGGCCGCTCTGGCTGGCATTGGTCTGCGGGATGTCGGGCAGCGGCGCGTCCAGATCGAAGCTCGACGCGTCGACGCCGAGCCGTATCGACAGGTTCGGCACGCCGCTGTCCGGGTGGACCAGGCTGTCGAGCAGCTCGCGGCGTTCCTGCGCTTCGGCGCGCGAGCGGCCGGCGATGACCAGCGCGCCGGGCAGGATCTTCAACTCGTCGTCGCGGCGCCCGGCCGCGCGCATCCGCTCGTGGATGTCCTGATAGAACGCCCGGCCGGCCTCGATCGTGCGGCTGCTGCCGAAGATGACCTCGGCGGTCTCGGCGGCGAGCTGCCGGCCCGCGTCGGACGCGCCGGCCTGGACGATGACCGGCCAGCCCTGCACCGGCCGCGCGATGTTCAGCGGGCCGCGCACCGACAAGTGCTCGCCCTGATGGTCGAGCACGTGCAGCTTGGCCGGATCGAAGAACAGGCCGCTTTGCGGATCGCGCAGCCAGGCGTCGTCGGCCCAGCTATCCCACAGGCCGGTGACGACCGTGAAGAACTCGCGGGCGCGCCGATAGCGCTCGTCGTGTTCGACGTGCTCGGTGAGCCCGAAGTTCAGCGCCGCGTCGGGGTTCGACGTCGTCACGATGTTCCATCCCGCGCGTCCGCCGCTGATGTGGTCGAGCGACGCGAAGCGGCGCGCGATGTGATAAGGCTCGTCGAAGGTCGTCGACGCGGTCGCGACCAGGCCGATGCGCTCGGTGACCATCGCCAGCGCCGACAGCAGCGTCAACGGTTCGAATGAAGTGACGGTGGCGCTGCGTCGCAGTGCCGGCATCGCCAGGTTCAGCAGCGCCAGGTGATCGGCCATGAAGAACGCATCGAAGCGCGCCGACTCGAGCTTGCGGATCAGCGTGACCAGATGCGACAGATTGAAGTTGGCGTCGGGCCACGCGCCGGGCATCCGCCCGATGATCAGCGTCGGATCGGTGACGACTTGTTCGTCGCCCGCCAGCGCTCTGCCGCAACTCACCATCACATCCGGGTACAACACCGCTTCGTCGGCGAGTCGGACCTTCATCGACTCGGCGAAGACCTGGCAGGAGGTGCCGTCCAGATGCTCGCTCAGTCGGGCGGCCAGATTCAGGATGACGCGATTGTGGCGGGCCGAGCCGTCCGTCATCGCGAAGACCTTGCCGCGGAAGAATTCGTGACGAGTCGGCTGCTGGGCTTCCCAGGTCAGGAAATCGGCCACGGACATCGCCGGAAGCGGAAGCCCCATGGATTTTCCTTTGCCGGGCGGCACGCAAGCAACGCGAACGATGCTAACGAACTTCCCGGCGGCGGGCAACGAGACTCGCTGCCTGTCGCCGGGACGTCCGACAGCCTGGATACTCGAACGCGCCCGTCATCGCGCCCCTGCTCGCCGACGACGCGAACCTGACTAGCACGCCGCGCGTGTAGCAGCGGGAGGGCTCACAGGGATTTTGGCTGCCAAAACGTAGCTCTCGGGCTACATTTTCCCGTTTATCGAGAAAAATGATGCCCCGAGGCGACGGAGATCCTTCTTCTGATGTTACCGAGAGTGAGCTATACATATTTACGTTAAATTCCATAAAAATGAGAATTTAGCGCTATAGAATATAGTCATGATTGGCGATCAAGATTCCCTGCCTGCGGCTCGAGCCCGGCTCGCAACGGTGCTGAGGGCCAGCAAGGATGTTGTATCCATCGACACGACGGCCAAGGCGCTCGATCTTGATCGCACGGTAGCGGCCAAGCTCCTTTCGCGCTGGCGGGCGCAGGGTTGGCTGCGGCGCATCGGACGGGGTCTGTATGTTTCGGTGCCGCTTGACCTTGCCGCCAGCACACAGGTGGTTGCAGACCCGTGGGTACTGGTGCCCGCGCTGTTCGGTCGATGCTACATCGGTGGCTGGACAGCGGCTCACCATTGGGATTTGACGGAGCAGCTCTTCAACGAGACGGTCGTATTTACCACTCGGCGTGTCGATGCCAAGCGCGCGCATGCACAGGGCGTCGTCTTCGTGCTGCATCACACGTCACCGGAGCGTCTCTTCGGACTGAAAACCCTCTGGTGCGGATCGCAGCGGGTCAGTATCTCTGATCCGGCGCGAACGCTCGTTGATATGCTGGCAATGCCTGCGATCGGCGGAGGCATCGACCATATTGCCGATTGCCTGGAGGCTTTCGCGAAGTCATCATCCTTCGATGGCACGCTGCTCGTCCGTTATGTCGAGCAGTTCGGCAACGGCGCGATCTTCAAGCGTCTGGGCTTCCTTGCCGAGACCCGCTTGCACGATGCAGAGCTTGCGGCGGCCTGTCACGCGCACCTCACTCAAGGCTACGCGAAGCTCGATCCTTCGCTTCCGTCCGGTCATCTCTCCACCGCATGGCGGCTCTGGGTTCCTGAGCGCTGGAAGAAGGCGACCTCATGATCGACAAGCGCGAAATCCTCGAAATGGCTTCCGCACTTGGTTTGCTGCCCAATGTGGTCGAGAAGGACTACGTCCTGGGTTGGCTGCTGGCCGGGATCAGTACGCATCCCGAGCTTTCTCAGTCATGGGTGTTCAAGGGCGGGACGTGCCTCAAGAAATGCTACTTCGAGACATACCGCTTCTCGGAGGATCTTGACTTCACGCTTCATGATGAAGGTCATCTCGATGCTGCGTTCCTGCAGCGTGTCCTCGGCGATGTGATCGCGTGGGTTGCAGATGAATCGGGTATCGTGCTACCCGCCGGGCAGTTGGGCTTCGACATCTACGAGAACCCGCGCGGTCGTCTCTCCTGCCAGGGGAAGATCGGCTATCGCGGACCGGTATCGCCCGGCTCCAGTGCGGGCGGTTGGCGGAAGATCAAACTCGATCTCACGGCCGACGAACGCCTTGTGCTGCCTGCCGTGCGGCGCGAGGTTTTTCATCCCTATACGGATCGGCCCGAGGCCGGGCTGTGGATCAACTGCTACGCCTATGAGGAGGCGTTCGGCGAGAAGGTGCGCGCACTGGGTGAGCGCACGCGGCCCCGCGATCTCTACGACGTTGTCAATCTATACCGCCACGGCGATACGCGCCCGTCGGCAACAGTGCTGCGCGATGTGCTGGAGCAGAAGTGTGCCTACAAGGGCATCGCCGTGCCGAGCGTCGACGCTCTCGAGCAACAGCGTGCTGATCTGGAAGCGATGTGGGAGAACATGCTTGCCCACCAGCTTCCTATCTTGCCGCCCGTGGCTGACTTCTGGGCCGCCTTGCCGGAGATATTCCGCTGGTTGATGGGTGAGGCGGAAGCGCCGCAGCGCGCGCGAATCGCCGCCGGAGCGCCCGAGATCACGGTGCGCAGCCGCGTTCTGCCGATGTCGGTTCCCGCGCGTGTACGCGCGCCGCTGGAGATCATTCGTTTTGCCGCCGCGAACCAGCTGTGCGTTGATCTGGCATATGACGGCAGCGTGCGCCGGATCGAGCCGTACTCACTGCGCCAGACCGCTGAGGGCAACTTCGTACTGCATGCTATCCGCGCCGACTCTGGCGAGCATCGCTCCTACCGTGTGGATCGCATGCAGGGTGCTTCCGTCACCGGGCAGACCTTTACTCCGCGTTACCTGATCGAACTCTCCGCCGAAGGGCCTCTGCCTATCGCTCCGACTCTGGCGCCGCCTGCAAGTTCCATCGAGCGGCCCATGCGGCAGAGCTGGATTGCGCCCCGGGCGCGTGCACGCGCCTCCGTCCCGCGCAGCAGCGGCGGGCTGACCTACGTGTTCCGCTGCTCGCTCTGCGGAAAGACCTTCAACCGCAAGACGATGGACGGCACGCTCAATCCGCACAAGAACCCGCGCGGTTATGACTGCCATGGCCGCTTTGGAGCCTATGTGCGCACAAAGTACTGAGTGTAGCCTCGGATCCGGCACGCATACCTCCTCAGCGAGTGTGGTGCTCGGTCGGTCCTAATTATTCACCCCGCGCCGCAGGCGTTGAGCGTGTTGGCTCAATCCTCGAACGCGTCCGTCACCGCCCCCTTGCTCGCCGATGACGCGAGCCTGGCGAACTTGGCCAGCACGCCGCGGGTGTAGCGGGGCACCGGCGGGGTCCAGGCGGCGCGGCGGCGCGCCAGCTCGGCGTCGTCGACGTTCAACTGCAGCAACTGCGTGTGCGCGTCGATCGAGATCGAGTCCCCGTCCCGGACCAGGGCGATCGGTCCGCCGACCGCCGCTTCGGGCGCGACGTGGCCGACGACCATCCCCCAGGTGCCGCCCGAGAAGCGGCCGTCGGTGATCAGCGCGACCGACTCGCCGAGGCCCGCGCCGATGATCGCCGACGTCGGCGCCAGCATCTCGGGCATGCCGGGCGCGCCCTTGGGACCGAGATAGCGCAGCACCAGCACGTCGCCGGGCTTGATGCGGTCTTCCATGATCGCGGCCATCGCCGAGGGTTCGTCGTCGAACACGCGCGCCGGGCCGGTGATCTTCGGCTCCTTCAGCCCGGTGATCTTGGCGACCGAGCCGTCGGGCGCGAGGTTGCCGCGCAGGATCGCCAGGTGGCCCTCGGCGTACAGCGCCTGGTCGATCGGGAAGATCACCTTCTGGTCGGCGCGCGGCTGGGCAGGCACCGATTCGAGTTCCTGCGCCAGCGTGCGGCCGGTGATCGTCATGCAGTCGCCGTGCAGCAGGCCAGCTTCGAGCAGGATCTTCAGCACCTGCGGGATGCCGCCGGCCTTGTGCAGGTCGGTCGCGACGTATTCGCCCGAGGGCTTCAGGTCGCAGATCACCGGCACCTTGCGGCGCACGCGCTCGAAGTCGTCGAGCGTCCATTCGACCTGCGCGGCGTGCGCGATCGCCAGGTAGTGCAGCACGGCGTTGGTCGAGCCGCCGGTCGCCATGATCAGCGTGACGGCGTTCTCGATCGATTCGCGGGTGACGATGTCGCGCGGCTTCAGGTCCTTGCGGACGGCCTCGACCAGCACGCGGGCCGACTCGCGCGTCGAGTCGAGCTTCTCGCGGTCGGGGTTGGCCATCGTCGACGAGCCGAGCAGGCTCATGCCCAGCGCCTCGAACGACGAGGACATCGTGTTGGCCGTGTACATGCCGCCGCACGAGCCGGTGCCGGGGATCGCGTTCTTCTCGATGCCGTCGAAGTCCTCTTCGCTCATCCGGCCGCGCGAGTATTCGCCGACGGCCTCGAACACCGACACGACGGTCAGGTCCTT
>JASGFT010000122.1:0-14956 GCA_047605425.1 Burkholderiaceae bacterium | reverse complement strand
CGCGGCGGCCGAGGCGGCCCGGCCGGCCGCGAGCGGGGATCGGGCGGCGTCGGCCATCGTCATGCGCCGCTCAGAAGATTTCGAACAGGCCGGCCGCGCCCATGCCGCCGCCGATGCACATCGTGACGACTCCGTACTTGGCGCCGCGGCGCTTGCCTTCGATCAGCACGTGGCCGGTCATCCGCGCGCCCGACATGCCGTACGGGTGGCCGATCGAGATCGCGCCGCCGTTGACGTTCAACAGCTCGTTGGGGATGCCGAGCTTGTCGCGACAGTACAGCGCTTGCGACGCGAAGGCCTCGTTCAGTTCCCAGATGCCGATGTCCTCGATCTTCAGGCCGTGCAGCTTGAGTAGCTTCGGAATCGCGAACACCGGACCGATGCCCATCTCGTCCGGATCGCAGCCGGCCACCGCCATGCCGCGATAGGCGCCGAGCGGCTCCAGGCCGCGGCGCTCGGCTTCCTTGGCTTCCATCAGCACGCTGGCCGACGCGCCGTCGGACAACTGCGAGGCGTTGCCGGCGGTGATGAACTTGCCTTCCTTGATCTTCTGGCCACCCTTGAACACTGGCTGCAGCTTGGTCAGGTCCTCGAGCGTGGTGCTGGGGCGGTTGCCTTCGTCCTTGGCCAGCTTGACGGTCTTCTCGGACACCTGGCCGGTGGCCTTGTCGGCGACCAGCATCACCGACTCGAGCGGGACGATTTCGTCGTCGAACTTGCCGGCCGCCTGCGCGGCGGCGGTACGCTGCTGCGACTGCAGCGCGAACGCGTCCTGCTGCTCGCGGCTGATGCCGTAGCGCTCGGCGACGATCTCGGCGGTCTCGAGCATCGTCATGTACAGCGCCGGCGTGTGCTGGACCAGCCACGGATCCTGCGCGCGGAAGCGGTTGGCGTGCTCGTTCTGGCACAGCGAGATCTGCTCGAGGCCGCCGCCGACGGCGATCTGCAGGCCGTCGTGCAGGATCTCCTTGGCCGCGGTGGCGATCGCCATCAGGCCCGACGAGCACTGGCGGTCGAGCGTCATCGCCGACACCGTGGTCGGCAGGCCGGCGCGCAACGCGCATTGGCGGGCGGTGTTGCCGCCGGTCGTGCCCTGCTGGACCGCGGCGCCCATGATGACGTCCTCGACCAGCGCGGGCTCGATGCCGGCGCGGCGGACGGCCTCGGCGATCGCGTGCCCGCCCAGCGTCTGCGCCTGCGTATTGTTGAACGCGCCGCGATGGGCTTTGCCGATCGGGGTGCGGGCGGTTGAAACGATGACGGCTTCACGCATGAGGTTCTCCTTGGGTTTGCCGCCCGGCTAGCGACGGACGAGACCTTCTGAATATGTGGTATGGTTTCCGAGCACCTTAAGTGCAGCCCTGATCATATCCTTTCGGACTGCAATCCGAAAAATTCAAATCTTCGGTCTGTGGTCCGATGGCCGGGTTCGCCGCTCGCGTCGATCGGCCGTCGCAGACCGGATCGGCACGGAGACCCCTTCGATGGTGGCGACACTCGACACGAGCTTCCGGCAGGAAGTGCGGGCCTGGCTCGAAGCCAATTGCCCGCCCGAAATGCGCACGCCCGAAACCGGCGACGACGATACCTGCTGGGGCGGACGCAACTTCCAGTTCAAGTCCGACGCGCAGCGAGTCTGGATGCAGCGGATGGGCGAGAAGGGCTGGACGGTGCCCGACTGGCCCAGCGAATACGGCGGCGGCGGGCTTAGCGCCGAGCAGACGGCGATCCTGCGCCAGGAGATGCGCGCGCTGAAGTGCCGCGTGCCCTTGTCGAGCTTCGGCATCTGGATGCTGGGGCCGGCGCTGCTCGAGTATGGTTCCGAAGAGCAGAAGCGGCACTACCTACCGCAGATCGCGCGCGGCGAGATCCGCTGGTGCCAGGGCTATTCCGAGCCGAACGCCGGCTCGGACCTGGCGTCGCTGCAGACGCGCGCGCTGCTCGACGGCGACCACTTCATCGTCAACGGCAGCAAGATCTGGACCTCGTACGCGGACAAGGCCGACTGGATCTTCTGCCTGGTCCGCACCGACCCGGGCGCCAAGAAGCATACGGGCATCAGCTTCCTGCTGTTCGACATGGCGTCGCCGGGCGTCTCGACCCGGCCGATCACGCTGATCTCGGGCGCGTCGCCGTTCTGCCAGACCTTCTTCGAGGACGTGCGCGTGCCGGCCTCGCAGCTCGTCGGCGAGCTGAACGGCGGCTGGGAGATCGCCAAGTACCTGCTGGGCCACGAGCGCACGATGATCAGCTCGATCGGCGACCGTGCGGCCGGCGGCCCGACGGTGTCGCAGCAGGTGGTCGCGTCCACCGGGCTGGACGCGCAGGGACGGCTCGACAATCCGGCGCTGCGCACGCGGCTGGCGACGCTCGAGATCGACGAATACGCGTTCCGGCTCGCGCAGCAGCGCGCCGGCGATCTGGCCCGCACGGGCGGCGGCGACGGCGGCGCGCCGTCGATGCTCAAGTACTACGGCTCGGAGCTGAATAAGCGCCGGCACGAGGCGCTGATGTCGGGCGGCGGCATCGATGCGCTCGAATGGGAAGGCGAGCGCTCGGACAACGGCGCGCGGGCGCGCGCGTGGCTGCGCACCAAGGCCAATTCGATCGAGGGCGGCACGAGCGAGGTGCAGTTGAACATATTGGTCAAGCGCGTGCTCGGCCTGCCGGGCGCCTGAGGCGGATTCGCCGCCGGCCGGAGAACTAGGCGGGACGCCGAAGACAGTGCGGTTGCGGTTGCACGGCAAGGCGGACCAACAACGTTATCCGGCCGGCGGCGAATCCGCAGGCAATCTGATACCGCTTAGGAGACTGACGAACATGGCTTTGGTGTGGGATGAGCAGCAGCAGATGCTGCATGACAGCGCGAGCGTCTTCATCAACGAGAACGCGCCGGTCGCGCACCTGCGCGAGCTTCGCGACGCGCACGATGCCGACGGTTTTTCGCGGCCGCTGTGGAAACGCTTCGGCGAGATGGGCTTCGCCGGCGTGCTGGTGCCCGAATCGTTCGGCGGACTGGGTCTGGGGCAGGCCGAGGCCGGCGTGCTGATGCAGTCGCTGGGCCGCACGATCGCGCCGTCGCCGCTGTGGTCGACCGGCGTGGTCGCGGCCAGCGCGATCGGCGCGGCGGGCAGCGAGGCGCAAAAGCAGGCGTGGCTGCCGCGGATCGCGGCGGCCGACTGCGTGATCGCGTTCGCGGTCGACGAAGGCGTCAAGCACCGGCCCGACCGGATCGCGACCCGGATCGGCCGGGCGGCCGGCGGTGACGGACTGGTGCTGGACGGCAGCAAGGCCTTCGTCGTCGACGGGCACGTGGCCGACCTGCTGATCGTCGCCGCGGCCGGTCCCGACGACGGCGCGGTGACGCTGCTGCTGGTCGACCCGAAGGCCAAGGGCGTGACGATCGAGCGCACGATCATGGCCGACGCGCACAACGCGGCGCGCCTGCGCTTCGACGGCGTGGCGCTGCCGGCCGACGCGGTGCTCGGCGGCGGCGCCCGGCTCGGCCAGGGGGCGGCGACGCTGGCGCGCGTGCTCGACGTCGGCCGCGCCGCGGCGGCGGCCGAACTGCAGGGCCTGTCGGACGAGGTGTTCGCGCGGACCGTCGGCTACCTGAAGGAACGCAAGCAGTTCGGGCGGCTGATCGGCGAGTATCAGGCGCTGCAGCATCGCGCGGCGATCCTGTATACCGAGATCGAGATCTCGCGGGCGGCCGTGCTGAACGCCGCGCAGCGGCTCGACGCGAGCGCCGGCGATGCCTCGTCCGGCGAGCAGGCGCGGGCGGCGGCGGCCAAGGCCGTGATCGTCGCCAAGGCGCGCGCCGGCGCGAGCGCGACGCTGGCCGTGCAGGAAGGCGTGCAGATGCACGGCGGCATGGGCATGACCGAAGACCTGGATTTCGGCCTGTTCATGAAGCGCGCGCGCGTGCTGCAGGAACTGTTCGGCGACAGCGAATACCAGGCCGACCGTTTCGCGGCGCAGGCCGGCTACTGAGGCCGAGAGTCCGACGTGATGATCGCCGCGCGCCGGCCGCGACGGAACACCGCCGGCGCGAGTAGCGGTTTATTCGCCCTTGAACGCGGGCTTGCGCTTGTCGACGAACGCGCGCGACGCCTCGCGGTGATCGTCGGTGCCCATGCTGCGCACCTGCAGCGTCGCTTCGCCTTCGATCGACGCGCTCAGGCTCGACGTGGCGGCCTGGTTGATGTTGCGCTTGATGTGGCCGAGCGCGACCGACGGGCCCTGCGCCAGCGACTGGACGAATTCGTCGGCCTGGGCGTCGATCGCCGCGTCGGCGAACACGCGATGGACGAGGCCCAGCGCCAGCGCCTCGTTGGCCGTCAGCACCGGCGACAGCATCATCAGCTCGCGCGCGCGCGACGGGCCGACGATCTGCGTCAGGAAGTAGCTGGCGCCGTAGTCGCCCGACAGGCCGACCTTGGCGAAGGCCGTGGTCAGCTTCGCCCCTTCGCTGGCGAGACGGAAGTCGCAGGCCAGCGCCAGCGCCAGCCCCGCGCCGGCGGCCGCGCCGCGCAGCACGGCGATCGTCGGCTTGGCCATCGTGTGCAGCAGCCGCGATGCCTCGGCCCGGTGGATCAGGCTCTGCGTGCGCGTTTCGAAATTCTCGGGCTTGTCGCGGGCCGCCATGCTCTTGACGTCGCCGCCGGCGCAGAATGCCCGGCCGGTGCCGGTGAGCACCACCGCGCGGATCGCGGCATCATTGGCGGCGCGCGTCAGCGCCGCGGTCAGCGCGGCCGACATGTCGAGCGACAGCGCGTTGCGCCGGTCGGGCCGGTTCATCGTCAGCGTCATGACGCCGCGGTCGATCGATTCGAGCAGGTCGGGGGTGGTCGTCATCGTGCCTCCATCTTCGATTCATGAGATCTGAACGGGTTTCGTCCGGGGATTGTATGCGCAGGGCCGATGACGATCCGACCAGCGCCGGCGCGGTTGCGGCGGGCGAAACCGGAAAGGAGGCGAAGGCCGGGACGGGCAGGGCCGGCGGCGGCGTGGAGCGGGCGCCGGACGGCGCGCGGGACGCGATGGCCGAGCTCGACGCCGGCCTGCCGCCGGGGCGGCGTGGCCTGGCGGTGTTCGGCCTGCTGCTGGCGCTGTCGATGGTGGTGCTCGACTCGGCGATCGTCAACGTCGCGCTGCCGACGATGGCGCTCGATCTGGGCGTGACGCCGGCGCGGGCGGTGTGGATCGTGACCACGTACCAATTGGCGGCCGTCATCGGGCTGCTGCCGTTCGCGTCGCTGGGCGAGATCTACGGTTATCGGCGCGTGATGCTGATCGGTCTGGTCGCGTTCGCGCTGATGTCGCTGTTCTGCGCGTTCGCGCCGACGATCGAGCTGCTGACGCTGGGCCGGGCGATCGAGGGACTGGCGTCGGCCGCCGTGATGAGCGTGTTCCCGGCGATGATCCGCTTCGTCCATCCGCCGCATCTGCTCGGCCGCGCGATCGGCCTGAACGCGATGACGGTCGCCGTGGGCTCGGCGCTGGGGCCGACCGTCGCGTCGGCGATCCTCGTGTTCAAGCCCTGGCCCTGGTTGTTCGGCGTCAACCTGCCGGTCGGCATGCTGGCGGTGGCGATCTGCTGGCGGATGCTGCCGCGCGTGCCGTTGGTCGCGCATCGCTTCGACGTGCGCAGCGCGATCGTCAACGCGCTGGCCGTGGGCCTGCTGGTGTTCAGCGCCGACGCGTTGGTCAAGGCGCCAGCGCGCGTGCTGTGGTCGCTGCCGCTGGCGATCGTGCTCGGCTGGTGGCTGGTGCGGCGCGCGGCCACCCAGCCCGCTCCGCTGGTGCCGCTGGACCTGCTGCGGTTGCCTCCGATCGCGTTCGCGGTCGGTACCTCGATCGCCACGTTCGCCGCGCAAGCCGGCGCCTACGTGTCGCTGCCGTTTCATCTGCAGCATTTCTTCGGTCGCACGCAGTTCGCCACCGGCATGCTGATGACGGCCTGGCCGGCGGCCGCCGGCGTCGCCGCGCCGCTGGCCGGCCGGTTGTCGGATCGGATCGCCGCCTGGAAGCTGTGCTCGCTGGGCGCGGCGATGATAGGATTCGGGCTGCTGGGCCTGCGTTCGCTGCCGGCCGACGCGACCGAACCGATGCTGATCGCCTGCCTGCTGCTGTGCGGCGCCGGCTTCGGTTTTTTCCAGGCGCCGAACAATCGCACGATGCTGCAGAGCGCGCCGCGCGAGCGAAGCGGCAGCGCCGGCGGCATGCAGGCGATGGCGCGCCAGTTCGGCATCATGTCCGGGTCGACGACGGTCGCGCTGATCTTCGCGATGCAGTCGCAGCAGGACCCGGACCGGCAAGTGCTGTCGGCGATGGCGGTGGGCGTCTGCTATGCGTTCGCCGGCGCGCTGGTCAGCCTCGCGCGCGGCCTGGTTCGGCGCGACGCTTAGCGCTCGTTCGCCGGCTCGTCCGCCGCGCCGGCGACCTCGGATATCATTTGGCCAGCGGGCCCGCTGCGGGTTCGGAAGGCGATTCGATCAGGTTCCGAGACGATGAGACCGAGGCGGACACCACTTGCGAAATTGTCAGCAACTGTCACCGGGGGTCGGGCGTCGAAACCCGCGCGACTCGAAATTCCCGCAGCGCCGGGCCGCGAGCGAAAGCGGGCGCTTCGCTGGCCTTTTGGATAGTCCATTAGGACTGGTTGATTGAAGACAATAGACGGGCCATCTTCAACGGGACTTTACGGCAGGGGGGAATGCCGGCAATCGGTCCGATGACTGGCGCGCTGCGCTCGATCCGCCCGGTTTCGGCACTCGCGATGGCGATACCGGCCAGTGCCCGGCATGATGGTGCACGGCCCGGGCGAGAGCATTTGCTCCATCGTCGAATCTCGACCGTCCGTGAATTAGTCGGTCGGCGGGTACCGAACGTTGTCGTAGCGTGATCGCCGTTGTCCCTGGACAGCTTGGAGAATCCTTTGCACTCGAAGGTCGAGTCCGCCCCTGTGGCTCCGTCCGGCGAGCGCCGCGGATGGGCGTGGCTGCCCGATGCCGCGACGCTGCTGGACCTGGTGGCCGGCGGTGATCCGGGTGGCCGCACGATCGGCGTCCCGGCGCGCAGTCGCGTGCCGCTGGTCGGCGACGAATGGCCGGCGGTCGCGCCGTCGCTGTCTGATGCCAAGCTGGCGCCGTTGGCGGCCTGGCTGTTGCTGCAGGCGCGTTGGCTCGGCGTCGATCGCGTGGCGGCCATCGTGCGGCTCGCGCCGGCGATCGGTGCCGACGGCGAAGAGCTCGCGAGCGACGCGGGGTCGGACGAGCGCATGGTGACGCTCGATGCCGGTGATCCGGCCGAGCTGCGCTGGGACGCATGGCTCGCGCGCGTCGGCGACGCATGGGCGGCCGCAGGCCGCGCGCGGCCGGGCGAACGGGACGCCGGGGCGTTGACGCTGGTCGCGCCGGCAGGCTCGCGCGGGTGGCGGCTGGAGTACCCGGCCGCTCGCGTCCCGCCGTCGATCGTCGATGGCTGGCGGGCCGCGGTCGCACAGGTCCTGGCCGGCGGCGCGCGCGATCCGGCCACGCCGCTGCGCGCGCTGAGCAGCGTCGACGCGGCGACTCGAACGGCGCTCCGGACGCTCGGATGCGGCCGGCGCGTACCGGTCGGCGACGACGAGACCATCGTCACCGCCTTCGATGCGCAGGCGGCCGCGGCGCCGTCCGCGCCGGCGCTGGTCGACGCGCGCGGAACGATCGACTATGCCGAACTGGCCGGGCGCAGCCGCCGCGGTGCCGAGGCGCTGCGCGCGCAGGGCGTGCGGGACGGCGACGTGGTGGCGCTCGACCTGCGTTCGGGCGACGCGCGCGGCGCCGACGCGATCATCGCGATGCTGGCGGTGCTGCGCGCCGGGGCCATCTATCTGCCGCTGGACGGGCGTCTCGGTGATGCCCGGCTCGCGCGGACGCGGGTCGATGGCGCGCCGCGCGGCGTGCTGCGCGAGACGGCGCTCTGGACGCTCGAGCGGACCGCCGACGACGAGGACAACGAAGACGACGAGGATGAGGGCCGCGCCGGGCCGTCGTCGGAGCTCGCCGCGGCCGACCGCGGCGCTTACCTGATGCATTCGTCCGGGTCGACCGGAACGCCCAAGGGCATCCTGGTTCCGCACCGGGCGGTGTTGCGGCTGGTGCGGTCGGCCGATTTCCTGGCGTTGGGCGCGGGCGAGCGGATCCTGCAGGCGGCGCCGCTGGGTTTCGATGCGTCGACGCTCGAGATCTGGGGGCCGCTGCTCAACGGCGGCTGCTGCGTCGTGCACGAAGAGCCGGCGATCAGCGTCGCCGGGCTGCGCCGCACGCTGGCCGGGCATCGGGTGACCGGCGCGTGGCTGACGGCGGCGCTGTTCAACCAGATCGTCGACGACGACCCGCAGGCGCTGGCGCCGCTGCGTCGGCTGGTGACCGGCGGCGAGGCCTTGTCGGTCGAGCACGTCGAACGGGCGTTCGCCGCGCTGCCGGCGATCGAACTGTTCAACGGCTATGGTCCGACCGAGAACACGACGTTCACGACCACGCATCGGATCGATCGCCGCACGATGGCGGACGCGGATGAGGGCGAGGGCGAGGGCGAGGGCGAGGGCGGCGGCCCGGCGGCAGCGTCCGCCGGCGGGCGCCGCTCGCGTTCGGTGCCGATCGGACGGCCGATCGCCAATACCGATTGCCTGGTCTGCGGGCCCGATCGGCGGCCGCTGCCGATCGGCATGATCGGCGAGCTGTATACGGCCGGCGACGGGCTGGCGATCGGCTACGTCGGACAGCCGGCGCTGACGGCGGCGGCGTTCATCGACGCGTCGGCGATGCCCGAGCTGCCGGGGTTCGACGGGGACCGGGCCGCGCGCTGGTACCGCACCGGCGATCTGGCGCGATGGCTGCCCGACGGCACGCTCGACTACGTGGGCCGCGTCGACAGCCAGATCAAGATCCGCGGCTTTCGCGTCGAGCTCGACGGCGTCGAAGCGCGACTGCGGCGAGAGCGCGGCATCGACGCCTGCGCGGTCGTCGCCTATCGCCACCCGGTGCGCGGCACGACGCTGTGCGCGTATGTCGTCGGCCCGCGCGCTGGGCAGGCGGCGGCGTTGCGCGCGGCGCTGGCCGCCGACCTGCCCGACTACATGGTGCCGGCGCAGTTCGTGACGCTGCCGCGCCTGCCGCTGACGGCCAACGGCAAGCTCGACCGTCGCGCGCTGCCGCCGCCCGGCGACGCGCGGCCCGACCTGGCCGTGCCGTACCAGGCGCCGCAGGGCGCGGTCGAGCAGGCGATCGCCGCGGTGTTCGCGCGCGTGCTGGCGATCGACCGCGTCGGGCGCGACGACAACTTCTTCGACCTGGGCGGCGATTCGCTGCTGGTCGCGCGCGCGCTCGATGCGCTGCATGCCGAGCCGGGCCTGCAGTCGCCGTCGGCCGACGCGCCGTCGCCGGGCGTGGCGGACTTCTTCGGCGACGCGACGCCGCGCGCGCTCGCGCGAAGCCTGCGGCGCGGCGGCGAGCGGGCGGACGCGCTGCAGGCCGACGGGCAAACCGACAGGCAGATCGACAGGCAGATCGACGGGCAAATCGACGGGCAAATCGACGGGCAAATCGACGGGCAGGCCGGACGCTCGGGCCGGCGGCGACGCCGAGCCGATCGCGATCATCGGCATGGCCGGCCGGCTGCCCGGCGCCGATTCGATCGAGTCGTTCTGGTCGCTGCTCTGTGAAGGCCGCGATGCGATCCGGCACTTCACGCCGGCCGAGCTCGATCCGTCGATCCCGGCCGCGCTGCGCGCCGATCCGGCCTACGTGCCGGCCCGCGGCGTGCTCGACGACGTCGATCTGTTCGACGCGGCGTTCTTCGGCATCGGCGCGCGCGAGGCCGAGCTGATGGACCCGCAGCAGCGCCTGTTCCTGGAGATCTGCTGGCAGTGCCTGGAGCGCGCCGGCGAGCTGCCCGGCGGCCGCATCGGCGTGTTCGCCGGCATGCACAACGCGACGTATTTCCAGCGCCACCTCGGCGCGCATCCGCAGGCCGTCGAGCGGCTCGGCGAGTTCGCGGTGATGCTGGCCAACGAAAAGGACTACGTGGCCTCGCGCGTGGCCAATCGCCTGAACCTGCGCGGACCGGCGATCAGCCTGAACACCGCGTGCTCGACGTCGCTGGTGGCGATCGCGCAGGCGTTCGACAGCGTGCGCGCCGGGCATTGCGAGATGGCGCTGGCCGGCGGCGTGGCGATCAACTGCCCACCCAACAGCGGCTACCTGTACCAGGAAGGCTCGATGCTGTCGCCCGACGGGCGCACGCGCAGCTTCGACGCCGCGTCGCAGGGCACGGTGTTCAGCGACGGCGCGGCGGTCGTGCTGCTCAAGCCGCTGTCGGCCGCGATCCGCGATGGCAACACCGTCTACGCGGTGATCCGCAGCGCGGCCGTCAACAATGACGGCGGCGAGAAGGCGAGCTTCACGGCGCCCAGCGTCGACGGCCAGGCGGCCGTCGTCGGCGAGGCCTTGCGCCGCGCGGCGATTCCGGCCGAGACGGTCTCGTACGTCGAGGCGCACGGCACGGCGACGCCGCTCGGCGATCCGGTCGAGGTCGAGGCGCTGCGCCGCGCTTATGAACCGCTGACCGGGCGCCGCGGCTTCTGCGGCATCGGTTCGGTCAAGAGCAACGTCGGTCATACGGTGATGGCCGCCGGCGCCGCCAGCGTCATCAAGACCGCGCTGGCGCTGCATCATCAATGCCTGCCGGCGACGATCCATTTCGAGCGGCCGAATCCGAAGATCGATTTCTCGCGAACGCCGTTCCACGTGATCGACCGGCATACGCCGTGGCCGCGTACGGCCGTGCCGCGCCGCGCCGGGGTCAGCTCGTTCGGCGTCGGCGGCACCAACGCGCACCTGATCCTGGAGGAAGCGCCAGCGATCGCCGACCGCCGCGGTCCCGCCGCGGCCGGACCGCACTGGCTGCGCCTGTCGGCGCGCACGCCGGCGGCGCTGGCGGCGTCGGCCGATCGGCTGTCGCGATGGCTGGCCGAGCATCGGTCGCTGGACCTCGTCGACGTCGCTTTCACGCTGGATGCCGGCCGCAGCCGGTTCGCGCATCGGCTGGCGGTGATCGCCGACGATCGCGAGCAGGCGGTCGCGCTGCTGGCCGATCCGGCCGCCGCCCGGCGTCGCGGCCGCGCGGTCGCGCACGAGCAGGACGCGTCGGCGCGGGCGATGGTCTGGCTGTTTCCGGGCCAGGGCGCGCAGTACCTGGGCATGGGACGCGAACGCGGCCGGCGCGATCCGGCGTTCGCCCGCGCATTCGACGACGCGCTGCGAGCCACCGGCGTCGACGGGCTGCGCGAATGCATCTGGGGATCGGATCCGGATGCGCTGAACGATACGGCGATCACCCAGCCGGCGATGTTCTGCGTCGAGTACGCGCTCGCGCAGTCCTGGCTGGCGCGCGGCCTGAGACCGTCGGCGCTGGTCGGCCACAGCATCGGCGAGTTCGCCGCCGCCGTCGTCGCGGGCGTGATGTCGCTGGACGACGCGGCGCGGCTGGTGGCCGCGCGCGGCGCGCTGATGCAGGCGCTGCCGCGCGGCAGCATGTTGTCGGTGATGCTGCCGGCCGCCGAGCTGGAACCGCTGCTGCCGGCGCGGGTGTCGCTGGCGGCGATCAACGCGCCGCAGGCCTGCGTCGTCGCCGGACCGACGCCCACCGTGCAGGCATTCGACGCGAGCCTTCGGCAGCGCGGCGTCGCCACGCGGCTGCTGCGCACGTCCCACGCGTTCCACTCGCCGATGATGGACGGCGCGGTCGAGCCGTTCGCCCGGCGGGCAGCGGCCGCCACGCTGCGCGCGTCGACGCTGCCGTTCTACTCGACGGTGCGGGGGATGCGCGTCGACGACGCGGCGCCGGCCGATCCGACGTACTGGGCCGCCCATCTGCGCGAACCGGTGCGTTTCGCGCCGGCGCTGCAGGCCGCGCTTGGCGATCTGCCCGACGCGCTGCTCGTCGAGATGGGGCCGCGAGCGCAGCTCGGCGCGCTGGCTCGCCAGCGCGCGAACACCGGCGGCGGCGCGCCGTCGACGATCGCGGCGCTCGGCGAATCGCCCGACGAGGAGGTGGCGGCCGATCTGCTGGCGCGCGCGACGCTGTGGACGCTCGGCGACGAGCGCGACAGCACGCCGCGCCGCGCCGACCGGATGGCGCGCGAGGACGACGTTCCGGTCGCGGCGCCGCGCCGCCGCGTCGTGCTGCCGACCTACCCGTTCGAGCGGCAACGTCATTGGCTCGATACCGGAGCATCCGGCGCGGGGCCGTCGCCGGGGGTCGGCGCGGCCATTCCGACGCCATCCGTTCTCGCCGCGGCTCCGGCCCGTCCCGCTCCTTCTGCCGCCATGGCCATGGAATCCTTCGTGATGAATCCGCCCGTCGCCCAGCTTTCCGCCTCCAGCCCGCCGCGCCGCGAGCGCGTGCTCGCCGAACTGCGCACGGTGTTCGAGGACATCAGCGGCCTGTCGCTGGCGGACGCCGACGCGTCGGCCAGCTTCGTCGAACTGGGGCTCGATTCGCTGATGCTGACCCAGGTCGCGTTGCAGGTGAAGAAGCATTTCTCGGTACCGGTGACGTTCCGCCAATTGATGGAGAGCCTGCGCAGCTTCGATGAGCTGGCCGCCCATCTCGACGAGCGGCTGCCGGTCGAGACCGTGCCGATCGCGCCGACGGTGGCAACCGGTGCCGTGGCGCCGGCCGCGGCGGCGATGCCGGTCGCGATGGCAGGCGCGACGGGCGGCGCGATGCCGGCGGCGTTCGCGGCGGGCATGCCGGCGGCGTTCCAGGCGCCGGTCGCGATGCCCGGCGGCGCGCCGGCCGACGCCGGCCTGCTGCAGCAGGTGATCGCCGCGCAGATGCAGTTGATGTCGCAGCAACTGGCTCTGCTGTCGGGTACTGCCGCGGGATCCGTCGTCGCGGTGGCGCCCGTGTCACAGGCCGCGCCGGCCTTCGCCGCTTCGGTGTCCGCGCCGGCTTGCGTTCCCGCTCCTGCCATTGCGCCTGCCGCCGCTCCCGCCGCCGATTCATCGGCGGCCGACGCGCCGGCCGGCGGCAAGGCCGTCTACGACGTGAAGAAGGCGTTCGGGGCGATCGCGCGGATCCGCAAGCAGGATGCCGAGCTGACCGATCTGCAGCGCGTGCGGCTGGACGCACTGATCCGCCGCTACGTCGAGCGCACGCGAAAGAGCAAGACCTATACCGAGCGGCATCGTCCGCACCTGGCCGACCCGCGGGTCGTCAACGGCTTCAGTCCCCGGCTCAAGGAGATGATCTACCAGATCGTCGTCGAGCGTTCGAAGGGCGCTCACCTGTGGGACCTGGACGGCAACCGGTACGTCGACGCGCTCAACGGCTTCGGGATGAGTCTGTTCGGCTGGCAGCCGGATTTCGTGCTCGAGGCCGTGCGCCGCCAGCTCGACGAGGGCTACGAGATCGGCCCGCAGCATCCGCTGGCCGGCGAGGTCGCGCAGTTGCTGTGCGAGCTGACCGGCTTCGATCGCGCGGCGCTGTGCAACACCGGATCGGAAGCCGTGATGGCCGCGGTGCGCATGGCGCGCACGGTGACCGGGCGCGATACCGTCGTGCTGTTCAACGGCTCGTATCACGGCACTTTCGACGAAGTCGTCGTGCGCCAGGGCCGGCAGATGAAGGGCTTGCCGGCCGCCCCCGGCATCATGCCCGGCATGTTCGGCGACGTGCGCGTGCTGGACTACGGTACCGACGAGTCGCTGGCCTGGATCCGCGAGCACGCGCACGAGCTGGCCGCCGTGCTGGTCGAGCCGGTGCAGAGCCGCCGGCCGGATTTCCAGCCGAAGGAGTTCCTGCGCGCGCTGCGCGAGATCGCGACCGCCCATGGCGCCTGCCTGATCTTCGACGAAATGATCACCGGGTTCCGTTCGCACCTGGGCGGCGTGCAGGCGCTGTTCGGCATCCGCGCCGACCTGGCCACTTATGGCAAGGTGATCGGCGGCGGTCATCCGATCGGCGCGGTGGCCGGCCGGCGCGAGTTCATGGACGCGCTCGACGGCGGCGCCTGGCGATACGGCGACGATTCGGTGCCGACGGCCGGCGTCACGTACTTCGCCGGCACCTTCGTGCGGCATCCGCTGGCGCTGGCGGCCTGCAAGGCGTCGCTGCTGCACCTGAAGGCCAGCGGCCACGCGCTGCAGACTCAGTTGAACCTGCACACTGCCGGCCTGGCCGACGAACTCAATGCGTATTGCCGCGAAGTGGGCGCGCCGCTGCAGATCCGCCACTTCGCGTCGCTGTGGCGGATCACGATGCTCGAAGAACATCCGATGCAGGACCTGCTGTTCGCGATGATGCGCACGCGCGGCGTGCACATTCTCGACAACTTCCCCTGCTTCCTGACGACCGCGCACACGCCGGCCGACATCGCGCTGATCAAGCAGGCGTTCAAGGAGTCGGTGGCCGAGTTGCAGGCGGCCGACTTCCTGCCGCGCCGGGCCGAAGCGCCGGTGGTGCTCGACGCGTCGCGGCCGCCGGTGCCCGAGGCGCGCCTGGGACGCGGCAGGGACGGCCGCCCGGCATGGTTCGTGCCAGACCCCGAGCATGCCGGCCGCTTCAAGCGTCTGAACGCCTGAGCGGGTGATCTTTCCGCAGTGATCCTGAATTCCTGGTGGCTGCCATGACTCCTCCTTCCTCGCTGACGCCGAAGCCGAAGCCGCGGATCCTCGACGAATCGTCCGGGTGGCAGGCCGAGAGCGTCGACTTCGATCCGTTCGCCGATGCCGTGGTCGAGCGCGTCGTGCCCAGCACCGAGGCACAGCGCGAGGTGTGGCTGGCCAGCGAGCTGTCGGCGCAGGCGTCGCTGGCGTTCAACGAATCGGTGTGCCTGCTGATCGGCGGCGCGCTGGACACCGCTGCGCTGCGCGCCGCGCTCGGCGCGCTGGCCGCGCGGCACGAC
>JASGFT010000121.1:0-15042 GCA_047605425.1 Burkholderiaceae bacterium | reverse complement strand
GCGCGCGGGCCGCGCCGGCCGACGGCACGGCCCAGGCCCGCGCCGCATCGTTGATCGCCGCCGCCGAGCGGCCGATCCTGTACCTGGGCGGCGGCGTGATCCACGCGGGCGCGGCGGCGCTGGCAACCGCGCTGGCGGAGAAGGCCAGCCTGCCGACCGTGATGACGCTGATGGCGCTGGGTGCGATGCCGGCGAACCATCCGCTCTCGTTGGGCATGCTGGGCCAGCACGGCGCGCCGCATACCAATCTGGCGCTGGAAGAATGCGATCTGCTGATCGCCGTCGGCGCCCGCTTCGACGACCGGGCAACGGGCAAGGTGTCCGCCTTTTGTCCGCGGGCCAGGATCATCCATATCGACATCGATCCCGCCGAGCTGGACAAGATCAAGGCCGCCCACGTCGGCATCGTCGCCGACGTGGCCGAAGCGCTCGCTCGGCTGCTGCCTCAGGTCCCGACCAGCTCGCGCACCGGCTGGCTCGATCCTGATGAATCTGCAGGAACTCGTCACGGCGGCCGAGCTGCAAGCCAACGTCAAGATCGTCCTGATGAACAACTCGGCGCTCGGCCTCGTGCATCAGCGACAGACGCTGTTCTACGGACAGCGCCCGTTCGCATCCGAGTTCGATGCGATGCCGGACTTCGTTGCCGCTGCCCGGGCGTTCGGCGTTGCCGCCGTCGATCTCGACACGAGCCCCGACCTCGTGCGGCATTGGCCGAGGCATTGGCGCGTCCCGGACCCTGCCTGATTCATGCCAGCATCGATGTCCGGCAGAAGGTCTATCCGATGGTGCCGCCCGGCGCCGCCGACAAAGAAATGATCGGAGCCTGAATGATGAATACCCTCAACGCCAACGACGCCGCCGAGAAGTCCGGTGCGGTGCTGGAAATCGACGTCGCCAACCATCCCGGCGTGATGTCGCACGTCGTCAGCCTGTTCTCGCGGCGCGCGTGCAACGTCGACGGCATCCTTTGCCTGCCGGTGGGCGACGGTCGGCACAGCCGCATCTGGCTGCGGGTCAAGGAGGATCTCCGACTGCCGCAAATGATCCGCCAGGTCGAAAAACTGGAGGACGTCACCGCGGTGCGCCGGCATCATGCGGGCCATGCCGTATTCGGGCGGCTGGAGGAGTTCTTTCGGTCCGAAAGGAGTGCGTGGCCATGAGTGGGCTGGCATTGCGGCGCAAAGCCTGCTCAGCAACCGCATACCGGCCGACAGCCAGGGCGAGTTGCAGGGCGTGATCAACAGCGTGGTCAACCTGTCGGCGATCATCGGTCCCCCGTTGATGACCGGCCTGTTCGCCGTGGCCGTCACCCGTGCCGGCACCGGCTTCGCGGGCGCGCCGTTCGTGCTGGGCGCGGCGTTGATGATCGTCGCCACGCGGCCGGCCCGGCGCGCGGTGCGGACGGACAGCGGATCGTCCTGAGGAGATCCGTTGCTACCGGACGCGGCCGCTTGCAGTGGAAGTACCATGAGGACCGACTTGCACAACTCTGAATCCCATGGTTGCCGATCCTTCGTTCTACGGCAGCAAGCGGCTTGCCGAGTCCTACGCTCGATTTCGTCCTCCCGTCCATCACGTGATCTGTGATCGCCTTCTCGAGCCTTTGACACCCGAGGCCCGGCAGTGGCGCGTGCTGGATGTCGGTTGCGGCGCGGGCGCGTCCACTGCGGCCCTGCTTCCGTACTCGTCTCATCTATTCGGAGTGGACCCCTACCCGCCCATGCTCGAGCAGGCGCAAGCGAGCGTCACCGGAGCGTCCTTCGTTCAGGGCGGATTCGAAGCCTTGCCGTTCGAAGCCGACTCGTTCCATCTGCTTGCCTCAGCTGGCGCGATCAACTATGTGGACGCGCTGACGGCGCTGACGGAGGTGGAGCGAGTACTGCAGCCGGGCGGCTGGTTCATGGCGTACGATTTTTCCGCCGGGCAAAGGCTGACCGTCGATTCCCCGCTACCCGATCTCCATGCGGAGTTCCGGCGCAAGTATCCGTCGAGCCCCGGCTACGCTCTCCACCTTCCCTCGTTGCCGTTCGCCAGCACCAGTCTTGCACTGGTCTCGGAACACGATTTCGTCGTGCAGACACCGATGTCGGCCGAGCAGTACGTGCAGTACGCCCTCGGAGATTCAGGGGTCGAACTGGCACTGGCTGGCGGAGAATCCGAAGAGCGGATTCAGCGATATTGCAAGGAGCTGTTCAGCCCGGCGTTCATCGGACAGACCAGGAATGTGGTGTTCGAGGTTCAAGCCGTTCTGGCGCGAAAACACTTCTAAGCGAATGGCGCTTACTTTAGCGTCGTTCACCCTGGACCGTTTCCCTGCAGACCACCGGCCGCAGTTGTTGGCGCTGCCAGGCGTGGCGCACCCAGGCCAGGCGCCCGGCCGTGAACAGCAGCGCCGACAATACGACATTGGTATCGAGAACGACACGCCGTATCATCGCCATCTCATCGCCGTGCCCAGTCGACAACCTCCTGGACATCCTGCTCGGTGATCCCGAGTTGCTCCAACTTGTCGCGCACCGCTCGAGCCTGCTGCACCCGCACCGGCGTCAGCACGATCCGGCCCTTCTCGACCGTAACCTCGAAATACTCTGCGGCATCGACCTTGGAGACCGCCGCTTTCAAGTGTGGAAAGGGAACACGAATGGACGACAGCCTGAGTCGGCTCACCCAGGCCAATGCCCGCGAGATCCTGGCGGCGTTCAAGCTCGACCGCCCGGGCCGTTTCCGGATCGCGGCGCAATGGCTGGCGCGCATTCCGGCGCGGCAGCTTTCGCGCAAGATGCTGCACTTCGATGGTCTCGTCGGGCAATACGGTCTGGCCGCGGGCGGGCGCTATATTCTCGACGAGTTCACCGAAAGCATTCGGATCGAAGGGTCGCGACACGTCCCGCCGTCCGGGCCGATGCTCGCGGTCGCCAATCACCCGGGCGTGGTCGATGCGATGGCGATCTGGGTCGCTCTGGAGCGTCGGCCCGACCTGAAGATCATCGCGGCCGACCGCGATATCCTGCGGCTCATGCCCCATACCCGCAGCCGGCTGCTGCTGGTCGACCCGCGAACGGGCGGCCGGACGGCGCTGCTGCGCGCGGCGGCGGACCATCTGCGGCAAGGCGGGGCGTTGCTGAACTTCCCGGCGGGGACCATCGAACCGGACCCCTTAATACGGCCCGTGACGCCGCCCGCCGGGTGGGCGAGAAGCTCCGATCTGCTTTTGCGACTGGCGCCGGAGACCGTCGTCTTGCCGGTCGCCGTGGGCGGCGTGATCTCCCGGCTGGCCTACGAGCACCGGATAGCGAAGCGCTTTGCCGACCCTAAGGAGCGCGAGTGGGCCGCCGCCACGCTGCAGGTGCTTTGCCGGCGCTTGCGTGATACGCGGACCCGCGTGCTGATCGGCGAGCCGATCGCGCCGGGGCCGTACAGTCGACATGCGGCGACGCAAGCGGCGATGGCATCCTTGCTCGAGCGTGTCGCGGGCCTCGAGGGTGCAAGCCGGCCCGCCTCTCCGATGACGGAGCGGATCGTCAACGAGGATGCCGTCGAGGCGCAACGACGAGCCGAAGACCGGCAGCGCATCGAGCAGTACCACCAATGAGCCTTACATCGCAGCGCTGCGCGGGCTCGAAGGCACGGAAACGCTGATGGACCAGGACGAAGCCGTCTCGTTGTGGATCGTGGCGCCGGGACGGGCCGAGCTGCGCCGCGAGCGGCTGCGCGCGCCGGTCGCCGGCGAGGTGCTCGTCCAGGCCTGCTACGGCGGCGTGAGCCGCGGCACCGAAGCGCTGGTGTTCAACGGCCGCGTGCCGCGGTCGGAATGGACGCGCATGCGCGCGCCGTTCCAGCGCGGCGACTTTCCGGGGCCGGTGCAGTACGGCTACCTGAGCGTGGGCCGGGTCGTCGGCGGCGAGCCCGCGCTGATCGGCCGCGATGTCTTCTGCCTGCATCCGCACCAGAGCCGCTACGTCGTACCGGCCTCGGCCGTGCTGCCGCTGCCGGACGGACTGCCGCCGGCGCGGGCTATCCTGGCGGCGAACCTCGAGACGGCGATCAACGCGAGCTGGGATGCGGGCCTCGCGGCCGGCGACCGCGTCAGCGTGGTCGGCGGCGGCTGCGTCGGATCGCTGGTCGCCTGGCTGGCATCGCGGACGCCTGGCTGCGAGGTCGAGCTGGTCGACGTCAATCCGGCCCGCGCCGCAGTGGCGGCGGCGCTCGGCGTGCCGTTCGCGGCGCCGGCCGGCGCACGCGGCGGCGCCGACGTCGTGTTCCATGCCAGCGCCAGCGAAGCCGGGCTTGCCCGCGCGCTCGAACTGGCGGCGAACGAAGCGCTGGTCGTCGAGCTGAGCTGGTACGGCGAAGGCCGGATACCGGTGGCGCTCGGCGCGGCGTTCCATTCGCAACGGCTGCGCCTGGTGTCATCGCAGGTCGGCCAACTGCCCGCCTCGCACCGCTGCCGATGGGACCACGCGCGCCGCCTGGCGCTGGCGCTGCGGCTGCTGGCCGCGGCGCCCGAGCTCGACGCGCTGATCAATAGCGAAGGGCCGTTCGCGACCTTGCCGGAGCGGCTCGCCGAACTCGCGAACGATCCGGGTGACGTCATCGTGCATCGCATCGTTTACTAAGGAAGAAGAAGGATCCCGACCGCATGTTCACCCTGAGCGTCCGCGATCATCTGATGATCGCCCACAGCTTTCGCGGCGCCGTCTTCGGCCCGGCCCAGCGCCTGCACGGCGCGACTTATGTCATCGACGTCGAGTTCCGGCGCGCCGCGCTCGATCCGGACGGCCTGGTGGTCGACATCGGGCTGGCGGGCGCGGCGCTGAAGGCGATGCTCGGCGAGCTGAACTACCGCAACCTCGACGAGGTGCCCGAGTTCGCCGGCCGCAACACGACCACCGAGTTCCTGGCCTGGGAACTGCACGCGCGGATGAGCCGGCGCATCCGAGCCGGCGAGCTCGGGCCGCACGCGTCGGGCCTCGCCTCGCTGCGCGTGGCGCTGCACGAATCGCACGTCGCCTGGGCGGCCTACGAAGCGCCGCTGGCCGCGGCCTGACCGGCCGTGCCGACGCTGCACTTTCTCGTGCCGGGCTCGCTGACGACGCCGACCGGCGGTTACGTCTATGACCGGCACATCGTCGCCGGGCTGCGCGCGCTGGGCTGGCAGGTCGTCGTGCGGCAGCTCGATGACGGGTTCCCGTTTCCGTCGGCCGGCGCGCTGGCGAATGCCGAGACAAGGCTCGCGGCGCTGCCGGACGATGCGCTGGTGATGATCGACGGACTGGCGTTCGGCGCGATGCCCGAATGCGCGGCGCGGCATGCCGAACGGCTGCGGCTGGTCGCGCTCGTCCATCATCCGCTGGCGCTCGAGACCGGCCTGACGGCGGACGCGGCCCGATGGCTCGAGACCAGCGAGCGCCGCGCGCTGGGCTGCGCGCGACGCGTGATCGTCACGTCGCCGCGGACCGCCGCGACGCTGGCCGGCTGGCACGTGCCGCCCGCGCGGATCGCCGTCGTCGAGCCCGGCGTCGTCGAGCCTGGCGTCGCCGGGCCCGGCGCCGACGCGCCGGCGATGCGGCCGCAGCGTCGGCCTGCCGAAGCGCCGCGCCTGCTGTGCATCGCGACGCTGACTGAGCGCAAGGGTCACGCGCTGCTGTTCGACGCGCTGGCGCAGCTCGGGACGCTGCCCTGGTCGCTGCGTTGCATCGGCAGTCGCGACCGCAGCCCGGGCACGACCGAGCGTCTCGAAAAGCAGTTGCGGCAGTCGGCTCTCGCGCAGCGCGTCGTGCTGGCCGGTGAGCTGCCGGAATCAGAGTTGGCCGCCGCGTACGCCGCGGCCGATCTCTTCGTGCTGCCGACGCTGTACGAGGGTTATGGCATGGTCGTCGCCGAAGCGATCGCGCACGGCCTGCCGGTGGTCGCGACCGCGACCGGCGCGATCCCGGAGCTGGTGCCGGCGGACGCGGGCGTCGTCGTGGCGCCCGGTGACGGGCCGGCATTGCGCGCGGCGCTGGCCGAGTTGCTCGGCGATCGGCGGCGCCTGTCCCGGCTGACAGAGGGCGCTCGCCGTGCCGCCGCCAACGCGCGCCACTGGGAGCAGGCGGCGGACGAGATCGCGGCTCTGCTCGGGGAGATCGCGGCGTGAGCGGCTTTTCCGCCGAATGGCTCGCGCTGCGGGAGCCTGCCGATGCTCGCGCCCGGTCCGGACCGTTGACCGATCTCGCGGCGGATCTCGCCGTGGCGCAGGGCGGACGCATCGTCGATCTGGGCTGCGGCAGCGGTTCGTTGCCGCGCCATCTCGCGCCGCGCCTGTCCGTCCCCTGCGACTGGCTGCTGGTCGACGCTGCGCAACCCTTGCTCGACGAAGCGACGCGGCGTTGTCGCGAGCTGCCCGGCGTCGCGGCGCTGACGACCTTGCGCGCCGATCTCGCTGCCGACCTGTCGTTCATCGGCGAGCGGCCGACCGCGCTGGTCACGGCATCGGCGCTGCTCGACCTGGTCTCGGACGCCTGGCTGGCGCGACTCATCGACGCCTGTGCCGCCGCCCATGTGCCGCTGATGGCGATGCTGACCTACGACGGCCTTATCGAGATCGATCCTGCCCTGCCCGATGACGCGCCCATCATCGCGCTGTTCAACGAACATCAGCGCGGCGACAAGGGCTTCGGCCCGGCGCTGGGTCCTGCGGCCGCGGCGCGCGCCGCCGAGCGCTTCGGCGCGGCAGGATATCGCCTGGAGACGGCGCGCAGCGACTGGACGCTCGGCGTGGATGATGCCGCGCTGATCGGGCCCTTGCTCGACGGTTGGGCCGCCGCGGCGAGCGAGATCGCGCCGGCGGAATCGGCCCGATTCGCCCGCTGGCTGACGCGGCGGCGGGAGCAACTCGCGGCGGGCCGGCTGTCGGTGCGCGTCGGCCATGAGGACCTGCTGGCCCTGCCGCGCCGGACCCCGGCGTGAAGCCGCGTGCCGGGTGATCGAGCATCAGCGCACGCGACGGGCAGACGGGCAGACGGGTCCCAGGATCGAGCATCAAGGTACGCGCCGCAAGGCACGTACCAGGATCGAGCGTCCGGTCAGAGCACGCGCCGCAGCGTCTCGTCGCCGTCGGCGACCGGCGCCGGCACCGCGAGCTCACAATCATGGAGGATGTCGGCGCCCATCCGGAACACCCGCGTCGCCGGTCGCGGGCAGCGAGCCAGCGGTTCGATGCCCGGCAGCCGCAATGCCGGCCGGCCCGCTCCGATCAGCAGCGCCGCGACCGCGACGTGCAGCCGATCCAGCAGTCCGGCATCGAGAAACGCGGACACGGTGACGCCGCCGCCTTCGACGAAGATCCGGGCGCAGCCTCGCGCCAGGAGCTGCGCCAGCAGGTCGGCCAGATCGAAGCGGCCCTCGCGTTCGGCCACGATCAGCACGCGCTCACCGGCCTGCCTGCCCGCCGACGGCAGGCAGGCGCGCAGCGTCGGCGCCGCCCCGTCCGAGAACACCCGCAGCGAATCGTCGAGCCGCCCGCGCGGATCGATGATGACCCGCAGCGGGTTGGCGCCCGACGCGAGGCGCGCGGTCAGCCGCGGATCGTCGGCCGCGGCGGTGCCCGCGCCGATGACGACGGCGTCGCACAGCGCGCGCATCCGGTGCAGATGGCGGATGTTCGCGGGGCCGGTGACGAAGCAGGAATCGCCGGCCGCCGTCGCGATGTAACCGTCCAGGCTCTGGCCGAGGTGGCCGACGACCAGGGGCCGGCCGAGGTGCGCGGCGGCGATCGGCAGATAGAGGTCGACGACCGCGGCGCGCCGGTCATCCGCCGGCAGCAGCGATCGCCAGCCCTCGCGCGGCGCCCAGCCGAGCTCGGCGCGACCGTCGGCCGGCGAGGTTTCGACGAGCGCGCCGTTCGACCCCAGCCGGACCCACGCTGGACGGCCATTCGACGCGTAGCGCGTGGCCGCGGCGGCGGCCGCGCGGATCAATGCCCAGCCGCAGTCGCGGTCGCTGACGTCGCCGCTGCTGGCGCCGTCGCCGCCCTTGTCTTTATCGTCGGAACTCATGTTCAGCCTCATCCTGGCGAAATGGCGTCGGTAGGCGGGCTTGCCTTCGCAACCGGCTGGTCGCCCGGAACGCGGGTAGCCCTACCGAACGCACTCGAACGCGCCGCCCGATCGCGACCGCCAGATCCGGCAGGTATATTCGCGGAATGACGGTTCGTGACTGGCGCGCTCTCGTTACCAAGGACTTCGACGGCCTCGATGCCGAGCGGACGATTCTGATTCACGACACTAGAACCCGCCCATCGCGCCCGCGGACCGGTAAGCATCCATCTGCTGCTTGAACATCGGCACGGTCTCGCAGAACTTCACCAGCGCATCCTCTTTCGGCGTCGGCGTCCCGCCGAGTGCCTGGAGGTGCAATATGCCGAGCGCGACCCGCGCGATCGGATGGGTCGCGTGGCCCGGCTCCATCGTGAACAGGAATTGCGCCTGGCGCGGAAGCAGGGCCTGCGACTTGACGGACCCCGCAACGACGCCGGCGCGGGGTCCGAGCCCGATGAAAAGCCCGGCCAGCGCTGCTGCCTCGTCCGCCAGCGGATGCAGCGCGGACGCGAGCTTCGTCACGTCGCCCGCGACCGGCGCGAGCGCGTCCACCCGCGGGTCCAGCGCTTTCGCCTTCTGGTCGAAGATCTGCTGATCGCGGTAGAACGCCTGGTAGCGCGCCTGCTGGATCGCGAGAACCTTCTGCGAGTAGGCGGCCGGATCGGTTTTCTCGAGTTTCGCGACGTCGGGCGGGATGTCGAGCTTCAGCCCCCAGTCGACCGCGGCCAAGTAACGCGTCCACGCCTCGTCGTGAAACCGCTTCTGCGGGTCCTTGGTGGAACCCAGCGCAACCGTCATCGCCGGACCCACCGTGTACGGAAGTCCGCGGACCGCGCCGTATTGCGGTGCGACCTGCGTGAGCGGATCGCCTCGCTGCGGCGGGCTGACCTGGTCGTTGTTGACCACGTAGTATTCGCCCGTCGACTTGTCGGTGATGATCAGGGTGACGTGCTCGAGCATGCTGACGAGATCGAAGCTCACCTCGAGCTTGGCATCGCCGCGCTTGACGGTCTGGTAGACGTCCCAGGCGACAGTCAGCGCATAGACGCCGCAGTCCCGCTCCGCTCGACCGGCGAGATCGGTCGGCATCTCGGTGTCGAGATAGCTCTTACCCCAGTCGCGCACGTTGTACATCGTGTGGATCGTGAAGGCCTTCAGGTAGCGCCCGATGAGCGCCATGAGCGCCCCCAGCGCGCCGGTGCCGGACTGCTTGAAGACGCCATACATGATCTGCCAGACCTTCTGGCGCTTAGTGGTGTCATCGAGGTCGATCGGTTCCTCGCCGAACGCCTTGCGGATCTCCGGCTGGCGGCCGATTTCGGCCTGGAAGTCGGTCTGCGCCATCAGCGCGCTCTGCAGCGCGCCCAGGTTCTGGGTCTGGGCGTTGTTGCCGATCTCCTTCGGCGAAGGCAGGCCTGGCAACTGCGTCAGCGTGGTTTCGGCGGCGTTCGCGCCGTGCAGCGTCAGCCCCGGACCTTTCGGCGTGTCGGCGTAGCCGACTTCCGCGATCTCCACGGGTTCGAAGATATCCTGCGAGATCGACCCTGCGGTCTGCGTCCGCCCCCAGGTGAACTTGTCCTTGATCGCCTTGTGGAGCTCGGCGGACCTGGATCGCGCTTCGGCGGCGCGTTTCGCATCCCCCGAGGCGAGCGCCTCACGCTCGAGCACCGAATAGAAGCCGTAGATCTCGCGCATCCGGTCGTAGAGGCTCCCGAGATCGGAGTACTGCAGGCTGCGCCCGATCCGGTTGGGGAATTCCAGCGCGCTCTGGATCGCCCGTCGGGCCGAGTCGCTTCCGGCAGCCCGGAGCGCCTGCGCTTGCCGGGCGTCCTCGTCGCCGAGCGCCTGCATCCGTTTCTCGCTTGCCGCCAGCGCGTAGTACGAGAGAATCTCGTTTGCCGCCCCGAAGAAGCCGAACGCTTGATCGTGCTTGCCCGCGCGCGCCGCGTCCTTGCCGAGGGCGATGAGCCTGTCCGGTCCACCGGCGCTCCAGGAGAGCGAGCTTCCCGACGGCAGCTTCGCGTCGATGCTGACGAAGCGGACCATCCAGACGGAGCGAACCTTGCTCAACAGGTCCGCGGCAAGGGACGGCTCGCCATCGTGCTGCAGCCAGTCCACCAGTTCGATGCCATGGTTCAGGAGATCGTCGATATCGTAGGGCGCGGTGGCCAGTTCCCTCGCGAGCATCCTGGCCCGGGTGAGGTCGAAGCCGAAACGGGCCTGCTCGAACTTGGGCCAGATCTCCCTGAACGATTCGGTGGGCGTGAACGCTGGCGCAGCGGACGGCGCCGCCGCGATCGCCAGCGGCGCACCAGGCGTCGGCCGCTCGAGCCCGCGCGCCGCGGCCTCGGCCTGTCGCTCCTCGACGCCGCCGGGGAGCGTCCGTGGCAGCGAGCGCGGCGGCCCGAAAGGCGAACCGAGCCGCCAGGAGCCGAGAGGCGCTTCGAGCGACGGATCGAACGCGGGCTTCGCGGCACCGGACTGCTGGATCGTGTGGGCGGCTTCGTGAGCGAGGAGCCGTTCAGCCTGCGAAGGCGCCGTACGCCGGGGCGATGCCTGGCCGGCATCCAAAGCCGTCTTGCCCGCCGCGGCGCCCAGAACGATGTCCTGTCCGATCGTGAACGCCGCCGCGCCTACCGCGGCGGCCGCACGTTCGGCCGCCGATCCACGATGAATGCGTACGTTGCCCAGCGGCGCGCCGAGGATGGATTCGATCCGGGCGCGAGCTGCCGCCGCGAGAGGCGCTCCGCCGCCTGGTACGACATGGTCTTCGGACGATCGTCCGCGCCCGAGAGTGTGGGGGCGCGCGAAGCGATCCGCGCCGAACCGCGGCGCCTGCGTGTCGTCCGTCGAGTGGCGGGTCGGAACCCGGCTGAAATCGTGGCCGGAGCGGTCCGTGCTTTGCAGGCCCGCCTCGCGTTCGAGGCTTTCCAGGTCGGCCCGCGGCAAGCGCCGCGCTGTCTGGTTGGCGATTTCCGGTTGCGGTCGAGGATGGGCGTGCGCATCGCGGCGCTGCCCCCAAAGCACCTGGCCGGCCTTGCTGGATTCCGCCGGTCTTACCTTTGGTTTGTGTGCGAAGGTCCGCATGGTCGGCCTGCCGTTCTCGCCCGTTCGTGTCGCCAACATACTCCGGATCGAATCGCTTAGACAGCCTGCGGCTCGCCCCGCCGATCAGGCGTCACGCACGGTCGCGATCGCTGCGCGCCGGCGTGATCACGCGTACGCCACCCAGCCTCGCCAGACACGCTGGCCTCCGAGACGGTGCGCAAGCTGCTGACGCTCGATGCCGAAGCGAGGACGTCGAGCGTGACCTGTGGATGCCGGCCGAAGAGGCCGTCGCTTATGGCCTGGTTTCCCGCGTCATCACTCGTCGAGACGAGCTGCTGGCGGCTTGAGATCGTGCTTGCCGACGATCCGAGACCTGCCGGTTGCGAATCCACCCCGGCGGGGTGGGGCGCGGCGACGCGAGCCGCCTGCGACGCCACGCGGTCCTGCACGTCGAAGAGGACGACGCGCTGCTCGACATCGCCCCGCTGCCCGATGGTCGCCACCTGGTCGCCGGAGCCGCCGTCTACCAGCAGAATCCAGCCGGCGCCAGCATCTCCGGCGACGGCGCGCCACTGCTCGCCGTGCTGGGCGTCGACGGCGGCATCGTCCAGCGCCTAGCGCTGCCCGCCGCGCCAGGCCAGAATCCGGTGCGCAGCCTGCAGGCGCGAGAAAACGGCCACTGGCTCGTGGCCGGCATGCGCGGCGGCCCCGGCACGCATACGACCGATACCGCCCCCCTGCTGCGCGCCGCGGTGATTCTTGTCGATGTATTCATTTTTGAGTATATTGAATACATGAAACCCGACAGGAGAGCCCCGTGCCCCGGACCACGACGACGACCATGACGGTACGCCTCAGCGGAACGCTCAGCGATTTCGTCGCCGAGAACGTGGGCGAGACGGGCGACTACGAGAACGTCAGCGAGTACATCCGCGATCTGATCCGCCGCGACAAGGAGCGCAAGGATCAGCAGTCCTTCGAGCGGATCAAAGCCGAGCTGGCGCGCGCTTTCGCAGCCCCCGAAACCTCGTATCAGCCGCTGACGGCAGCGGACGTGATCGCGCGCAACCAGGCCTGACACGGTGGCCCGGGTCCGGATCCAGGAATCGGCGTCCTATCGGCTCGACGAGATCTACCGCTACACGCGCGAGCGCTGGGGCGCGCAGCAGGCCGACCGCTACATCACCGGCTTGTTCGAGGCGTTCGAGGGCATCGAGACCCGCAAGACTTCTTCGAGACCGATTCCGGCGGAGTTCGGCGTCGAGGGTTATTTCTTTCGCTACGAACGCCACTTCGTCTACTGGCGCCGACTCTCGAACGGAGACCTCGGCATCGTGACCATCCTGCACGAGCGGATGCACCAGATCGACCGCTTTCGGGAAGACTTCGGCCTGGACACCGGACCGAGATGAACGACGGCCTCGAGTGCGATCCGATCGGACCGCACTCGAACCGCCAGCGCGGAGATCGGCAGCGACACGTCGTGTTTGACCGCCTTGCCGGCGCGCACCCGCGCCGACCCATGCAGCGGCATGCGGCCGCTGCGGGGCCTGAAGCTTGAACGTCGCCCCGGTAATGACGCCCAGCGTGCGTTCGGAGCCGATGAACAGGTCCCGGAGATCGTAGCCGGTGTTGTCCTTGCGCAATCCGCGCAGGCCGTTCCATATGCGCCCGGCAGCCGCGAGATCTTCTGCGCCATCCGCGTATCGATCAGGTCGACGACGCGCGGCAGCGGCAGCGTGTCCGACGTGATCCCCAGCGTCAGGATCGGCGCATCGGCCGGATTGACCTTGCGGTAGATCGGCGGCGCCGGCAGGTCGCTCGGCTACAGGCTCGCGGCCGTCTGGATGCCGGCCTGGACCTCCTGCTCGGCCACGGCCAGGTCGACCTCGAGCGCGAAGCGCAGGGTCACGACCGACGCGCCGCTGGAACTCGTCGACGACATCTGCTGTGCGCCGTTCTATCGGCAGGTGAAATGCTAAGCTGCTCGAATGTTGACAAGCCATCAGTACAGTTTTCGCAAAGCGACGCTTGATGACCTTGACATGCTTATGGGATGGCAAGCGAACCCGCATGTCCGTGAATGGTGGGGTTCGGATGAGCCTTACGATGAAGCGGACTTGGCGGATCCTCGGGTGGCGCGCTGGATTGTTTCAAACGCCGAACGCCCATTTGCGTTCATGCAGGACTACACGGTCCACGGGTGGGAAGATCACCACTTTGACCATCTTCCCAAGGGCTCGCGGGGAATCGACCAATACATCGGCGACCCCGGGATGCTCGGTGCTGGGCATGGATCAGCATTCATCGCCATGAGAATGCAGGCTCTCTTCGAAGAGGGGGCGCCCGTGATCGCGACCGATCCGCATCCAGACAATGCAAGGGCGATAGCCGTCTATCAGAAGCTGGGATTCGAGCCGTTCGGACTCCCCCGGAAAACACGGTGGGGTCTGGTCCTGCCGATGATGGCCAGGAACTAAGCGCCTCGCCGGCTAAGGCTTCTGGCGATTTCCGACCACGGTTCCCGGGATCTCTCGTGCGAGAAGCGGCGCGGTGCCAATGACGAGCAGCAGCCATCCGGCGAAGTCCAAAGGCGCAGGGAAATGGGTGACGCGCAAGACGACATGACGGCACCAATCAGCGGGTTCTCGGCGAAAGTCCACGGCCGGCACCCTTCTCTCCCCCGCCAGGGCGATCTGGAAGCATTGCCTTGAATTGCGCAAGCACGCGCTGTGCCTGCGTTTCATCCAGCGTGATCGCATAGCGGACCGTCGCCCCGATGAGGGTTATGGCCAGCCGCGAGAAAGTTTCGAGCTCTTCCGGCTCGTCATCGACGAACGGCCGCGCGGCATCGCGGAGAAGGCCGGCCAGGTACTCGCAGTCGTCCCTGTCGATGTCCTGCAGCGCCCGGTCGGCCAAGGTCGCCTGCCAGATCGCAGCCAGGACCGGCTCTTTCCGATACCACTCGTAGTAGCCGTCGGTGAGATGGCAGAGAACGGGATGCAGATCCTCCGCGCTGCGCATCGCCTCGAATGCCTTGCCTGCGCCTTCGTTGACGATCGCGTTGTAGCGCTTGGCAAGCGTTCCGATGATCGCCGTCTTGTCCGGGAAATACTGGTAGAGGGAGCCGAACGGGACGCCCGCCCGCTCGACGATATCGCTCATGCGCAACGCGTCGCTCCCCTTTTCCAGCAGTAGCTGCTCCGCACAGCCGAGGATTTTCTCCAGGCGTTCACGGCTGCGCTTCTGCGTCGGCTCCAGTCGCGCGCCCTTCGCCGCCAGGCCCCGCTTCGCTCTCTCGGTTCGCATCGTCTGCCTCTCGTCTCGCACTTGACTCCAGGAATGCGAGAGTCTATCGTATTCACAAATACGAGAGTTACTCGTATTTATTGAAAGGAGCAGACCATGTCACAGGACACCATCCTCATCATCGGTGCTGGCGGAAAAACCGGCGCCCGCGTCAACACGCGGCTCCAGGCGCGGGGCTTCGCCACTCGGGCCGTCTCGCGATCCACGCAGATCCCGTTCAATTGGGAACGGCTGGAAACCTGGCCAGCCGCGCTTGACGGCGTCAGTCGCGCCTATGTCACCTACCAGCCCGACATCGCCATGGAGGGCGGGGCCGAAGCGATCGCCCGCCTGGCCGACCTTGCGCGCCAGGCCGGGCTCAAACAGTTGGTCCTGCTGTCTGGCCGGGGCGAGCCGGCCGCGCAGTTCGCGGAGGCCGAATTGCGGGCGTCCGGTGTCCCCTGGACGATCGTGCGCGCCAGTTGGTTCAACCAGAACTTCTCCGAAGGCCACCTGCTGGAGAGCGTGCTCGCCGGCGAGATCGCCCTGCCGGCCGCTCCCGTGCCAGAGCCGTTCACCGACGTCGACGACATTGCCGACGTGGCCGTGGCGGCGCTGACCGACG
>JASGFT010000120.1:0-15186 GCA_047605425.1 Burkholderiaceae bacterium | reverse complement strand
CCATCGGAGCAGCTCAGTCACTTATCGCCTTGTTCAGATTTCCGGCGCCGCCTCTCCCGGAGCTGCAGCGGATCTACGACGTACCGAACGACAAAGAGCGCTAATGATCATGACAAAAGGCATGACAGAACCCGCATGGCGCAGGCTGCTCGACCAGATCCGGGAGGGACTGGTCATTCCGGTCGTGGGTACACAACTGCTGTCGATCGACGAGGGTCAGGGAGCGCGATCGTTGCAGGCTGACGTCGCGCAGCGCTTGCTCCGGATGTACGAGCAGCCGGTCCCACAGGAAGGCCTTCCGCCGTTCCGGGAGCTGAACGAAGTTGTTCGTTTGCTTGGCCAAGCGGGGGCGAAGGGCGCGGCTGTTGTGCAAAACCCGCAGGATCTCTATAGCGATGTCCATGAGGCGATCCGCAGTTCATGGGACTCGAACGGGTGTCCGATCCCGGCCGCGCTGAGCCAACTAGCGCAGATCGCTGATTTCCGCCTGTTCGTCACCCTGACACCCGATGATCTGCTGGCCCGAGCGCTGCACGACCGCTACGAAAAGCGCTATGAGGTCAACGAGATCGTGCATTCGCCGGATCTATCCGCCAGCGAGCTGCGCGACCTGCCCGCGGACTGGCGCGATCGTCCGCGCGAGGCCCAGCTACTCTACCTCTTCGGAAAGTCGTGTCCGGCACCACTGTTCGCGATCAGCGAGGAGGACGTCCTCGAATACGCGCACAGCATGGTCACCGGCGGCGGCCATGTGCCGACACGATTCTTTGGCGAATTGCAGCAACACAACCTGCTATTGATCGGCTGCAATTTCCCGGACTGGGTCAGTCGGCTCTTTCTGCGAATCACGAACAAGGGCAGGCTGTCCGCGAGCAAGCGCAAGCGCGAGTGGCTGATCGAATCGGTCAATGCACCGCAGGTGATGTTTCTGGAGGCCTACAGCAGGGACACCGAGATCGTGTCCGACATCGGACCGGTCGAATTCGTGGCTGAACTTCACCGGCGCTGGTGCGAGCGGATCGATGGCAAAGATCCAACCGGGAACTCAGCACCGGCCATCGATACGCCGCCGGCCGGAACCGTCTTCTTCGTCAGCTATTCCCGCGGTACCGACCTGTCGCACGCAGAAAAGCTCGTAAAGGCGTTGCAGGGGCTGGGTGCCCGCGAGCAGGACATCTGGTTCGACCATAAGAACATCGAGCCGAGCGACCATTTCGGCGATCGCATTCTCGACGGCATAGACAGTTGCTGCTACTTCCTGCCGCTGGTGTCGGAAGCGGTCGATCGGCGCGGCGAAGGATTCGTCTTCAAGGAGTGGAACCGGGCGAACAAGCGAAACGAGAAGATGAATCGCCGCTTCCTCGTCCCGCTGATCATCGACAAAAAGTGCGATCCGCTCCGCTACCAGACCCGTCTGGTCCGCGAATGGCAAGAACTCGCTTTCGGTCATGCGCCAGGAGGGGTTCCCGATGAGAAAACGACATTGACGCTGCGAAGGCTGCTTCGCGATGCACGCAGGCCCGAGGCGCGATCATGAATAACAAGGGCCCCATTACCCCCGACCTCGATGATCAGCATCCGTGGCCGGGGCTGGCGCCTTATGACGAAGACTCGACGCACTTCTTTCACGGACGAGAGGATGAAGCCGACGAGTTGCGGCGGCTGATCCGGCTCTCGCCGCTGACGATCCTCTACGGCGCCTCCGGGTTGGGCAAGAGCTCGCTGCTGCTCGCCGGGTTGTTTCCGCGGCTGCGTACCGAGCATTTCCTGCCCGTTCATCTTCGTCTGGACTTCTCGGAAAATGCCGAGCACTCACCGCTCAAGCAGGCCGCCCGGCGGCTGGAGAATGAACTGACGGGCGCCCGAGTCGGGTTCCCCCACCTCGAGTCCGACGAGGACCTGTGGCGCTACCTGCATCGCATCGACTTCGAGGGCTGGACCAAGGACAACTTCCCGCTCGTACCGGTGCTCGTTTTCGACCAGTTCGAGGAGCTGTTCTCGCGCGGCGGCCGGCGCGAGCGCATCGGCGCGATCTTCGATTCGCTGGCCGATCTGCTCGAGAACCGGATCCCGGCCGATCTGGCGAGCGATGAAGCGAGCCGAGAATTGCGCCGCCGTTTCGATCTGCGCACGCGGCGCTACCGCGTGCTGCTGTCCTTTCGCGAAGACTTCCTGCCCGAGATCGACGGCTGGAAGGACAAGGTTCCGTCCCTGCTCGAGCATCGGCTGCGGCTGCTGCCGATGTCTCGCCAGACGGCGATCGATGCGGTCGAATGCGCCGGTCGCGAGGTGTTGGAAGCCGGTGTCGCGGAGAGGATCGTCGACCTGGTCAGTAGGCGAGCCCGCGAATCCGCGGACCGACAGCCGGAAGTCGAGGAGCGACAATCAGAAGTCGAGGACAGGCAACCAGAATCCGAGCGCCTGCCGCCGACCGTCGAACCGGTACTGCTGAGCCTGTGCTGTACACGGCTGAACCGCCTTCGCGCCCCCGACACCAAGGTCAATGCCGAGTTGGTCGAGCGCGCGGGCGGGAACATTCTGGCGGCGTTCTACCGCGAGGCGATCGAAGGAATGCCGGAGCGCGTACCGAAGTTCATCGAGTCGTGCTTGATCCAGGGAGATCGCTATCGCGGCAGCTATGCCGAGTATGGTGCGATTGAAAAAGGTTGGATCACCGAGGCGGAGCTCCTGCGACTGACCGACAACTATCGCCTGTTGCGCATCGATCAGCAGGAAGACACCCGGCGAATCGAGCTGATCCACGACCGCCTCGTCGAGGTCGTGCGCGAGGCGCGCGACCAGCGTCTCGCGAGGGAGAGCGAAGAGCAGGCCAGGCGGCGACAGCAGAAAGCGGAGGAAGAGGCCAAGGTCGAACGCGAGCGGCGCGAGCAGGCGGAGGAAGCGAAGCGCCGTGCGGAGAGGGAGCGGACGCGTGCCGAGTTGGAGCGAGCACGCGCGGAGACGGCGCGGGCGAAGGCAAAGCGGCTCAGCAAGGTGCTGTCCGTCGTCAGCGTGCTATGCATCGTCGTCTGCGTGCTATGCATCGCTGCCGGGTGGTACGCCTGGATGGCGAAAGGTGCGGCCGACACCGCCCGCCATGAGGCCGATGGTGCCCGCGCCGAGACCAACGAAGCCCGCCTCGACACGCTCGAGAGACGACTCGTCGGTGAGGCGCAGGCGATGCTGGACGGCGCCCGCACCGTCCGGCCCGATCGGGTGCTCCTGCAACTGATGGCGGCTCGCACCCTCAAGGTGAAAACCGACGCGGTCGTCGGAGCGATGCTGAAGGAACTGCTGCAGCGCCCGCAATTGCTGCGACTGATTCCTACCGATCAGACGGTCAGCGGACTGGTGTTCCTCGACGACCCCGAGCTGTTCCTCGACGGCCGCAAGCGATTGGTCGCGACCGGAGGCGACACCGGCAGGCTGCTGGTCTTCGATGTCGAGAGCGGCCAACCCAGCGGTCCGCAGAACGGCCTGACCGAGCCGGGCCACCAGGGCTGGATCTGGGCGCTCGCGCGCAGCCCCAAGGGGCGCCGTCTTGCATCGGCAGGCGAGGACGGAACGGTACGGCTGTGGGACGTCGGGCACGACGGGATGATCCGGGCGAGGGAGATCCGGATGGCGCGGCATGCCGGTGCGGTGAAAGCGCTTGCTTTCAGCCCTTCGGGCAAACTCATCGTGTCGGGCGGCTACGATCGGACGCTGCGCATCTGGAATGCCGAAGACGGAAGTTATCTGGGCGCCCTGCTCGGTGAGCACAATGCGCCGGTGAGTGCGATCGCCTTCCATCCCGGCGGCAAATACCTGGTGTCGGCCAGCGAGGACAGCACACTGCGCGTGTGGGACATCGAGTCGCGCCAGCAGGTCGGCAAAACGCTGGCCAAGCCCGCGGAGACCGGACAAGCGGAGGAGGACGGGCACGCGAAGGCCGTGCGCAGCATCGCGTTCCGGCCCGACGGCAAACTGCTGGTCTCGGCTGGTGACGATCGGACGATCGTCCTGTGGAAGCCCAAGGTTCCGCCAGGCCCCGGCGGGCCGGAGTACGGCGACGCAAAATTCTTGTCCGAACACTCCGGCGGCATCTGCTGCGTGGCCTTTCTCGCCGATGGCCGCAGTCTGGCCTCCGGCGCCTGGAATGGCGAGCTTCGCAAGTGGGATACGGACGCGGTCGGAGCTAACGGTGACACGGCCAAGGCTGGCGGGGGGCCGTTCGAGGCTTACTCGCGCGGTTTGCAATCGATCGCCGTGGCTAGCAACGGATGGGTCGCCTCGGGCAGCGACGAAGGCGGCATCGCGCTGTGGGATCTGGACGCGACAGCCAGCCAGGAGCTCGACAGACCCGGCGATTCAGCGCGACCCGCCACATCCTCCGATACCGGTGCCGCGCCACCCGGATCGACGGCTGGCCCGTTCGTGTCGAGTGTCGCGATCAGCCGTTCGGGAAACCGGATCGCGACAGGAAGCTGGGATCGGATCGTGCGCGTCTGGGACGTCGATCCGCCCGCTGATCCGCGCTGGCGCGTCGACCTGAAAGCGCCCGTGAAGATCTGGAGTGTCGCCCTCAGTGCCGACGGCAATCGCGTGGCGGCCGGATGCGACGACGGCATCGTGCGGCTGTGGGACATTCCGAGCGGGCAACTGCTCGCGAGCTCCGAGCGTCTGCACGGCAGCATGGTCTGGAGCGTCGCGTTCGATCCGCAAGGCCAGCGGCTTGCCTCGGCGAGCCAGGATGGGACGGTGCGGCTGTGGCGCATCGGCACCGCGAATGGCGCCGGCGGCCACACGATCGAAGCGATCGATCCGCCGCTCATCGGCCACGAAGGCGGTATGAATGCTGTCCCCTTCGGTATGAATGCTGTCGCCTTCGATCCGCAAGGCGAGCGCATCGCATCCGGCGGCGACGACGGAACGGTCCGCGTATGGAGCGCGGCCGAGCATCGGCAGATTCCGCTGCAGGCGATGACCCACGACGGTCCGGTACTCGCTGTCGCCTTCAGCCACGACGGGAAGACTATCGCGTCGGGCGGCACTCGAGCCCCAGCCGTCGGCAGCGCGCCGAACGGCAAGCCGGCTTCGAAGGAAACCGAAACGCTGCGGCTATGGGTCAGCAGGACCGGAGAGCCCGATCCGCGCGGAGGCCTCGACCACCGCGCGGCCAAGGTGACGAGCCTCGCGTTCAGCCGCGACGACGATCGGATCGTTGCCGGCGCCGCGGATGGCAAGCTGCGTCAATGGAACATCAAGGTCGACGGCTCGACGGACCGGCGCTTCGACGCGCTTTTCACCGGCCATCAGGGGCGGGTCAACGGCGTCGCGATGGCACCCGACCAGCGCGGCATCGTCTCGGCGGGCGCCGACGGGACCGTGCGTCTGTGGCCCGGGCCGGAAGCCTGGCCCGAGCGGATCTGCGCGAAATTGACGCGCAACCTGAGCCATCTCGAATGGCGCAAGTTCGTGTCGGACAAGGATCAATACCAGATCCAATGCCCGGACCTGCCGGTTCCGCCCGACGAGGCCGAGCAGGCGGTACGCTAGCAGACCTGCGGTTAGCGCCAGAGGCACTCGACGCTGGCACTGCGGGCGATCTGCTCATCGCGCGTGATCAGCGGCAGGTCCAGCACGACAGCCGTCGCCGCGATCAGCCGATCGGCCCGTTCCGGAATGCCGTACAGGCTCTGCGCCGCATGCACGACCTCGGGCGTCAACGGCGCCGGCAGGTACGAGCCGCTGTCGAAAGCGGCTTTCACCCAGGCACCAAAAGGTCGGTTCAGCGTGACGACACCCCGGTGGCAGGCTTCGCCCAGCTCCACCAGAGCGATCGCGGGAATGTAGATCGCACACTCGCCGTCATCCGCCCGCTCGAACAAGCGACGCGCCCGGCGGCCAAGACGCTTGACGTTGCCTGTGGCTGCCCAGATCAGCGCGTGCGTATCCGTTATCGCGAACACGGGTTCGCCGCGCGTCATCGGGTCGCGCCGAAGGAAATGATCTTCTCGTCGGCCTGCTTGCCGGTCTCGGTCCGGATGGCGGCCAGCGGGTCGCCTTCATCGCCCCCGGCGCCGGGCGCCAGGCTACCGCTACCGATCAGGCGAAAACGCGGTGTGTCCGCTTGGCTGCTCTGGATCTCGAGCAAACGCTTCGCCGCCGACTCGAGTTCTTCCAGATACGCGCCGTCGACCAGTACCGCCCGAGCCGCGACGCCGCGACTGGTGATGATCACCTTGCGACCGCGGCGCGTGGTCACGGCGTTGAACAATTCGAACAGGGTCTGGCGGGCGGACGAGATCGTAACGATCTTGGCGGACATGGTAGCCGACGAAACTTGTACGTTTGATATGTACAAGTCTAGTGAGGCGATGTCCTGTCGTCAATGCCACTCGCTTCCATGCGATGGTCCAGGTCGGCTCATGTTCTCCAAGGCCCGGGATCTCGGTCCGCTAGCGTCGTTCCTCGGCCAGTTGCCAGGGCGGCTCGCGCAACTCGCGGGCGATCCAGTCGCCGAACGCGCGCGTCTTGCTGGCCGCGGCGCTGCCCGACGGGGTAACCAGATAGATCGCCCCGTCGTCGATCACTTCCCATCCGGGCAACACCCTGACCAGCTCTCCCGAGCGCAGCGCGGACGCCAGCAGCCAGTCGGTACCCAGCATGATGCCCAGGCCCGCCTGAGCGGCGCCGGCCAGCAGCTCCGAATCCTCGGATTGCAGCGGCCCGGACACGTGCACGCGTCGCCGTTCGCCGCTGGCGTCCTGAAGATCCCAGCGATCCGGCTGCCGTAACCGGGTGAACAGCAGGCAGTCATGCCGCGACAACTCCTCCGGCTGCCCGGGGTAACCCCGTCGGGACAGGTAGTCCGGCGACGCGCACAGCAAGCGTCGTCGCGCGGCGATCCTGCGCGCGACCAGGCGCGAATCGGTCAGCTCGCCCAGACGCACCGCCAGGTCGAAACGCTCACCGATCAGGTCGACGAAACGATTGGACAGCTCGGCTTCGATCGTCACCTTGGGATGCGCGCGCATGAACCGGTAGATCGCCGGTTTCAGCCATAAGCGCCCGAAGGTGTCGGGCAGGGCCAGGCGCAGATGTCCACGCGGTTCGCCGGTGACGGTGGCGATCGCATCGCGGTCGGCCTCGTCGATCGCGCGCAGGATTTCGCGCGCACGCTCCAGATAGCCGGCGCCGGCCTCGGTCAATCGCACCCGGCGGGTCGTGCGTTCGAGCAATCGCACGCCCAGCCGCGTCTCGAGCGCGCGCAGGCGCTTGGACAGCACGGTGGCGTCGCGATGGAGCCGCTCGGCGGCCTGCGTGAACGAGTTGGCGTCGGCGATCGCGACGAAAGCCGTCAGCTCGGCATAGACCGGCGTGTCGGGCTGAGCGGTGGATTGCTGCAAGCTTGGCATCAGTGTTCGGAAGGATCCGGTGGTTTTCTTCGATTGAACCATCAATACGATGGATGGACGCCATTTTTCGCGGCGTTTTCCGGGAGAGATCCATGAAAGCCATCCAACTGACCCACGGTTCCTTCGACGCCTTGCAGCCGGTCACCTTGCCCGACCCCGAGCCGGCGCCAGGCCAGGTGCTGGTGCGCATCCGCTCCGCCGGGCTCAATTTCATCGACGTGGTCGTCGCGTCCGGCGCGTACCCGGGCCTGAGCTATCCGCTGATTCCGCTCGCCGACGCCGCCGCGGAAGTGATCGCGGTCGGCGATGCCGACGAGCCGCCCGAAGCCGAATGGTCGCCGGGCGATCGGGTGCTGGTGCATCCGAAAGCCTTATGGACCGCCGGCGAGCCCAGCGCCCTTACCGCCAGGGCGATGCGCGGCGTCACGCTGCCGGGCGCCCTGCGCGAGTTCGCCGTCGTGACGGCCGCGTCGCTGGTCAGCGCGCCGTCGCATCTGGATTGGGCGCAGGCCTCGGTGCTGCCGATTTCGGCCACGACGGCCTGGAACGCCCTGCGGGCCGCACGGGTGCGCACGGGCTCGACCGTGCTGGTGCTGGGCACCGGCGGCACGGCGATGCTCGCGCTGCAACTCGCCAAGGCCTGCGGCGCGCGGGTGATCGTCACCTCGTCGTCGGCTGAACGGCTGCAACGCGCGCTGGCGCTGGGCGCCGACCACGGCATCGACACGCGCGAGCGCCCGCAGTGGGAGCAAGCCGTGCTGGAACTGACCGGGGGCCAGGGAGTCGATCTGGTGCTCGAGACGGTCGGCGCCGAAACCTTCGAGCAGTCGCTGCGCGCGGTCCGGCAAGGCGGCACCGTGTTCGCGATCGGCTTTCTGAGCGGCGCCGAACTGCGCCTGAACCTGATGGCGGTGATCGAACGACGAGTGCGCGTGATCGGCTGCAACACCGGTTCGGCCGCCGATCTGCGCGAAGCGACGGCGGCGATCGCTGGCGCTCGGCTGACGCCCGCGCTCGATCAGGTCTACCCGGTCGATGGACTTACCCAGGCCTACCGGCGACTCGCGGCCGGACACGGCCATTTCGGCAAGCTCGCGGTGCGGGTCGAGCTCGCGGGGTGACTCGGCCGCCGCGCCGGGTCTCACCCGGCCGGCTTGCTCGACCGAACCGATTTCGTCTCCTGAGCGGGTACCGAAGCGACTGCCGGCGAAACCGGCCCGGCCGCGTTCCGCGTGGCGAGACCGGTTCCGCAGTCCGTGACCGGTCGCAGCACGCAACGGCAGTTGCTCACCGATGCCGCGCTGGAGGGCGCCCCCGGGACGGCGACGCCGGCGACGAAGACGCCGAGCGGTGCGTAATGATGGACGGGACCGACCGGCGGCAGCGCGGCCGGAACCGGATTGCCGTTCGACACGACCGCGCTCCCATCGGCGTTCGTCTCCGGCGGCCATTCGACATCGCCGGTCGCCACGCGGGCAGGGATCAGCCAATAGTCGCCGGTCTGATAAGTGGCGCCCGGTGCGAACCATATCTGGATGCCGTCCTCGATCGCGATCCAGTTCTGGTCGGCCAGGTCAGCGTCGCCGGCGGCTTCGGACACCGCCATGGCACCGGACGGGTGTTTGTGATCCCAGCGCCTGAGCAACTTATGGCGGCCATTGTTCTGGACCGGCGTCGTGCCCTGCAAGGTGACGATCGAGGTATCGCGATCGATCTTGATCACCTGCAGCAACGGGTCCGCGCGATTCTGCAGCACGGCATCGTCGTCGACGACGGCGACCCAATCGCCCGGATGCAGGCCGAGCTTGTCGTCACGGCCCAGGCTCGCCAGCGTCACCTCGAGTCGGGACGTCCCATTGACCGTCGACGACGCGCCGAGCTGGACGATCGGAAACACGACCGAGCCGTTCTCGCGGGACCAGACGAAGCTCGGCTTGTCATTGGCGGCGAGGCTGCCTCCGTGGAGGATCTCGATCCGGTAGAGCTGGTTCTCGGCGCCGCGATACGTCGACGAGGGCGCGATGGCGCAGGGCTCCGAAGGCGCGCCCTGCTTCGCCCGTGCGCGCAGGCGGCCGCTGCCGGGCCGCGGCGGCACGGCGCCCGGATCGCAGGGTTGGTCGGGGTTCGATACGGCGGCCGACTTGACCTGCCAGATGATCTGCGCGCGCGTGGCCGTGTCCGCGCCGCCCAGCGCGACTTCGCGAATGCGCGGATCCTCGACGCAGGTGACATGCCGCTCCCACACGTCCAGGTACAGCAGTCGATTGTCCGGGGCCAGCTCCCCGAATGCGTCCGCGCTGAATCCGGCCTGCTCCCCGTACAAGAGCGGCTTCTCGTTCTTCACGCGGATACCGTCGACGTAATAGGCGCCCGGATTGATCACGAAGCTGTCGCCGTTGGCCAGCGCCTTGGTGAGCTTCTCCAACTGCTCCGCATCGCTGACGGCGCTACCGTCGGCGTTGCGGACATCCTCGGGTTTGGTGACCAGCTCGAAGCCGCCGCCGATGGCCGGCGCCCCATGCGGACCGATCAGGTCGCGCGCCAGCGCGCGCAGGTAGTGCGTGAAGAGGGCGGCCTGCTCGTTCCAGTCCGCGTCGAGCTGCACGCGCCCTTGTTGCATCAGCACGCGCGAGTAATGGCTGGACGGGTCGAAGCTGTTACGGGTGAAATCGCCTTTCATCGGATTCTCCTGGGGACTGCCGGGTGCTCAGTTCGCGAGAATGACGCCGGCATCCATGCCGGCCGGCGTGTATTCGCTCAAGCGCGTTTGCAGGCTGATCTCGCGCTGCGGCTGGAACAGGTCGTGGTAGACGCCCATCTCGGACGCATCGTCGGCGCCGCGCGCGATTTCCACCGCGACGTCGCAGGCGAGGCGGCAGTAGGCCGGATTGCCATAGCGCGTGCTGTCGAAGATCGGACGCACGCGCAAGGTTTCCGGTTCCCGCGCCGCCGCGAGCGCCGCGCCGGACAGGGTCGGATCGTCGGCGGCGACCTTGGCGCGCACGAGATCGGGTTGGCATTGATAGCGTCTGGGCGTGCGCGAGTCCGGCGTCACATAGCAGAAGCGCACGCAGCCGCGCTGGCTGCGGGCGACGTGGATGCAGCCCATGAAGATCGAGTTCTCCGCCAGCGCCAGCGCATGCGTGCGGATCGCGCCGAGCACGGTGCAGCGCAGGATCGATGCTTCGGCGAACGCATACCGGCCCTCGCCGGCGCCGAGCGCGACGCGCCCGCTGTGCGTCGCGTCGACGATGCTGTCGCTGAGGCGCAGGACCAGCGGATCGCCCGGCGTCGGCGCGGCGGTGATCTCGATCGAGCCGATGATGCTGTGCTCGACGACCAGCGCCGCGCGCGTGCCGATCAGCTCGATGCTCGGCTCGTTCGGGCGAGCGGGCTCGCAATCGCAATCGAGGCTCCAGCCCGGCACCAGCGTGCTGTGGCGGATCACGACTTCGCACAGATCCGAGGCCGAGGAAATTGACGCGTCGTCGGGATCGGGGCCGGTGATCTGCAGTCCGCGCCCGGCGACGAGGACGCCGTCGAGCACGAAGCGGCTGCCCTCGCCGCCCGCGACCGCGAACGCATCGGCCGCGCCGCTCTGGTAGTCCAGCATGCGCAGCACGGGCCGCGTGCGCTCGGCCGCGCGGATCTGCAGGGTCTGGTGCCCGGCCAACGTGATGTCGATGGCCTCGGTGTAGACGCTGCTGTCGGTGAACTCGATGATGCCGTAACGCGGCTGCTCGGTAGCGAACCGGGCCAGCGCATCGCCGAGCCGGACGAGCTGCCCGTTGCCGACCCGGTAGATCCGGAATCCCAACGCGATCGATCCGGTGTACGCGTGCTCGAGCAGCAGGCGGTTGCGCCGCTTCAGCGCATCGCCGGTGGCATCGGCGCCGAGCAGCCCGACGAGCTCGTCGGGCATCGGCCGCGTGGAATCCGGCGGAAATCGCTCGGGGCTGTAGAAGCCGTCATCGTCGAGCACCGCGTTGAACTCGTCGACCAGCGCGGCGCTCAGCGTCGCGGCCAGATCATCGGGCAGCACCCCGGGTGTCGCCGCCGCCGGATCCAGGATCGCCACGCAGCGATCGATCAGATCGAGCGTGGCGGACGCGAAACGGCCGCGCAGATAAGTGCCGACCGCGTCGCTGCCGCCGCCACCGCCGCCACCGTCACCACCATTGCCACCGCCGCCCAGGCGCATGGCCAGCTCACCGATCCGTCCCGACACGATATCCGCGGTACGGAATCGCGACATCTGCGCGAGCGTCGGCTGGTGGATCGGCCGCGCGTACTCGCCGCCGCCGATGTCGGCGACGAAGCCGTAGCGATAGTCGACCCAGACACCCTTGCGGGGCAGTTGCCCGGCGGGGAACAGGATGCGCCCGAGCCGGGGGTCGACGGCGACGGTATTGCGCTTCGATGCATAGGACCAGCCGCTCAGATCGGCGGGAACGACGAGGCCGATCGGGATCGGTTGCTCGGCGCCCTTGGTCGGCCAATCCGGCGCATGGATCGCCAGGCTCGCGCCGACGCCGTAGTAGTCCGGCGACGCGCTGATCGTCGGCGGATGCTGGCCGTCGCTGAGCTGGAACGCCTGCCGGCGGATCGGCACCGGCAGCGTCGATTCCGTCGCCGGCCGCACGTCGGGCCGTGGCCGGGTGAACAATAGCGCGTCATTGCCGAGCACGCTGAACGTGAAGCAGTGCGGGCCGATCTTCTCCTGGCAGCAGGCCGAGGTACCGGTCACCGGATACGATTTCATGCGGAACACGAACGCGCCGACGTTCGGTATGTTGTGGCGACCGTGGCGGTGTCGCGAATCGACGCGGCGCACGTTCACGCCGTGCGCGCTGCGATCGAAGGGCGTGCCGATCAGATCGACCGCGTTCGCGTCGCGCAGCCCGAGCGTTCGTCCGCGATGCGGATGCGGGTGGTTCAGATGCTGGGTCCAGCCCAGCCTGCGATAGAACTCCGCGGCGAACCCCGGCCAGGCGGCGACGTCCTCGATCAGCTCGGCCAACGCCGACAGCGTCCCCTTGCGTCGACGTAGCGCGATCGTGTTCGCGACCTCGCGGCGCGAGATCAGATAGTCGTTCAGGCGCCGGCCCTGCGCCGTCGATGGATCACCCGGCGCGCCCGCTTCGTGCACCGGCCGGTAGCCGACCAGGTCGCCGATGTACGGCACCGCCCAATCCGCGCAGGTCTCGATGAACCAGTCGTCGTGAAGTTGCGCGATATCGTTCTCGACGACGCGGACCTGCTCGTCGATCACGCGCAGCAAGGCGCGCAGCGGGTAGCCCTGCTCCGCATCCCTGCTGCGATGGAACGCGGGCAGCAGTTCGTACAGGCGGTCGGGCGAGGCGTTCGATGCGAGGCTCATGACGCAAGCTCCAGGATCAGTGCTTCCGGCACGCCGGCCGGCAGGTAAGCGATCCGCGCCGGCGACACCTCGAGCGTGCCATCCGTTCCGACCCGCGCCGTGGCCGGCGGAACCGCGAGCCAGCCCCTGCCGCCGGCCCCTTCATCGGTCGCACCGGGCTCGGGCACGAGCGGGAGCCGTCGCACCGAAGCGTTGGCCTGCGTGCCTTCGTCGTCGGGCGATGGCGACAGGCCCGGCGCCGACGCAGCCGGCGACGAGCCAGCCGGAGCCGGAACGAGCCGATCGATCAGATCGTCGTCGTCGAGCAGGTGCACGGAACCGCCGACCACGTGAGCGACGCCGCGCACGCCCTCGATGACGCCGATCAGTTCGCTGGCGAACACCCGCTGCCCGAGGCCGCGCGCCTGAAAGCCGAACCGGTCGTTCAGCGCGGCGACGACGCGCGGCTGCACGTCGCTCCAGTCGTAGTCCGGCTGCGGCGCGATGCGGGCTTCGATCACCATCGCCAGCGCCTTGCGCAGGTCGACGCGAATCGGCACATGCGGATCGCCGAAGCGATGCAGCGCCTCGACGAGGTTGCGATACAGATCGGACGTCTCGTCGATCGGCGCGTCGTCGATGCCGGCGATCGTGATCTCGACGAAATCGCCGCTCGGTCCGGGCAGCCTGGTCGCCGCGGCCTTGCCCACGCCGGCGAAGGTGCTGGCGAAGTCCGCGTAGTCGCGCACCGAAACCAGGCGATCGAGCGCGGTCACCGAAAGCGGCGCGTTGACGCGCGCCTGCGCCAGCGTATCGGGGTCGGCGCCGCCGGACGCGCGGATCGGATTGGTCACGGCGCTCGCGCCGAGCGGCTTGTCGGCCAGCACGCTTAGCTGGCCCGCTCGCACGTTGCCGCCCGCGCCGATGCCGCTGCGGTAGACGGCGGTGACGTTGTCCTGGCCGGTCGGCAGGCGCGCGCCGTGCTTGCCGTCGCCGAAATCGACGCGCGTCGCTTCGCTGTCGTCGCGGCGCGTGCGGTAGGTCCGCGCGTTCGCGTCCGCGCCGGCGAGATCGTCGGTCTCGTGCCACAGCAGCTTGTTGACGCGCACCTGCAAGGTGGAGGCGATGCCGTCCGGCGTCGGCGCCGAGACATGGGTCAGCGGCGGCGCCTTCAACGCGAATCGCTGGAAGGCCTGCGTCGCGTCCCCCGAGCCCAGCGTTTCCTTCGTCGTCTGCCCGTGGGTGGCGCGCACGACGTTGCCGTGGATCGCGAACGTGTCGCGCTTGTAGCGGTAGGCCAGCGGCGCCGCCAGCCTGATGAACGTGTGCAAGGTATCGCCCGGCAGGTTGAGGACCGGTTGATCCGGCAACGGCGCGCCGCTCGCGTCCATCGCGACGAGCGAGGTCAGTCCGTGACGCACCGACGCGATCATCGCGCGCTCGGCGGCGGGCACTTTCGTCTGCGTATCCTGCGTGCCGTTGGGCAACTCGATATCGGCGCGCTCGCCGCCGGCGATCACCCACATGCCCGGCACGAGGCCGTCGTAGTACTGATCGAGCTCGATTTCATCGGTGGCGGCCGTGTCGCCGGTCACGTCGGCCCGCAGCGGATCGGCAGCGAGCGCCAGCTCTTCGCTCTGAGTGTAGACCGCGGTGCGGCGCAGGAAGCCGAGCTCGTCACTCGCCTCGTTCAGGAAATCCAGAACCCATTTCGGGCCGACGTCCAGCGTGGTGGCGCGCGCGGAGATCGCGCCGCCGATGCCCAGGGACACGGTATCGACATCGTCGACGCGGTAGATGCGCGAGCGGGCGACGTTCGACGCGGGAAAATCCACGAGCACGAAGCTGTCGACCGCGCCCGACCCCGAGCCGTCGTCCGGGCGGCTCGCCTTGATCTGCTCGTGGGCCGCATCGAGCGGAATCCGGGAGAGGCCGGAAAAGGTGTCGATCGCGACATGGCTGACGGCGACGCTCGGCGACACGCCGAGCAGATCCGACCACGCCAGCTCCAGGCTCAGCGGATCGTATCGGGGAATGGCGGACTCCGCCGACTGCAGGCCGATGAAGATCTGGTTCGGCGCGGCGCTGCCAAATAACGCGCTGCGCGTGCGTAGCGCATGGACCTTGATCGGCGACGGCGCGACGCCGACCGCGTCGACCGTGCGCAGCCCGGCCACCAGCGTGCTTTCGAGCATCGGCAGGTGCGCGAGCAGCGCCTTCGAATGAAATTCGCCGCCCGCCTGCAGCGTCGCCGCGGCGCTGCGCGGCACCGTCAGCGCATTGCGGGGCTGCACGGTCGGCGGTTTGCTCAGTGCGGCGACCAGCGCCTGGGGGCGCGTCAGCCGCTTCCTAGCGTCGCCGCCGGCCGCGCCGGGTGCCAGCGAAGGCGCCGCCGAAGGTGTCGACGCCGGGGGCGCGTCCCACGCA
>JASGFT010000119.1:0-15417 GCA_047605425.1 Burkholderiaceae bacterium | reverse complement strand
CCGGGGCGTTTGGACGTGCAAGGCGGGCATGGATGAAAGACTCTCAGCCTCTCAGGCCTTCCTTCGGAGGGGTGAGCCCATAGAGAAATATTCCGCTTTCCCGTCGATTCAGCTTATCGAAGAACATGGATTCCGTCTTGCCCAAGAAACTCCCGATGACCCGTGGCGCGGGCACGCGTTCCGCGACGACTCAACGCGACGCCGCCTCGCTGCTGCGGTAGCGTACCTCGTACAGCCGAGCCACCTCGCGCGCCGCATCCAGCGAGCGGCGCCGGGCGTCGAGCGCCGCCTTGGCTGCCCCGATCCGTTCACACCGCGCCCCTGGGGCGATACTGGGGTTAACCCCGCAAACAACGACATGTTGCCCTGTTTCGTGTCATTGTCGTCGTCCGCCGATTCGGCGATCGACAATAATCAGGGCGTCCGCGGTACCCAGCGCCTAGGCAGGAACCCTTGCCGAAAGCCCCGCGACGCAACTATGGGGGAACCATGACGAACAAGGGCTTGAAGGAGACGATCAAGGTGAACGCCGTCACGGGAGCGGGCAGCCCGCGCTGTCTGCGAGCCGGCGCGCTGGACGTCGAGGCAGGCACTCTGTTGAAGGGCATCAACATGCTGGGCATGGGCGCCCCTGCCCATGACACGCTCGACAAGCACCGGCGCCTGTGGCAGGCGCTGGCGCGCGTGCTGGGCCGCGGGCAGCCGGTCGCGCAGGTGCAGAACCTTCGCATCCCCGGCCCCGAAGAAGCGATCGACATCCGCATCTATCGTCCGTCGCAGGGCCGCGAACCGCTGCCCGCTTTCATCTGGTTCCACGGCGGCGCGTTCCTGATCGGCGGCCTGACGACGGCCGACAGCATCTGCCGGCACGTCGCCCAGGCCAGCGGCGCGATCGTCGTGTCGGTGCGCTACCGGCTGGCGCCCGAGCACGATCTGTACGCGAGCCGCACCGACTGCCTGGCCGCGGTCCAGTGGCTGGCCGACAACGGGCAGAAGCTCGGCATCGATACGACCCGCCTGGCCGTCGGCGGCGATTCGGCCGGCGGCAACCTGGCGGCCGCGGTTTCGCAGCGATGCGCCGAGCTCGGCGGCCCCGCGCTACGCCTGCAGGTGCTCGTCTATCCGGCCACCAACCTGCGCGACGAGTACCCGTCGGTCCAGCAGAACGGTCAGGGCTATCTGCTGACGCTCGAAGTCATCGAGGGCATCAAGAACCTGCTCGACGAACGCCACCCGGACGTCGACGATCCGTGGCTGTCGCCGGCGCTCAATCCCAGGCTCGACCAGGTGCCGCCGGCGCTGGTCCTGACGGCCGGCTACGATCCGGTCCGCGACGACGGCATCGCTTATGTCGAGCTGCTGCGCGAAGCGGGCGTGCCGGTCGAGCTGCTGCATTACCCGGGCCAGTTCCACGGCTTCGTCAACTTCAACGGCGTGATGCGCACCGCGCGCGACGCGCTCGATCGCATCGGCGGCGCGCTGCGCCACGCGTTCGCCAGCGCCGAGCCGGCGCCGCACACCGCGCCGAACCGCACGATCGAGGTGACCTCGCATACGAAGCTGCCGCAGACCCGCCTGCCGGCGCCGCCCGCACGCGCGCTGCTGATCTCGAGCCTGATGTGGGCCGAACGCCTCGAAAGCCTGCGAGCCGACGCGATGCGCCGCATGGTGCCGGGCAGCCGCCTGCTGTCGGCGCTCGCGACCTCGCCGGTCATCAATCCGGCGACCGCCTGGCGCGCGCTGCTCGGCAATCACTACGCGACGATCGAGGCCAGGCAGACCTACCAGCGCAGCCAGCGCTGAGCGCCGCCGCCATGACCATCACGCAGATCGACAAGGAAGCGATTCGCCAGCGCTATATCGCCGAGCGCGACAAGCGCCTGCGCCCGGACGGCAACGACCAGTACGTCGAGGTCAAGGGCCAGCTCGCCCATTACCTCGAGGATCCGTACACGCCGCTGCGGCCGCGCGAGCCGAAGACCGACCACGTCAGCTTCGCGTTCGTCGGCGGCGGCTTCGCCGGGCTGGCCACCGCCGCGCGGCTGAAGGAGGCCGGCGTCGACAGCGTGCGCCTGATCGAGAAGGGCGGCGACTTCGGCGGTACCTGGTACTGGAACCGCTACCCGGGCGCGCAGTGCGACACGGCGTCGATGATCTACATGCCGCTGCTCGAGGAAACCGGTCACATGCCGACCGAGAAATACGCGCATGCGCCCGAGATCCTCGCCCATTGCCAGCGGATCGCCAAGCACTACGACCTGTACGACGACGCGCTGTTCCATACGCAGGTGCAGTCGCTGACCTGGGACGACGCGCAATCGCGCTGGCTGATCCGCACGAACCGCGGCGACGCGTTCACCGCGCAGTTCATCGGCCTGGGCACGGGGCCGCTGCACGTGCCCAAGCTGCCGGGCATCCCGGGCATCGAGACGTTCAACGGCCATTCGTTCCACACGAGCCGCTGGGACTATGACTACACCGGCGGCGACCCGCTCGGCGCGCCGATGGACAAGCTGCGCGACAAGCGCATCGCGATCATCGGCACCGGCGCGACCTCGGTGCAGTGCATCCCGCACCTGGCGCGCACCTGCGGGCAGTTGTTCGTGTTCCAGCGCACGCCGTCGTCGGTCGACGTGCGCGCCAACGCGCCGATCGATCCGCAATGGTTCGCCGACATCGCCACGCCCGGCTGGCAGCAGCGCTGGCTCGAGAACTTCACCGAGAACCAGGCGGGCGGCGGCACGACCGACGTCGATCTGGTGCAGGACGGCTGGACCGAGCTCGCGCGCCGCATCCGCGCGCAGATCTCGCGGCTCGCGCCGAGCGAGCGCACGGTGCCGGCGATGCTCGCCGCTTATGAGGACGCCGACTTCGAGAAGATGGAGGAGATCCGCGCCCGCGTCGACGCGCTCGTCCAGGACAAGGAAACCGCCACCAGGCTCAAGGCCTGGTATCGCCAGTTGTGCAAGCGCCCATGCTTCCACGACGCTTACCTGCAGTCGTTCAACTCGCCCAACGTCACGCTCGTCGACACCGACGGCAAGGGCGTCGAGCGGATCACCGAGCGCGGCCTCGTCGTCGCCGGCGTCGAGTACCCGGTCGACTGCATCATCTACGCGTCGGGCTTCGAGGTCGGCACCGCGTACCAGCGCCGCGCCGGCTTCGACCTGACCGGCCGCGACGACCGCAAGCTGTCCGAGCACTGGGCCGAAGGGATGCGCACGCTGCACGGCATGCACGTGCACGGCTTCCCGAACGCGTTCTTCGTGCAGCCGACGCAGGGCGCGAACCTGATCTCGAACATCCCGCACAACCTGACCGAAGGCGCGCGCACGATCGCCGCGATCGTCTCGCACGCTCGCGCCAACGGCCACCAGCGCGTCGAGGTCGAGCCCGAGGCCGAGCACGACTGGGTCGAGCTGCTGCGCACGAGCCCGGGCCGGATGACCTCGTCGCCCGACTGCACGCCCGGCTACTACAACAACGAGGGGCGGGATCCGGGGCCCGCGGCCAGGCTGAACATCGGTTACCCGAAAGGACCGACCGCGTTCTTCCGGTTCATCGACGAATGGCGAAGGACCGGACGATTCGAAGGCCTGACGTTCGGGAGCTGAAGCCGGGGCGGGCGGGCCGCCGGTAATGCCCAACGAAACATCCGGGCCCGAGCTGTACGCGCCGCCCGTTCGCGTGCATCATCGGAATCCCCGCCGCGCGTTCGACGCGCGGCCCCTCGATGGAGACAACCCGGTCCCTCTCGCTGGCGACGCCGGCGGCCACGCGTGGCCAGCGAGCCCGTGTCCGGGTTCACAGGACACCCGATGGATTTCGATTTCTCGCTCGAGCAGAAGCAACTGAAGGACCAGGTACGGCGCTACCTGGCCGATCACAGCGGCCGCGAGGCCGTCCGCAAGATCCTCGACGGCCCCGAACCGACCGACCGCGCGCTGTGGCGCGGACTCGGCGAGATGGGCTACCTCGGCGCATCGATTCCCGAAGCCTATGGCGGCCTGGGCGCCGGTTACCTCGAAGCCTGCGTGATCGCCGAGGAGCTGGGCCGCGCGGTGGCCGCCGTGCCCTATGTATCGTCGATCGCGATAGCCGCCGAGTGCCTGCTGCTGGCGGGTAGCGACGACCAGAAGCAGCGTCTGCTGCCCGGCCTGGCCAGCGGCGAGACGATCGGCACGCTCGCCTGGGTCGAGCACACCGGCCGGCAGGACAAGCGCCCGGTCGAGACGAAGGCGCGCGCCGACGGCGGCGCCTGGCGCGTCTCCGGCCACAAGCTGGCGGTCGCCGACGGCGACGTCGCCGATTTCGCGATCGTCAGCGCGAGCGTCGACGCCTCCGCGCCGCGCAGCTTCGCGCTGCTCGTCGTCGACTTGAACGCGGCGGGCGTCAAGCGCACGCCGATCGCCACGATCGATCCGACGCGAAGCCATGCCGAGCTGACGTTCGACGACGCCCCGGCCGAGCTGCTGGGCGAAGCGGCCGGCGGCGCGAGGACGCTCGAAGCGGTCTTCGATCGCGCCGCCGTCCTCATCGCCTTCGAGCAGATCGGCGGCGCCGACCGCGCGCTCGAGATGGCGCGCGACTATGCGATGGAGCGCTTCGCGTTCGGCCGGCCGATCGGATCGCTGCAGGCGATCAAGCACATGCTGGCCGACATGTACGTCTCGGCGACGCTGGCGCGCTCGAACGCCTACTACGGCGCATGGGCGCTGTCGACCGGCGCGCCCGAGCTGCCGGTCGCCGCGGCCACGGCGCGCGTCAGCGCGACCCAGGCCTACCAGCATTGCGCGCGCAACGACATACAGGTCCATGGCGGCATGGGCTTCACCTGGGAGTTCGATTGCCACCTGTACTACCGGCGATCGAACCTGCTGGCGCTGACGATCGGCGCGCAGTCGGTCTGGGAGGACCGCCTGATCCGCTTGATGCGCGAGCAGCGCGATGCGGCCTGAACCGCGATCGACATCCGTTCGCGGCCGCTCCGGCGCGGCGATCCGCATCGCGGCCCCGCCGGCCGGCCACGACCGCCCGACTTCGAATGACCCGGCGAGCGCCCTGCGCGCTTCGCCCTCAGAATCCATGAACGAATCGGACGCGGCCGAGCGGCGCGTCAGGGCGGTTCGTTCACAGATTCTCAACTGACCGACCACGATGAACTTCGACGACACCCCCGAAGAAGCCGCGTTCCGCACCCAGGCGCGCGAATGGATCCAGGCCAACGCCCCGCACGAGCTGCGCGGCGAGCTCGAGGCCGCGGGCTTCGGCCAGCCGGCGCTGCGCAGCGGCGACGTGCTGGCCGCCGCCAAGGCCTGGCAGAAACGCAAGTACGAAGGCGGCTGGGCCTGCCTGCACTGGCCGCGCGAATACGGCGGCCGCGGCGCCTCGCCGATCGAACGCGTGATCTGGCAGCAGGAAGAAGGCGTGTACGGCAAGCTGTCGTCGCCGTTCCTGATCGGCCAGGGCATGTGCGGGCCGACGATGATGGCGCACGCGGCCGAGCCGCACAAACTCGCTTACCTGCCGCCGCTGGCCTCGGGCGAGCACGTCTGGTGCCAGTTGTTCTCCGAGCCGGTCGCCGGCTCGGACCTGGCCGGCCTGCGCACCCGCGCCGAACGCGACGGTAACGATTGGGTCATCAACGGGCAGAAGATCTGGACCAGCGGCGCGCACTACTCGGACTACGGGATCCTGCTGACGCGCACCGATCCCGAGGTGGCCAAGCACGACGGGCTGACGATGTTCTTCATCGACATGAAGAGCCCGGGCATCGAGGTGCGGCCGATCAAGCAGGTCAACGGCCAGTCCGGCTTCAACGAGGTGTTCTTCACCGACCTGCGCGTGCCCGACCACCAGCGGCTGGGCGCCGTCGGCAGCGGCTGGCGCGTGTCGCTGACCACGCTGATGAACGAGCGGCTGTCGATCGGCGCCGGCATGCCGACCGGCTTTCCGGAGCTGCTCGAGCTGTGCTGCACGTTCGACACCGGCGACGGCCTGGCGATCGACGATCCGGCCGTGCGTTCGAAGCTGGCGACCTGGGCGGTACGAACCAGCGGCCTGCGCTATACCGCGTACCGCAGCATCTCGGCGCTGTCCAAGGGCCAGACGCCCGGTCCCGAGAACTCGATCGGCAAGCTGGTGGCCGGCCAGACGCTGCAGGAGATCGCGATGTTCGCGATGGACCTGCAGGGACAGGCCGGCATCGCGATGGACCCGGCCCGCGTCGAGGCGGCCGGCCGCTTCCAGGCGATGCTGCTGCGCTCGCCGGCGACGCGGATCGAAGGCGGCACCGACGAGATCCTGCGCAACATCATCGCCGAGCGCGTGCTGGGCCTGCCGGCCGACATGCGCGCCGACCGCGGCATGCCGTTCAACAAGATCCCGACGCGGCAGGCGAACTGAACGGCGTCCGGCGCGTCGCGGCCGGCGTCGACCGGATCCGGCCCGCGCCGCGGCCGACATCGCTCAGACCCGGCCCAGCCCGTAGTCCAGGAAGCCGCGCGACAGGTTCACGTACAGCGTGTCGCTGTCGCCTTCGGCGAGCCGGTACGCGCGCAGCCGGCGCAGCGCGCGCTCGACCGGGTGGCCGACGACCAGCGCCTCGCCGCCGATCAACTGCACCGATTCGTCGGCCACGCGGTTCGCCAGCTCGCTGGCGAAGACCTTGGTCGCGATCGTCTCGTTGACGACGTTCTCGCCGGCATCGGCCAGCCGCGCGGTCCGGTACAGCATCGAGCGGGCGGCGTACGCGGCCGCGCGCAGCTCGCCGTAGCGCAGCCGGATCCGATCCTGCGCCCCCTTGGCGCCGCCCTTGCGCTCGCGCTGCAGCTCGGCCGCGACCAGGTCCAGCAGCCAGGCCGTCGTCCCCACGCAGTCGGCCGCCACGGCCCGGCGCATCGCGCTGATCTTGTCCAGCGCCCGCGAACGCCCTTCGCCGGGCGCGCCGATCACGTGGGCGCGCGGCACGCGCACCGCGTCGAACGCGAACGCCGCGTGATGGCTGCCGTCCAGCGACGAGAACCGGCGCGTCATCCGCACGCCCGGCCGGTCGGTATCGATGACGACCATCGACGGCCCCAGCCCCTCGACGTCGACGAGCGCGGTCAGGAACTGCGCGTCGGCCCCGCCGGTCACGTACGACTTGCGCCCGGTGACCACGAGCTCGTCGCCGTCGACGATCGCGTGCGTCGGCCGCGGCGCGTCGCGCGGCTCGGTGATCGCGAAGCCGCCGACCTTGTCGCCGGCCAGCAGCGGCAGCAGGTGCGTCGAGCGCAGGGGCTCGCCGACCGCCGCCAGCATCCCGCCGCCGGCGCCGAACAGGCCCGGCAGCATCGAGACGCCGTGCATCGCCAGCGTCTCGCGTGCGACGAGCAACGCCAGCGCCGGCGTCTCGTCGCGCTGCGTCAGCGCGTACAGGCCGGCCTCCTTGCTGGCCGCGCGCACGCGCGCGGTCCGCTCGGCATCGGTCAGCGACTCGTCGTCGCGCAGCGCGGCCAGCGGGCCGCGGGCCAGCGCGGCGCTGCGATCGCGCAGCGCGATCAGTTCGGCGGACAGCAGTTCGGGCACGGGGTCTCCTCGGGGTTCGGGTCGGCGCCGGCGGCGCGAATCCCGGCATTCGCGGGCGGCGCGATTGCCTGCATTGTGCCCGCCGCACGCGCGGTAGCGCGCCGCGGAACTCGACAGCGCATCGAAAGCTCCGCCAAGGCGCGCCAGCCGCCCCGGGCACCCGGCGACGCCGGCGAACGAGGTGCAGGCCGCACCAGCGGCGACGCGAAGCGACGCGACGCCGACGCCGATGGCGCCGATCGGCCTGATCGGCCTGATCGGCTGAGCACGCTCCCGATTGGACGGCCGCCGCGTTTTTGCGGATGCTCTCGCCTCGACGAGGCGCTGATCGATTGCCGCGATCCGGCGCGGGCATCGGCCGGTGCCGCCTCGATTCGCGATCCAGGACGGAGGGACATCATGGCGACGAACTCGAACGAACACCCGGTACCCGACCAGCACGGTGTCAACCTGTACACCAGCGACCCGGAGATGGCCAGGCTGCTGGCCGTTTACCTGCCCGCGGACCTGCTCGCCCATCTGGCGCCGCACCTGGAGCGGCTCGGCGCGCAGGCCGGCGGCGAGCTCGACACGCTGGCCCACACGGCCGACAAGAACCCGCCGGTGCTCGAGCACCGCAACCGCCAGGGCGTCGACCGGCAGCGCATCGTCAAGCACCCGGCCTACGTCGAGCTCGAGAAGGTCGCGTTCGCCGAGTACGGACTGGCGGCGATGTCGCACCGCGGCGGCGTGCTGGGCTGGGACGCGCCGATGCCGGCGATCGCCAAGTACGCGCTGACCTATCTGCTGGTGCAGGCCGAGTTCGGCCTGTGCTGCCCGCTGTCGATGACCGATTCGCTGACCCGCACGCTGCGCAGGTTCGGCGATGACTCGCTGGTGGCGCGCTACATCGAGCAGTTGACGACGCAGGACTTCGACGCGTTGTACCAGGGCGCGATGTTCATGACCGAGCAGGGCGCCGGCTCCGACGTGGCGGCCACGACGACCCGGGCCACGCCCGACGGCGACAGCTTCCTGCTGCACGGCGACAAGTGGTTCTGCTCGAACCCCGACGCCGACCTGGCGATGGTCCTCGCGCGCATCGACGGCGCGCCGGCCGGCATGAGGGGCGTGTCGCTGTTCCTGCTGCCGCGCCGGTTGCCCGACGGCTCGGCCAACGCGTACCGGATCATCCGCCTGAAGGACAAGCTGGGCACGCGCTCGATGGCCAGCGGCGAGATCCGCCTCGAAGGCGCCGTGGCCTACCTGGTCGGCGAGCAGGGCCGCGGCTTCGTGCAGATGGCCGACATGGTGAACAACTCGCGCCTGTCCAACGGCGTGCGCGCCGCCGGCCTGATGCGCCGCGCGGTGGCCGAGGCCGAGTACATCGCCGCCGAACGGCGCGCCTTCGGCAAGCGCCTGGCCGACATGCCGCTGATGCAGCGCCAGCTCGACAAGCTGCGCGTGCCGGCCGAGCAGGCGCGCACGATGGTGTTCCAGACCGCGCAGGCCCTGCAGCGCTCCGACGCCGGCGAGGACGGCGCCTACCCGCTGCTGCGCATCCTCACGCCGCTCATCAAGTTCCGCGCCTGCCGCGACGCGCGCAAGGTGACCGGCGACGCGATGGAGGTGCGCGGCGGCTGCGGCTACATCGAGGACTGGACCGATCCGCGGCTCGTGCGCGACGCGCACCTCGGATCGATCTGGGAAGGCACGAGCAACATCGTCGCGCTCGACGTGCTGCGCGCGATCCGCCGCGAAGGCTCGCTCGAAGCGCTCGACGGCCACCTGCGCCGCTTGCTCGAACAGGCGGCGCCGCATCCGAACGCGCGCGAGGTGATCGCGGGCACGCTCGATCGCGTCGTCGCCCGCGCCGGCCGCGTCGCCGGCCTGGGCGCCGACGGCGACGTGTTCGCGCGCCAGACCGCCGCCAGCCTGTACCACATGACGACGGCCATCGCGATGGCCTGGGAGGCGACCCGCATCGGTTCGGGCCGGCGCATGCAGCTCGCGCAGGCCGTCGTCCAGCAGCGCGTGCTGCCGGCCGATCCGATCGGTACGCTCGAACAGGAGCCGGCCTGGATCCGCGACTGGTTCGACGACGGCGCGGCCGAGCCGGCGCCGGCCGACGTCGACCTGTTCTGACGCTCGCCGCCGCGGGCCGGCGCGCGAGCATCCTCGCCGGCGCGCGACCGGCCGCGCGCCGATCCCCCCGACGATCGGCGGGCTCGCCGAGGTCTGGCCTATACTGACTGTTTTTGCCGACATCCAACCAAGGAGACTGACTAAATGGTCAACCGCCTGAAGTTCTACATCGATGGCGCCTGGGTCGACCCGGTCGCGCCGAAGACCCGCCAGGTCATCAATCCCGCCACCGAGCAGCCGCTGTACGAGATTTCGCTCGGGTCGGCCGCCGACGTCGACAAGGCCGTCAAGGCCGCCCGCACCGCGTTCGAATCGTTTTCGCAGACCACGCGCGAAGAGCGGCTCGCGCTACTGCAGAAGATCGTCGAGATCTACAAGCGCCGCGCCAAGGACCTGGGCGTTTCGATCTCCGACGAGATGGGCGCGCCGCTGCCGTTCGCCGAGAAGCTCCAGGTCGGCGCCGGTCTCGGCCACATCCTGTCGACGATCGATGCGCTGAAGGAATACGAGTTCGACGAGTCGGTCGGCTCGGCGGTCGTCACCCGCGAGCCGATCGGCGTCGTCGGCATGATCACGCCGTGGAACTGGCCGCTGAACCAGATCACCTGCAAGGTCGCGCCGGCGCTGGCCGCCGGCTGCACGATGATCCTGAAACCGTCCGAATACACGCCGACGTCGGCGCTGATCTTCGCCGAGATCATGGAGGAAGCTGGCGTACCCAAGGGCGTGTTCAACCTGATCAACGGCCTGGGTCCGGACGTCGGCGCCGCGATGAGCGGGCACCCGGACATCGACATGATCTCGTTCACCGGCTCGACCCGCGCCGGCATCGACGTCGCGCAGCGCGCCGCCACCACGGTCAAGCGCGTCAGCCAGGAGCTGGGCGGCAAGTCGCCGAACATCATCCTCGAGGACGCCGACCTGCAGAAAGCGGTGGCCGGCGGCGTCGCCCACGTGTTCATGAACTCCGGCCAGTCGTGCAACGCGCCGACCCGGATGCTGGTGCCGCAGGCGAAGATGAACGAAGCGATGGAAATCGCCAAGGCCGTCGCCAGCCAGACCCGCGCCGGCGATCCGCGCGCGGCCGGCACGTCGATCGGCCCGGTCGTCAACGAGATCCAGTGGAACAAGATCCAGGCGCTGCTCCAGAAGGGCGTCGAGGAAGGCGCGACGCTGGTCGCCGGCGGCCCCGGCCGTCCGCAGGGCATCGACAAGGGCTTCTACGTGCAACCGACGGTGTTCGCCAACGTCACCAACGAGATGACGATCGCGCGCGAGGAGATCTTCGGGCCGGTGCTGACGATCATCGGCTACCAGGACGAGGACGAGGCCGTGCGCATCGCCAACGACACGCCGTACGGCCTGGCCGGCTACGTGTCCGGCGGCTCGATCGAGCGCGCCCGCCAGGTCGCGCGCCGGATCCGCGCCGGCAACGTCAACCTGAACGGCGTGCCCAACGAACGCACGGCGCCGTTCGGCGGCTACAAGCAGTCCGGCAACGGCCGCGAATGGGGCAAGTTCGGCCTCGACGAATACCTCGAGGTCAAGGCGATCGCCGGCTACGGCGCCTGATCGCCGGTCGTGCCGCCACGCTCCCGGCCGCTGCGGTGCCGCCCCAGGCCGCGTCCGGGAAGCAGCCGGCGCCGAAGCCGGTGCCCGAGTGCCGAGGAAAACGCCGATCTACTCGGGATTGACCTGCACGAGAGCGTCCCAGAAATTTCGGGTATTGGGCGCCTCGACCTCGAACAGGGACTGGAACAGATGGTTCCGGTCGGGAAAGCAGGACCAGGACGTGGCGGTCGGGCACTCGAAGAAGTTCAGGTTGGCATAGGCCGGATCGCGATAGGGGTCGACCACCGAGCCATCGGGTGACCACCAGGCCCATGGCCGTTGGTAGTTCTCGAAGCGAAAGCCGACCCCGTAGAGGTTCTGATCGGTGATGACCAGGCCGTGGTCGCGTGCGGCGGTGGCGATCATCTTCACCACGCGCGGCCAGTGCGCGGGGATCGTGAAGCTGTCGGGAAGCTTGTAGGCCGTGCCGTACTGGTGGCAGTTCTCGGTGCCGGTGGGCGCGGCGTTGCCATCGGTGCGCGTGGCCGGCGGCACCCAGGTGTCGCAGGCGCGCGGCACGGTCACGTGGATCGCGTGGTCGATCTTGCCGAGGGCCAGATCCATCACCGTGATCAGGCCGGGCAGAAAGGCGAAGCCGGAGGCCTGGACCCCATAGTGGGCTGCACTGACGGGCCAGACCCAACCCCACGGCGTCTTGTCGAAGGCCGTCTCCGGTTCATAGCCTCCCCACTGCATGGTCCACTGGTTCTTGAAGGCCAGGTTCCAACCCTCGAATACGCGTAGGGTGCCGTGGATCTTGTCCACCACCACTGCCTCGCCATCGGTGCCCGCGGAAGGCGTGAAATAGCAGGGCAGGGGAACGCTGCCGACCTTGTCGCTCAGTGGCTGATAAGGCGTGGCGATCGGCGACCAGCACGGGTAGCTGTTGGGCAGGATGTCGTAGACGGGCGGGGTGTACTGATTGATCGCGCCGAAGACCGTGGTGTCGAGCGCGCTCCGCGACAAGGGGGTCTCGGCGGAGGCCGGCGCGACGACGAAACTGGAAGCCAGTGCCGCGGCGAACAGGCCGAGGCGGACGACGGGCGGTGCAAAGGGGATCGGAGGCACGGGCTTCACTCTGGGTTGGTTGGTTTACGCTCCAGGGTAAGCAGCCTTTCGGGCCATGGATCTCGCAAATGGTCGGCTGAGCGACGAATGGCGTGGCGCAACCGCGTGGACGGTCGGCGGGCCGTGCGGGAAGGCGTTGGCGCGGACACCGTTCGTCGGTCAGGTCTACCTCGAGTTCGATACTGGCGCGGCCTGGGCGAGCTTGGCGTTCCAGGCGCCCCTCGCTCGCATGACGTCATGCGGCCGCACGCTATCGCAGCAAGTTCGCGAAGCTCGGATCATCGGCCGCGTCTATGCGTATGAATTCTTCTTGGTTGGGACTCGTCATCGGCAGGCCTAGCATGCGGGCTCTTCCTTCACGAGGGCCTCGACATGAGCAGCGCCGTACCATCAGACACCGAATCCGCCGACGGCTTGGCCGTCGACGCCATCACAGCGAAGCCGGATCAGCGCCACAAACGGACGTTGTCGATCGCGACGGTCACGGTGATCGCGCTGATCGCGCTGATCGCGGCGATCGTCGCCGGCCATGCGCTGCCGGCCGAATGGATCGCCACCGTCGTCGACGGCGTGCAGTCGCGCGGGTTCTGGACCGCCGCCGCCGTCGGGCTCGGCGCGCAGATCGTCGACGGGGCGCTCGGGATGGCTTACGGTGTCACGTCGACGACGTTCCTGTTGTCGACCGGCGTTCCGCCGGCCGCCGCGTCGGCGTCGGTCCACATCGCGGAGATCTTCACGACCGGGTTCTCGGGCCTGTCGCACTTCAAGCTCGGCAACGTCGACACGGCGCTGTTCAAGCGGCTGGTGATTCCAGGCGTCGTCGGCGGCCTGATCGGCGCTTATGTCCTGACTTCGATCGACGGCAACGTCGTCAAACCGTTCGTGTCCGCGTACTTGCTGCTGATCGGCCTGTACATCCTCTCCAAGGTGTGGCGGACGCTGCGCGTCAAGACCGAGCCGCCGAAGTACGTCGCGCCGCTGGCGTTGACCGGCGGCTTCGTCGATGCCATCGGCGGCGGGGGCTGGGGACCGGTCGTGACGACGTCGCTGATCGGCGGTGGCAACGATCCGCGGACGACGATCGGCTCGGTCAACGCCGCCGAGTTCTTCATCGCGATCAGCACGGGCTTGTCGTTCTCGGTACTGGGCGGGCTGACGCATTGGACCGTGATCGCCGGGCTGGTGTTCGGCGGCCTGTTCGCAGCCCCGTTCGCGGCCGTTCTGACGCGCTACGCGCCGCCTCGCTTGCTGCTGCTCGTCGTCGGGCTGCTTATCGCGTCGATAAGTTCGTACAACCTCGGCAAGCTTCTCTGATCGATCCCGAATGCGCTTATCCAACGAATGGATATCGATCGGCGAAAAGCTTCGTTCCCCCCGGCACGGCATGCCTCGCAGTGCGGGTCTTCGTGAACGGCGTGGCGCCGTCCGCCCAGGCCCAGACGGTCGCCAAGACACCGGCGCGCGGCGGCGTGCTCAACGTGGCGGTGGCGCCCGAGCCGACGCAGCTCACCTCCGCCAACCTGACCACCATGAACGTGGGCATGGTTTCCAGCAAGGTGCTCGAGGGCCTGGTCAGCTACGACCTGGACCTCAAGCCCGTGCCGGCCCTGGCCCGGTCGTGGCAAATCACCCCGGACGGCAAGACCCTCGGCTTCAAGCTACGGCCGAACGTGAAGTGGCACGACGGCAAGCCCTTCACCTACGGCGCGCGGATCCTGCCCAGGCGCCTCTACGAAGGCACGGACGTTCTCAAGAACCCGGCCAACAACGCTCCGATGTCGGCCTGGGGTTTCGGGACGCCGGCGGTCGCCGAGCAGGCCGTCGCGAACGGACCCGAGCACCAGGCCATCGTGCTCGAGGCCTTGCAGGAAATCGACGCCATGCTGCGCAGCCTTCCGCTCGAGGCGGCCCGGGCCTTCATGCTCGCCGTGGCCGGCGACAAGACGCACAAGGAAGTGGCCACCGAGTTGGGCGTGACCACCCGCACCGTCACCAACTACATCGCGCAGGCCATGCTGGCGTGTCTTCGGCGGCTATCCCTTGAACGACCCCGACCGGACGCTGGCCATGCTCGAATCCGTCATGCCCATCCGCGCGCAGCGCCGCACGTCGTGGTGGGTCAGCATCGAGCCCAGAGGCGAGGCCGCCACCGGCCGTTGAACCCGCGCCGGGCAATGGTGATGGTGTACAATTTGTACAAAATATACGAAGATTGTCCCTATGCGAACCATGTCAGCAAGCGAAGCCAGGCAAGAATGGGCTGGAGTCATCGAGGCTGCCCGGCGCGAACCCATCGTCATCCAACGCCAGAAGCGGGACGTGGCCGTGGTCATGTCTGTGGACGAGTACGAGCGCCTGGTTCACCTGAACGTTGCCGAGTTCCAGCGCTTCTGCGACCGCGTGGGCACTACGGCTCAGGATGCGGGCATGACGGAAGAGGTGCTGCAAGGGCTGCTGCGCAGTGAGGGGTGAGCGCAAGCTGGTGATCGACACCAACCTCTGGGTCAGTCGCCTGCTCATGCCTGGGGGTAAGGCTGCCAAGGCCGTCGATCACGGGCTCTCCTGGGGTATCCCGCTGATGTCCGAGGAAACGCTGGAGGAATTGAGCGAAGTCCTCTCCAGAGCCAAGTTCGACCGCTATGTCTCGCGTGAGGACCGGCAGCATTTTCTGCGCCTGCTGGGCGGCATCGTCCGGGTGGTTCCCATCACACAGCGGATCGCCGCGTGCCGCGCCCCCAAGGACAACAAGTTCCTCGACGTGGCGCTGAACGGCCAGGTGCAGGTGATCCTGACGGCAGATCAGGACCTGCTGGCGCTGCACCCCTTCCACGGGATCGAGATACTCAACCCGGCGGACTTCCTGAAGCAGCCGGTGGACTGACGAACCGCACGCGTCCGAGGCTTCGCCGCCTTTGCGCGAGCGCCGGAAACAGCCGATAGACGCGGGCGAGATCGGCCTTCACGGCGGCGCGATCGTCGCGCAGCGCACACCCACTCGGTCGAGGCGCAACATCAGGCCGCCTTGCGGCCCAGGTAGGCTTCGAC
>JASGFT010000118.1:0-15475 GCA_047605425.1 Burkholderiaceae bacterium | reverse complement strand
CGCGAGCGCTGGCGATCGGGACGGCCGGCAGGCGCGGCGACCCGGGTGTATCCTTGCCTGTCTTTCGCCCGCATGCCGATCAAGATGACGACGATTGCCGGCGACGCGACCGCAGGCCGCGCCGCGCGCCGCGCCGAGAACCGCGTTCTCGGCCTGATCTCCGTGGCCCACCTGGTCAGCCACTTCCACATCCTGGTGCTGCCGCCGCTGTTCCTGTTCCTGAAGGACCGGCTCGGCGTCGGCTATCTCGAGCTGGGCCTGGCGCTGACGGTCTTCAACGTCGTGTCGATGCTCGGCCAGGCGCCGACCGGTTTTCTCGTCGATCGCGTCGGCGCCAAGCGCCTGCTGGTCGGCGGCCTGCTGCTCGGCGGCCTGTCGTTCCTGCTGCTGGCCGGCACGATGACCTATCCGATGCTGCTGGTCAGCGCGGCGCTGGCCGGCGTGGCCAACTGCGTGTACCACCCGGCCGACTACGCGATCCTGTCGTCGACCGTCGCCGACGCGCGCACCGGCCGCGCGTTCTCGATCCACACGTTCTCGGGCTACCTCGGCGGCGCGATCGCGCCGGGCACGCTGCTGGCGATCACCGCCGCGACCAACGTCGTCTGGGCGCTGGCCGCGGCCGGCCTGCTGGGCCTGGCGGTCGGCGCCTCGTTGGCCTTCGCCGGGCCGATGGGCATCGATCCGCGCCAGCGCGCGATCGCCGCGGCGGCGCGCGGCGACGCGGCCGCCAAGCCGGCCGGCGTACCGCTGTCGGTGATCATGAGCCCGGCGGTCGTCATGCTGACCGTGTTCTTCACGCTGCTGAGCCTGTCGTCGGGCGGCATCAGCAACTTCTCGGTCGTCGCGCTGACCAGCGGCTACGGCACCCCGGTCGGCGCGGCCAACTCGGCGCTGACGGCCTTCCTGATGGCCAGCGCGTTCGGCGTGCTGGCCGGCGGCGTGCTCGCCGACCGCACGCGCCGGCACGCGGACGTGGCCGCCGGCAGCTTCCTGGTCACCGCGATCCTGGTCGCCTCGATCAACGTCGTCGACTATTCGCCGGCGATGATGGTGCTGGTGCTCGGCCTGGCCGGATTCCTGTCCGGCATGATCGCGCCGTCGCGCGACATGCTGGTACGCCGGGCGGCGCCTCCCGGCGCGGCGGGCAGCGTGTTCGGCATCGTCTCGACCGGCTTCAACGTCGGCGGCGCGCTCGGCCCAATCCTGTTCGGCTGGATCATGGACCACGGGGCGCCGCGCTGGGTATTCGGCGCGACGGCGCTGTTCATGCTGGCCACGGTCGTGCTGACCTGGCTCGGCGAACGCAGGATGGGCGGACGCCCGGCGCCGGCCGGCCAACCGGCGACCTGAAACGATCAACGCGCCCCACCAGGGACGGTTGATGAGGCAATAAGCTGACAAAATACTGACGGCCATTGATCATCCCGCGTTGCTCGCTTATCTTGTCGCACTGCAGCAAGCCGCTGCGCAGCATGGTATAGTCGGTCCGTTCCAAGGGGAGTAGCCTCCTGATCCCGTCGTCGTCACCTCGGCGGCCCGCCTTCGCGGCGCGGTCGCTCGGCGGCGGGTGTAGCGAAAACGGACCGTCTGGTTCCGCCTGCTGCAGGCAAGACCTTCGACTCGCAAGGGTTGAATCGCCTGCACGCCGCACTGCGCATCGATTCTTGCGATCTGATCTTGGTGGATGGCCGCTGTGGCTCCGCCGCCATCCGACTCGGAGATTTCATGCGTTGTTGGACCACGACGGTCTTGATCGGTACGGCATTGACGCTGCTGGCGTCGACGGCCGGCGCCGCTGAACCCGTTCCGCTGGGGCCCGGACTCGCCGGCCCGCGGGACGATCTCGCCGCCCCCCCGCTGCTGCTGGTGCCGATCGCCGCGCCAGACGGCGCGCAGCGCGAACCGTCCCGGTTGATCTCGCCCCACATCGCGCCGCACCCGCCGGCCAGCGGCGTCGCCGTCTATTCACTGGACGAGCTGGTCGAGCGCGCGCTGGCCGAGAGCCCGCTGCTGGCGATCAGCGGCGCCGACGAGCTCGCCGCGCAGGCGAGCGTGCTGACCGCCCGCGCCTATCCGAATCCCGAGCTCGAGCTGTCGCCCGGACACTCGCGGGCGCGCATCGACGGCACGCCGTCGGGCTTCGCGCCGCAGGTCACGCTGTCCCAGCCGATCGAGAACCCGTGGCTGCGCGACGCGCGGATCCGGGCCGCCCGCACGCAGGTCGACGTCGTCCACGCGCAGTCGGCCGTCATCCGCAACAACCTGCGCGCGCTGGTCCGCAAGCGCTACTTCGAGATGCGCCGCCTGAGCGAGGAGTTGCGCGCGTACACCGAAGACCTGGCGCTGACCGAGCTGATCCGCGAGCGCGTGGCGCTGCGCACGCGCACCGGCGAAGGCGCCCGCTTCGACCTGATCCGCGCCGAAAGCGAGGTGGCCGTCGCGCGCAAGAACGTCGACATGACGCGGCTGCGCCTGCGCCAGGCGGCGGCCGAGCTCAAGCAGGCGGTCAGCCCGACGCTCGAGGATGACTTCGACCTCAAGCCGCCGACGGCGACGCTGGGCGCGCTCGACGACGCCGACTACGAGCGCCTGCGCAACGGGCTCGAGGCCACCAATCCCGAGATCGCGGTCGCCCGGCGCGAAGCGGCGCAGGCCGAGCAGCGGGTCTCGGTCGAGCAGAACCGCGTGCTGCCGCAGGTGACGCTGCGCGCCTCGCAGGATCGCGATCCGTCGCAGGCCACCACGCGCATCGGCGCGGTCGTGACGATGCCGCTGATCGATCGCCGCCAGGGCCCGATCGCCGAGGCGCGCGCGCAGTCGGACCGCAGCCGCTTCGCGATGCAGCAGCGCGAGTTCGAGATCCGCCAGCAGTTCGACGCCGCCTGGCAGGCCTATCGCGCCGCGTTGACCCAGACGGCCGCGCTCGAGGACGGCATCCTGGCCCGCGCCCGCGGCGTGCTGGAGGTCGCCGAAGCCGCGTACCGCTTCGGCGAGCGCGGCATCCTCGAATACCTGGACGCGCAGCGCCAGTTCCGGCTGGTCCGCAACGAACTGATCCAAGCCCGGTTCGCGCTCCAGGTGGCCCGCGCCGAACTCGACCGCCTGAGTGCCGCCCAATGAACGAATCGATGATCGACGACATGCCCTCTCCTCTGCCGATGCCGCCGCGGCCCGCGCGGCCGACGCGGCGCCTGGCCGCCGTCGCGCTGCTGGCGATCGCGCTGGCCGCCTGCGGCAAGGGCGCGGACAAGCCGGCCGCCGAAGCGGCCAGGGCCGCGGCCCCGCCCGCGCGCCCCGACCCGATGATCGTCGAGATCGACAAGGCGCTGGCCGAGCGGATCGCCGTCGACGGCATCGTCACCGAGCCGTTCGCCGATTCGATCCGCATCGCCGGCCGCCTCGAGCTGAACCAGTACCGCACCGCGCGGATCGGCGCGCCGGTCACCGGCCGCATCACCAGCATCGCCGTCGTCGTCGGCCAGCCGATCAAGGCCGGACAGACGCTGGCCGAGCTGAGCAGCAGCGAGCTGACCAATGCGCAGTTGTCGTACCTGCGCGCGCACTCGCAGGAACAGTTGATGAGCCGCGCGGTCGAGCGCGCCGAGCTGCTGCTGGCCTCGGACGTCATCGGCAGCGCCGAGCTGCAGCGCCGCGAGAACGAGTTGACGATCGCCAAGTCCGACAAGCGCGCGTCGGCCGACCAGCTCCGGCTGCTCGGGCTGTCGCAGCAACGGCTGTCCCGCCTCGAGAAGACCGGGCAGATCCAGCCGGCCGGCGCGATCGCGGCGACCAGCTCGGGCACGCTGATCGAGCGCAACCTGGCGCTGGGCCAGGTCGTCAACCCGACCGACGCGTTGTTCGTCGTGTCGGACCTGAGCACCGTCTGGGCCGCCGCCGAAGTGCCCGAGCAGGACGCGCAGTTCGTGCGTCCCGGACAGATCGTCGAGGTCGAGATCCCGGCGCTCGACAACCAGCGGGTGGCCGGCAAGGTCGCGCTGGTCGCCGACGTCGTCAATCCCGAGACGCGCACCGTCCGCGTCACCGTCGACCTGAACAACGCCGATCGCGCGCTCAAGCCCTCGATGCTGATCACGATGCTGATCCAGGGCCGCTCGGTCGCGCGCCCGGTGCTGCCGGCCGGCGCCGTCGTGCGCGAGGACGATCACGACTACGTGTTCGTCGAGATCGCGCCGAACCGCTTCCGGATGACACCGGTCACGGTCGGGCCCGAACGCGACGGCAAGCGGCCGCTGATGCGGCCGCTGCCGGCCGACGCCAGGATCGTCACCCGCGGCGCGTTCCACCTGAACAACGTGCGCGAGCTGCGCAACACGTCTTCGAGCTGACGGGCGCCACGATGATTCGTTCATTGATCGAATGGGCGCTCAAGCAGCGCGTGCTGATCCTGGTCGTCGCGATCGTGCTCGGCATCGCCGGCCTGTTCAGCATCCGCACGCTGTCGATCGACGCGTTCCCCGACATGACCAACGTGCAGGTGCAGGTCGCCACGGTCGCGACCGGCCGCCCGCCCGAGGACATCGAGCGCACGATCACGATCCCGCTGGAGATGGCGCTGCGCGGCCTGCCGGGCCTCGAAGAGATGCGCTCGATGAACCGCAACGGCCTGTCGCTGATCACGCTGGTGTTCACCGACAAGACCGACGTGTATTTCGCGCGGCAGCTCGTGCTCGAGCGGATGATCGAGGCCTCGGACCAGATGCCGGACGGCGTGACGCCGGTGCTCGGCCCGGTCAGCTCGGGGCTCGGCGAGATCTACCAGTACACGCTCGAACGCGACGACGACGGCGACCGCGAGCTGAGCGTCGAGGAGCTGCGCGAGCGCCGCGACATCCAGGACTGGATCGTGCGGCCGATGCTGCGCTCGCTGCGCGGCGTCGCCGACATCAACTCGATGGGCGGCTACATCAAGCAGTACCAGGTGATCCCGAACCCCGAGCGGCTGCGCTACTACGGCTTCACGATCCGCGACCTGACCCAGGCGCTGGCGGCCAACAACGCCAACTCGTCGGGCGGCCCGCTGAACGTGCGCGAGGAGCAGTTGCTGGTCTCCGGCGTCGGCCTGATCACGCAGACGCAGGACATCGGCCAGATCGTGCTGCGCGAGGTGCGCGGCATCCCGATCTACGTGAAGGACGTCGCCACGGTCCAGATCGGCGAGGAGGTGCGCCGCGGCGCGATCATCAGGAACGGCGTCACCGAGGGCGTCGCCGGCATCGTGCAGATGCAGATGGGCGGCAACGCGCGCGAGATCGTCAACCGGATCAAGGCGCGCGTCGCGCAGATCAATGCCAACGGCGAGCTGCCCGGCGGCCTGAAGATCGTGCCGTTCTACGACCGCACGATGCTGGTCGAGGCGGCGATGTCGAACGTCGTGCGCACGCTGATCGAGGGCGTCGTGCTGGTCGTCATCGTGCTGGTGCTGTTCCTCGGCGACTTCCGCTCGAGCCTGATCGTCACGCTGACGCTGCTGCTGACGCCGGTCATCACCTTCCTGGTGATGAACCGGATCGGCCTGTCGGCGAACCTGATGTCGCTGGGCGGGCTGGCGATCGCGATCGGCCTGATGGTCGATGGCGCGGTCGTCGTCGTCGAGAACGCCTACGTGCGGCTCGGGCATTTCCGCGAGAGCCGCGGCTGGCCGCGCTCGCGCTACGTGCTCGAGGCCGCCTCCGAGGTCGGCAAGCCGGTGCTGTACGGCGTCGGCATCATCATCCTGGTGTTCCTGCCGCTGCTGTCGCTGCAAGGCATGGAAGGCAAGATGTTCGCGCCGCTGGCATTGACGATCGCGCTGGCGATGACGATCTCGCTGATCCTGTCGTTCCTGCTGACGCCGGTGCTGTCCGCGTACCTGCTCAAGGGCGGCTCGGAGGAGGACACCTTCGTGCTGCGCATGCTGCGCCGGCCGTACACGAAGGCGCTGCACTGGTCGATGAGCAACGGCAAGAAGGTGCTGCTGATGGCGATCGGCCTGCTGGTGGCCGCCGGCGCCAGCTTTCCGCTGCTCGGCACCTCGTTCGTGCCGACGATGCAAGAGGGGTCGATCACGCCGGTGCTGATCCGGATGCCGAACATCTCGATCGACGAATCGATCAAGCTCGAAAGCGAGGCGCTGAAGGCGATCATGCAGGTGCCGGGCGTCGACAGGGTCGTCTCGCGGCTGGGCGGCGGCGGCTCGCCGGCCGACCAGGGCCTGCCGCACGAGTCGGACCCGATCGCCACGCTCAAGCCGCGCCACCAATGGCCGGACGGCTGGACGCAGGACGACATCGCCGACGCGATCCGCGACAAGCTCAAGTTCCTGCCCGGCGTCGAGGTCTCGATCAGCCAGCCGATCGCCGCGCGCGTCGACGAGATGGTCTCGGGCGTGCGCACGCAGGTCGCGCTGAAGATCTTCGGCGACGACCTAGAGAAGCTCGGCGAGTTGGGCACGCAGATGGCGCGGATCATGTCGGGCATGAAAGGCACGACCGACATGCGCGTCGACCGCGTCGACGGCCAGAACTACCTGATGATCAACATCGACCGCAGCGCGATCGCGCGGCTGGGCATCAACGTCGAGGACGTCAACACGCTGATCGAGTCGGCGATCCAGGGCAGGCAGGCCACGACCGTGCTGCAGGGCGAGCGCCGCTACGGGCTGATCGTCCGCTATCCGGTCGAGTATCGCGACAGCGTGCGCGCGATCTCGTCGCTGCTCGTGCGTTCGGCCAGCGGCGCGCTGGTGCCGCTGAAGGACCTGGCCGAGATCGAGGTCAGGGACGGCCCGCCGCAGATCGCGCGCGACAACGGCAAGCGGCGCGTCGTCGTCGGCGGCAACGTCCAGGACCGGGACATGGGCGGCTACGTCGCCGAGGCGCAGCAGAAGATCGCCGAGCAGATCCAGTTGCCCGAGGGCTACGAAGTGGTCTGGGGCGGCCAGTTCGAGAACATGGAGCGCGCGACCAAGCGGCTGTCGATCATCGTGCCGATCACGATCGCCGCGATCTTCTTCCTGCTGTACATGCTGTTCGATTCGGGCCGCCAGGCCGGGCTGATCATCACCGTGCTGCCGCTGGCGGCGATCGGCGGCGTGGTCGGCCTGCTGGTGTCCGGCGAGTACCTGTCGGTGCCGGCGGCCGTCGGCTTCATCAACCTGTGGGGGATCGCCGTGCTGAACGGCGTCGTGCTGATCTCGCAGATCCGCGCGCTGACCGACGAGGGCATGCCGCTGCGCGAGGCGATCATCGAGGGCTGCGAGCACCGCTTCCGCCCGGTGATGATGACCGCGACCGTGGCGATGCTCGCGCTGATCCCGATGCTGTTCGCGAACGGCCCCGGCTCGGAGGTCACCCGTCCGCTGGCGGTCGTCGTCATCGGCGGCCTGATCACGTCGACCAGCCTGACGCTGCTGGCGCTGCCGGTGCTGTACCAGATGTTCGGCGCGAGCCGCGACGACCCGCCCCGCTACGCGACCCCGGTCGAGGGGCTGCCGGTGCGCACCGACGACACGCCGCGGGCCGGCGCCGGAGACGCGAAGATGCGGTAGTCTGCCCGCATGACTCGTCCCCCGACCGCCCCCGACCGCGCCTCGGCGAACGCCGCCGCGATGCGCGCCCAGGCCGAGCACGGCCGCAGCCGTCTCGAGCGCGAGCCCTGGTACCTGCCGATGGCCGACGAGATCGAGCTGTTCGAGGCCGCCTACGCGGCGCGGCTGCCGGTGCTGCTCAAGGGGCCGACCGGCTGCGGCAAGACCCGCTTCGTCGAGCACATGGCCTGGCGCCTGTACCGCGGCGGCGAGCGGGTGCCGGCCTCGCGCCGCGCGCTCGAGACGCCGCTGCTGACGGTGGCCTGCCACGAGGACCTGACGGCGACCGACCTGGTCGGCCGCTTCCTGCTGTCGGGCAACGAAACGGTCTGGACCGACGGGCCGCTGACCCGCGCGGTGCGCGGCGGCGCGATCTGCTATCTGGACGAGGTCGTCGAGGCGCGCAAGGACACGACGGTCGTCGTGCATTCGCTGACCGACCACCGTCGCGTGCTGCCGATCGAGAAGACCGGCGAGCAGCTCGACGCACATCCGGATTTCCTGCTGGTCATCTCGTACAATCCCGGCTACCAGAGCGTGCTCAAGGACCTGAAGCCGTCGACCCGGCAGCGCTTCGTCAGCATCGAGTTCGCTTACCCGCCGATCGACGTCGAGAGCACGATCATCGCCCACGAGAGCGGCATCGACGCGTCGCTGGCGCGGCGGCTCGCGCTGATCGGCGACAAGGTCCGCAACCTGCGCGAGCACGGCTTCGAGGAAGGCGTCGGCACGCGGCTGCTGGTCTACGCGGGCCAGCTGGTCGCGCGCGGCATCGCCCCGCGCCGCGCCTGCGACGTGGCGATCATCTCGGCGATCACCGACGATCGCGACGTGCAACGGGCGGTCACCGACATCGTCGACGTCCTGCTGCCGTGAACGCCGGCGCGGCCGTCGAGCTCGGCGACGTGCAGCGATCGCTGTCGCTGTTCGCGCAGGGACTGCTCGGCCGGCCGCTGCACCTGCGCACCGTCGACGCCGCCGCCCGCGACGCACGACTGCGCTCTATCCTGACCGACGGCCAGCATCTGCACCTGCCGGTGCGCATCGCCGACTTTCCGACGACGCGCGAGAACCTGGGCGCCTACCGGGTCGCGATCCTGCAGCAGATCGGCTACCTGCAGGCCGGCACCTTCGATTTCGACCCGTCGTCGCCGGCCGCTGCTTCGCCCGGCGGCGGCGCCTCGGGCCCTTCCGGCGCCGATCCGGCCGCCTCGCTGTCGCTATGGCGGCTGCCCGGCATCCGCGCGCGCCGGCCGCTCGCGCCGCTCGAGCGCTTCTTCGCCGACGCGCCGCAGCCGGCGCTGCTGCGCCGCGTGTTCGGCATCGTCGAGGCGATGCGCGTCACGGCGATCCTGCGCCGCGCTTACCCCGGCGCGCGCGCCGACGTCGCTCGCGTGCACGCGCACGCGCTGGCCGCCCGGCCCGACCCGGCGGCGATGCGGCCGCACATCGCGCTGGTCGAGGCGCTCGTGCAGCGCTCGCTCGATGCGCGCTTCGCGCCGCGCGAACCCGGCGACCCGCTGACCGAGATGCTCGCGCTGGTCGATCCCGTCACGCGTGCGGACGCGCGCGCCGAGGACAGCGCGCGGATCAGCGTGGCGATCTGCGCGCTGCTGGCCGGCGTCGTCTCGCTCAGGCCGATCCGGCGCATCGGCCGCGCGGCGCCCGACGGTCCGGATGCCGCATCCGCGCCCTTGCCGGCCGGCCGCGGTGACGGCGCCGACCCTTTCGCGCAGCGTGGCGCCGATGCGGACGTAGCCGATGACGCCGGTGACGCCGGTGACGCCGGTGACGCCGATGACGCCGGTGACGCCGGTGACGCCGGTGACGCCGGTGACGGTGACTCCGATGGCGGCGACGCGCCGCCGCCGCCGGACGTGCGGGTCGATCCGAACGACCTGGACGGCAGCGGCCCGGCCGTCGCGTTCCATGGCGTGCTGGCGGCCGACCTGGTCGAGCAATCGCGCGCCGAAACGCGGGCGCGCCGCTCGCTGCAGGGGATCGACGTCGACGTCGAAGCGACGACGAGCGCCGACGGCATGCCCGCCGAGGCCTCGTCGGCGAACGAAGAAGACGCCGATGACGACGGCCGGCCGGATCGACGGCCGCCGGCTCGCGCGTCGACCGCGAAGCGCCGCTTCGACGACGATTCGCAGCGCAGCTTCCTGTACGACGAATGGGACTATCTGCGGCAACGCTACCGCAAAGCGTGGTGCCGCGTGCTCGAGGAGCGGCTGCGCGGCGACGACGCGGATTTCATCGCCGACGTGCGTCGCCGCCACGCGCACCTGTCGTCGCGGGTACGGCGACAGTTCGCGGCGATCAAGCCCGACGCGTTCCGCCGCGTCCACCGCACGCCCGACGGCGACGAGTTCGAGCTGTCGAGCCTGATCGACGCGCTCGTCGACCGGCGTACCGGGCATGCGGGCGACGAGCAGATCTACGTGCGTCGCGAACGCGCGCAGCGCGAAGTGGCGGCCGCGTTCCTCGTCGACATGAGCGCCTCGACCGACTATCCGATTCCCGAGCCGCCGCCGGCGGCTCCGGCGAACGCGCACGACGGTGACGATTCGCGGGCCGGCGGACGCGTCGGGATCGAAACGCGAAGCGACGTCGGCGCCTCCGGCAACGACAACGGCAACGACAACGGCAACGGCAACGGCAACGACAACGGCAACGACAACGGCAACGGCAACGGCGACGGCGACGAGTTTCCGTACCTGTACGGCGGCTATCCGGACTGGGCCGACCTGACGCCGCCGGCGCCGCGCCGTCGCGTCATCGACGTCCAGAAGGACGCGCTGGCGCTGATGTGCGACGCGCTGCAGACGCTCGGCGACAGCCATGCCGCCTATGGCTTCTCGGGCGAAGGCCGGCATCGGGTCGAGTTCAAGCTGATCAAGGATTTCGGCGACCGGCTCGGCGCGCGGACCTGGGCGGCGATGGCGGCGATGAAGCCACGACGCTCGACCCGCATGGGGCCGGCGATCCGCCATGCCGCCGCCAAGCTGCTGCGCGAACCGGCGCGTCGCAAGGTGCTGATCATCGTTTCGGACGGCTATCCGGAAGACGACGACTACGGTCCCGAGCGCGGCGATCCCGAGTACGGGATCCAGGATACGGCGCGCGCGCTGCGCGAGGCCGAAAGCGCCGGCGTGACGACCTTCTGCGTGACCGTCGATCCGGCGGGCCACGACTACCTGCGGCGCATGTGTCCGCGTGACCGCTACCTGGTGATCGACGACGTCGACGCGCTGCCCGGCGAGCTGGCCAAGGTCTATCGCGCGTTGACCGCCTGAGGCCCGGCTGTATGGCCGCGGGGATCGCGTCGACGCACCTGGGCCAACGCCGCGCACGGAGACCGCCATGCACACGCCGCTCGAACCGATCATTCCCCCCGAGACGCCGCCCGCGACCCCGCCGCTGCCCGAGGATCCTCCGCCGGAGCCGATCGACGATCCGCCCGGCCAGCCGATCATCCCGATCAAGGACCCGCCGCATCGGCCGGCGGTCGGTTGATCGCCGGCCGCGCCCCGCCATCCGTGCGATCGTTCTCGCGGCGCCGCGGCGAGCGGTTGACAAGCGTCCGGCGCCCGGCTTTGATTGAGGCCTTTCGAACGAATATGGGTTATCCCGATGGCGAGCGAATCGTGATGAAGCAAGGATCGATGTCGACGAAGAGCTGGCTGTGGTCGGCCGCTTTCACGCTGGCTGCCTGGTCGGCCGCCGCCGGCGCGCAGAATCTTCCGGTGCCCGGCGAATGCGGCGACCTGGGCAACCGCGCCTGTCCGATCGGCGCGCCGGCCGCCCCGATCGGCGAGCCGGTGGGCGCCGTCGGGATCACGGCGCCGGGCGCGGCCCCCGCCTATGGCGGCCAAGCATACGAACCGCCGGGCGCAACCGGACAGACGCCGCCGCCCGACAACGGCTTCTCGTGGCAGCAGCGCACGCCCGACGGTACACGGCAGACCTGCCGGCGCGGGCTCGACGGCATCACCGTCCGTTGCGACACCGAGATTCCGGCGGTCCAGCCCGCCGCGCGCTGATCGCCCGAGCGCCTCCCGGGGCCGCATCTGTCCGACCTTTCGCCGCTGGCCGCGGAGATCCGCTTATGGCGCTCGCGCAGGCGCGCCGCCGCGACGCGCTGAGCTTCGGCCTTTCGCCCCGCCGGGACAGGGCCTCATCCGGCCAACGCCGGGCCGGGGCCGAACCGCGGCGCTTTCAGGTCAAGGCTCGCGCGCCTCGAGCGCGCGATTGGCGGCCAGCGCGACCAGCGTGCAGACCACGCCGGACAGCAGATACAGGCTGACGAAGGCCAGGCCGAAGCGGGACGACAGGCCCAGCGCGACCAGCGGCGCGAACGCGGCGCCGATCAGCCAGGCCAGGTCCGAGGTCAGCGCCGCCCCGGTGTAGCGGTAGCGCGGCGCGAAGCTCGACGTCGCGGTGCCGGCCGACTGGCCGTAGGACAAGCCCAGCAGCAGGAAGCCGACGAGGATGAACACGTCCTGCCCCAGCTTGCCGCCGCCGAGCAGCGACGGCGCGAAACCGCTGAACACGCCGATCGCGACCGCCAGCGCACCGAGCGTGATCCGGCGCCCGACCCGGTCGGCGATCAGCCCCGACATCAGGATGCCCAATGCCGCCAGGAAGCCGCCGAACACCTGGATCGTCAGGAATTCATCGACCGGCTGGTCCGAATACAGGCGGATCCACGACAGCGGAAACACCGTGACCAAGTGGAACAGCGCGTAGCTGGCCAACGCCGCGAACGCGCCGATCAACAGATGGGAGCCCTGCGTGCGAATCAGCTCGAGCACGCTGCACGGCTGCAACTCGCCGCGATCGAGCAGGCTCTCGTACTCCTGCGTGACGACCAGCCGCAAGCGCGCGAACAACGCGACGACGTTGATCGCGAACGCGACGAAGAACACGTAGCGCCAGCCCCAGCCGAGGAAATCCTCCCGCGACAGGCTCGAGTACAGGAACGCGAACAGCGCGCTGGCGACGACGAATCCGAGCGGCGCGCCGAGCTGTCCGAGCATCGAGTACCAGCCGCGGCGCGCCGGCGGCGCATTGATCGCGAGCAGCGACGGCAGTCCATCCCAGGAACCGCCCATGCCCAGCCCCTGCCCGATCCGGAACAGCGCCAGCAACGTGACGGCCCAGTCGCCGACGTCCACCGTCGACGGCAGGAACCCGATGCCGGCAGTCGACGTGCCGAGCACGAGCAGCGCGACGGTCAGCTTGGCCGCGCGGCCCCAGCGGCGCTGGATCGCCATCGACACCACGGTGCCGATCGGCCGCGCGATGAACGCCAGCGAGAAGACGACGAACGCGTACAGCGTGCCTTCGAGCTTGGCCTCGTACGGGAAGAACAGCGACGGAAAGACCAGGACCGACGCGATGCCGTACGCGAAGAAGTCGAAGTACTCGGACGCCCTGCCGACGACGACGCCGACAGCGATGTCGCTCGGTGCGACCTCGCCGTGAGGGGCACCGCGGTGATCGGGATCGGCGCTCGGGACGGTGGGGGAGCTGAGGGTCGTCATCGGGACACGGATTGTCGAAAGCGGCGGACGGACGCGATGCAAGGAACGCGCATCAAGGTTGCAAGGGTCTCATTCTTCATCGAACCGGTCCATAGGGCAAAACGTCCAATCGCATTTTGACGCAATTCAGCTTAAATTCGGGAACCTGCGAAACTTCGGCACGTCCGGTTTCGCAGCAGCCGCCCTACCATACCCCGCTTCGTCCACGCCAGCCACTCAGAATGCGTCTACCCAAAACCCTTCGCGCCATGGCCCTGCTAGGCCTGCCGGGCCTGCTGGCGGGCTGCAACCTGGTCGTGCTCGACCCGTCCGGCCACGTCGCCGTCCAGCAAGGCAGGCTGATCGTCATATCGACGATGCTGATGCTGCTGGTCATCGTTCCGGTGATCGCCTTGACCCTGGCGTTCGCATGGAAATACCGGCAGAACAATACGAAAGCGACCTACGAGCCCGACTGGGACCACTCGACGCAGCTCGAGCTGGTCATCTGGGCCGCCCCGCTGTTGATCATCATCGCGCTGGGCGCGATCACGTGGATCAGCACGCACACGCTCGATCCGTTCCGCCCGCTCGAACGCATCGACGCCGAGCGCAAGGTGCCCGAAGGCGTCAAGCCGCTCGAGATCCAGGTCGTCGCGCTCGACTGGAAGTGGCTGTTCCTGTATCCGGAACAGGGCATCGCGGTCATCAACGAGGTCGCGGCGCCGGTCGACCGGCCGATCCGCTTCAGGATGACGTCCTCGTCGGTGATGAACGCCTTCTACATCCCGGCGCTGGCCGGCCAGATCTACACGATGCCGGGCATGCAAACGCAGTTGCACGCTGTGATCAACAAGTCCGGCGTCTACGACGGCATCTCGTCGAACTACAGCGGCGCGGGCTTCTCGGCGATGCGCTTCAAGTTCCACGGCCTGTCCGACCAGGACTTCGACCGCTGGGTCCAGGTCAATCGCAAGGAAGGCGCCGAGCTCACGCGCGATACCTACCTTCAGATCGAGAAGCCGAGCGAGCGCGAGCCGATCCGCCGCTTCCGGAGCGTCGCCCCCGGACTGTACGACGCGATCGTCAATCGCTGCGTCGAAGCGGGCAAGATGTGCATGCACGACATGATGTCGATCGACTCCAGGGGCGGCGGCGGACGCGCCGGCCTGGGCCAGGGCGCGGTCATCGCGCTGCCCAAGGGCTGGAACGGACGCTCGATCCTCACCGCCACCAGCGACGTCTGCTCGGCCGACGACGCGCCGCGTTCGGTCTTCGCGCTGTCCGGCGGACCGGTCGCCGCCCCCCTCCAGACCGCCGTGCAATGACCTTTACCGACTACAACGATGTCTGACCATTCCGCCATCGCAGCCGCCACGCAAATACCCAATCACCCGCTCCTCGGACGCCTGGGCTGGGACGCGATCCCGCTGCACGAACCGATCCTGATCGGCACGTTCGCGGCCGTCGTGCTCGGCGGCATCGCGCTGCTGGGCGCGATCACGTACTTCCGCCTGTGGGGCACGCTGTGGCGCGACTGGTTCACCAGCATCGACCACAAGAAGATCGGCATCATGTACATCGTGCTGGGCCTGGTCATGCTGCTGCGAGGCTTCGCCGACGCGATCATGATGCGGCTGCAGCAGGCGATCGCGTTCGGCGACAACCTCGGCTACCTGCCGCCGCATCACTACGACCAGGTCTTCACGGCGCACGGCGTCATCATGATCTTCTTCGTCGCGATGCCGCTGGTCACCGGCTTCATGAACTACGTCGTGCCGCTGCAGATCGGCGCCCGCGACGTCGCGTTCCCGTTCCTGAACAACTTCAGCTTCTGGATGACGACCAGCGGCGCGGTGCTGGTGATGATGTCGCTGTTCGTCGGCGAGTTCGCCAAGACCGGCTGGCTCGCCTTCCCGCCGCTGTCGGGCATCGCGTACAGCCCCGACGTGGGCGTCGACTACTACATCTGGGCGCTGCAGATCGCCGGCGTCGGCACGCTGCTGTCGGGCATCAACCTGATCGTCACGATCGTCAAGATGCGCGCGCCCGGCATGGACATGATGAAGATGCCGGTGTTCACGTGGACGTCGCTGTGCACGAACGCGCTGATCGTCGCGGCGTTCCCGGTGCTGACCGCCGTGCTCGCGCTGCTGTCGCTCGACCGCTACGTCGGCACGAACTTCTTCACGAGCGAGTTGGGCGGCAACCCGATGATGTACGTGAACCTGATCTGGATCTGGGGCCACCCCGAGGTCTACATCCTGGTGCTGCCCGCCTTCGGCGTGTACTCCGAGGTGGTGTCCACCTTCTGCGGCAAGCGGCTGTTCGGCTACACCTCGATGGTCTACGCCACGGT
>JASGFT010000117.1:0-15520 GCA_047605425.1 Burkholderiaceae bacterium | reverse complement strand
GCTGCTGGCGCGTCGGCACGTCGCCGGCGGCGCGATGCCGTTCGTAGCTGGCCCATAGCGACATCACGAAGCCCGGCGTGCAGAAGCCGCACTGCGAGCCGTGGCAATCGACCATCGCCTGCTGTACCGGATGCAGGCGATCACCGCCCAGAAGCTTCAGGTCTTCCACGGTGAACAAGGCCTTGCCGTCCAGCGTCGGCAGGAACTGGATGCAGGCATTGACGGTCGTCAACGAGAGGGCCGGCGCCGGCGTCGATGAGGTCGCGTCCACGCCTTCGGCCGGCAGCTCGCCGACGACGACCGTGCAGGCGCCGCAATCGCCCTCGTTGCAGCCCTCCTTGGTGCCGCAGCCGTGCGCGTCCCGGCGCAGCCATTCGAGCACGGTGCGCGTGGGCGGCGCGTCGCCGATTTCGACGATCGATCCCCGGTGGAAAAAACGTATCGGCCTCATCTTCGCGTACCGCGATCCGGTCCCCGTTCGATCCGATACGAGGCAGCAAGATCCGGACCACGCGCGCGTAGGCGATCGCCGATCGGGAGCGGTAAACTGCCGCCGCATGGCGCCCACTCTTGATGGAAAGCTGGTCGTCGCGATCTCGTCGCGGGCGGTATTCGACTTCGAGGAAGAGAACCGCGTGTTCGAGAGCGACGACGATGTCGCCTACATGCGGCTGCAGCGCGAGCGGCTCGACGTGCCGGCGCGTCCGGGCATCGCCCACGCGCTGGTCAAGAAGCTGCTGGCCTTCGATCCGCCGCATCTGCCCGAGCCGGCGCGGCGCGTCGAGGTCGTCGTCGTGTCGCGCAACGACCCGGTCAGCGGCCTGCGCGTGTTCCGTTCGGCGCAGAAGGACGGGCTGCGGCTCGAGCGCGGCGTGTTCACGCGCGGCCGCTCGCCGATGCATTACCTGAAGCCGTTGAAGGCCACGCTGTTCCTGTCGGCCAACGAGGCCGACGTGCGCGCGGCGCTCGACGCCGGCTTTCCGGCCGCGCGCGTCTACTCGACGTCGGTGCAGGCGTCCGAATCGCATCCGGACGAGATCCGCATCGCGTTCGACGGCGACGCGGTGCTGTTTTCCGACGAGTCCGAGCAGGTGTTCCAGCGCAGCGGCCTGCTCGCGTTCCAGCAGCACGAGACCGAGTTGGTCGCCAATCCGCTGCCGCCCGGGCCCTTCAAGCCGTTGCTCGAGGCGCTGCACCGGTTGCAGCGCGCAGCCGACCAGCGCGATCCGTCGACGCCTCCGCCGGCGCGGCCGATGCGGATCCGCACGGCGCTGGTCACCGCCCGCAGCGCGCCGGCCCACGAACGGGCGATCCGCACGCTGATGGACTGGGGCATCGAGGTCGACGAGGCGATGTTCCTCGGCGGCCTCGACAAGGCGCCGTTCCTGAAGGAGTTCGAGCCCGATTTCTTCTTCGACGACCAGACGCGGCACTGCGATGCGGCGGCGCGCGTCGGGCCGACCGGTCACGTCGTCAGCGGGATCGCGAATCCGCTCCGGACGCCGGCGCCGGACGAGCGCTGACCGGGCCTGCTCCGTCGACTGCCGAACTGTGCCGAGCTGCGCCGAATCGCGCCGATGAGTGCCGAACGCGCCGAATCGCGCCGATGAGTGCCGAACGCGCCGATGCACGCTGAGGAGCGCCGATGAACGCCGATGAACGCCGATGAACGCCGATGGGCGTCGGTGGGCGTCGATGAGCGTCGGTGGGCGTCGAGAGGGGGCGAGCCCTACTTCGCGGCACTGCGCGGTCCGGCTCTCGGTCGACGGAAAGACTCAGTTTGCCGGCCGCGAATGCAGCGCCCGGGTCGCCTCGGCCATGTCGCCGGCGACCAGGTCCGGCACGATCGGGATCGCTCGCTCGATTTCGCGCTCGATCAGCGCCAGATCGTCGCGCGACGGCGGGTGCAGCACGAAGTCGATGACTTGCTGCGTCAACTGCAGCGTGCGCGGATGGCCGATGCCCAGCCGCAGTCGCCAGAAGTCGGCCGTGCCCAGCGCCGACTGGATGTCGCGCAGGCCGTTGTGGCCGGCGTGGCCGCCGCCCTGCTTGATCTTGGTCAGGCCGGGCAACAGGTCGAGCTCGTCGTGGACGACCAGGATCTGCGCCGGCGCGATCCGGTAGAAGCCCGCCAGCGCGGCGACCGAGCGGCCCGAGCGGTTCATGAACGTCCCCGGTTTCAGCAGCCAGACGCCCTGGCCGCCGATCGTCGCCTTGCCGGTCTCGCCGAAGAACTTGGCCTCGCGCGACAGGCTGGCGCGATGCGTGCGCGCCAGCTCGTCGACGAACCAGAAGCCGGCGTTGTGGCGGGTATTCTCGTATTCGCGACCCGGGTTGCCCAGGCCGACGATCAGTCGGATGCCTTCTGTCATCTGCGGGTTCCTGCCCGCGCCGATCCTGTCGGCGCGAGCGGCGGTTTGACGGGGTTCGGCGCCGAACCCTATATTCGGGTCCGATCGTCTCATTTTTTTGGCGGCGCAGCGATGCCCGCGCCGCGATCACCAATCAACAGGAGGAGCGCAACGATGACCACCGAACTGAAAGTACGCGTCGAGGACGGCATCCAGATCATCACGATCGACCGGCCCGAGGCCAAGAACGCGATGAGCCTGGCCGTCGCGACCGCGATCGCCGCCGCGATCGACGAACTCGAATCCAACAACGATCTGCGCGTGGCGATCGTCACCGGCGCCAACAGCACGTTCTGCTCGGGCATGGACCTGAAGGGCTTCCTGCGTGGCGAGCGGCCGAGCATTCCCGGTCGCGGCTTCGGCGGCCTGACCGAGAAATCGCCGTCCAAGCCGCTGATCGCGGCCGTCGAAGGCTATGCGCTGGCCGGCGGCTTCGAGCTGGCGCTGGCCTGCGACCTGATCGTCGCGGCCGACAACGCCAAGTTCGGCGTGCCCGAGGTCAAGCGCGGCCTGGTGGCGGCGGCCGGCGGCGTGATGCGCCTGCCCAAGCGGATCCCGTACCACATCGCGATGGAATACGCGCTGACCGGCGACTTCATGCCGGCCGCCCAGGCGCACCAGTTCGGCCTGGTCAACCGGCTCGTGCCGGCCGGCACGGCGTTGGACGGCGCGATCGAGCTGGCTCGCAAGATCGTCGCCAACGGCCCGCTGGCGCTGGCCGCCAGCAAGCGGATCGTCCAGGAGTCGGCCGACTGGGATCAGTCGGAGATGTGGGCCAAGCAGGCCGAGATCATCGCGCCGGTGTTCTCGTCGGCCGATGCGCGCGAGGGCGCGCTGGCGTTCGCCGAGAAGCGCGCGCCGAAGTGGACCGGCAAGTAAGCGGCATCCGGTCGTCGATGCTCGATGATCCGCTGACGCTGCCCTGCGGCGCCGTCCTGCCGAACCGGCTGGCCAAGGCGGCGCTGACCGAAGGCCTGGCCGACGCGCTCAATCGAGCGACGCCGCGGCACCAGGCCTTGTACGAGCGCTGGTCGCGCGGCGGCGCCGGGCTGGTGATCACCGGCAACGTGCAGGTCGACCGCCGTTTCCTCGAACGGCCGGGCAACGTCGTCATCGACCGCGATGGCGGTCTGGACGATGCGCAACGGGCGGCCGCGCTCGATGCGCTGAGCGCCTACGCGCGCGCCGGGACCGTCGCCGCCCATGTCGACGAGGAGACCAGCCCGAGATGACGACTGAATCGACGACGCCCGAGGCGCCGCGGGCGCCCGGACGGCCCGAGGCTTCCGACCCGTCGGCCACGGCGCGACAGGCGGACGAACGGGCGGACAAAGGCGTCGCGCTGCCGCCGCTGCAGACCGCGAACGTGCGCGCCTCGGCGCCTTTCGCGTGGTTGGCGCGCGGGCTGAGCGACCTGAAGGCCGCCTGGTCGCAGTCGCTGATCTTCGGCGCGTTCTTCTGGGTGATGACGCTGGCCATCAAGTACGTGTTCCTGGGCAGCCCCGAGTACACGCTGACCGTCATCTCCGGCTGCTTCCTGGTCGGGCCATTCCTGTCGATGGGGTTGTACGACATCAGCCGACGCCGCGAAGCCGGTTTGCCGCAGGATTTCGGCGCATCGATGACGTGCTGGAGCGACTACCTGTCCAACATGGGGCTGCTGGTGCTGGTGCTGATCGTCATCGAGTTGCTGTGGGGACGCGCGTCGCTGGTCGTTTTCGCGGTGTTCTTCAACACCGGCATGCCGTCGACGACCAGCGTCGTCGATGCCGTGTTCAATCCGCAGAACATCGAGTTCATCATCGCCTACCTGCTGGTCGGCGGCTTCTTCGCGGCGCTGGTGTTCTCGACCTGCGCGATCTCGATTCCGATGATCCTGGATCGCGACGTCGACGCGGTGACCGCCGGCATCCGCAGCATCCAGTCGGTGGTGACGCGGCCGGGCGTGATGCTGCTGTGGGGGGTGATCGTCGTCGTGCTGACGCTGGCGGCTTTCGTCTCGCCGTGGAGCATCGGCGTACCGTTCATCGTGCCCTGGCTCGGGCACGCGACCTGGCACGCTTACCGGCAGTTCATGCCGGCCGATCCGGCGCCTGGCTGAGCGGACCGAGTGAAGGGCCGCCAAGTGCAGGGCTGCTGAGTGCAGGGCTGCTGAGTGCAAGGTCGCTGAGTGCAAGGTCGCTCAGGGGCCGAGCCCGCGATCCTGCTGTGGGGCGGCCAACGGCTGCCGGCCGCCCCACAGCAGGATCGCCGCGGCGAGCACGTCCAGCAGCGCGCACAGCACGAGCGCCGGCTCGTAGCTGCCGAGCCGGTCGCGCAGGCCGCCGTACAGCGACGGTCCGAGCGCCATCATGAACTGGTTCAGCGTGGCGGCCAAGCCGAACACGGTGCCGAACGAGGCGGCGCCGAACTCGCGGCGGATGACCAGCGGCGCGAGCGTCGTCACGTTGCCGATCGTCGAGCCGAAGACGATGCTCAAGGCCATCAGCGACGCCGGACCGGGCAGCAGCGCGATGCCGACCAGCGCGGCGGCCGCCAGCAGCAGCACGGCGCCGCCGATGTGGCGCGGATCGAGGCGGTCGGCGAAGCGCGTCCCTGGTGGCGTTCGAACCACGGCGCCAGCGTCGTGCCGATCGTGTTGGTCGACAGGCAGCCCATGCCCAGCCCGAGCAACAGGAACACCGGATAGAGTTGCCAGGCCTGGCGGCAGACCGGCATCGCCGCCGCGCCGGCGGCCAGCAGCACCGCGCCGGTCGCCACCACCGTGCGCGGACCGTGTCGTGACACCAGCCGTCCGACCGGCACCATCATCAGCGCGCTGACGACATAGGCGAGGGTGACCGCGGACGATGCCACGGTGATCGGAAACCGCTGCAGCTCGGTCGGCGCGAACACGTAGACGCTCATGCCGAACGTCCCGAGCGACCAGCAGACCGTGGCGAACACCAGGCATGCGGTCACGATCCACCAGCCGTAGAACATCGGATTGCTCGAACGCGTCGCCGCGTCCCGTCGTCTCGTCGGCCAGCAGTATGCACGCCGCCGGCGCGGTGGGCCGGCACGCCGATTTCGGGTATGCTGCGCATCGGGAGATGGCGTTCCTCCCGTCGTATTCACAACCACCGCATCGTTCGATTCCGATCGCCGCTGCGGTTGATGACGCCTACGGACACCTGACCATCGTCGGGGCTGTAGGCGTTCGGGCTCGAGCCGCTACCCCCTCGTCGCTCCCTGTCGTTGGTCGGCCGATTTCTTCGAGCGGATGACCAATGGACAGACTTCGTCGTATCGAACAGCTCGAGCTGCTGCCGTCACCGGGCAAGTGGTTCGTCGTCCCCTATCGATTTTCGGGGCGCACCGGCATCCGTCACGCGCAGCCGGCAGGCCTTCGCGCGCATGATGGCCGTTCCGCGAGCGGAGCGCGATGATGGCCGGCCTGCAGGCGGTGATCGCGATCAGCGTGGGCGCCGCCATCGGCGCGCTGCTGCGCTATGGATTGAGCCTGATGATGAACGCGATGGTGCCGGCGATACCGATGGGCACGCTGGCGTCCAACCTGATCGCCGCTTACATCGTCGGCGTCGCGATCGCGTTCTTCGCGTCGGCGCCCGGGCTGTCGCCGAACTGGCGACTGTTCGTCATCACGGGGCTGGCCGGTGGCATGTCGACGTTCTCGACGTTCTCGGCCGAACTGTTGGCGCTGCTGCGAGACGGTCGCCTGGCCTGGTCGTTCGGCATGCTGGCGCTGCACCTGGGCGGCTCGCTGGCGTTGACCGCGCTCGGCATGGCGACGGTCTCGCTGACGCGCCATTCGTGAAGGCGGGCCCGCGATCGCAGGCCCGGCAGCCGAGACGAGCGCGCCGCGCGGGGCGGTACGCCGGCCTCGGCGCGACGATCACTTCTTGGCGTCGTTCGCCGTCGCGTCGTCCGAGGCGACACCGCCCGGGACCGCGGCGTTGACCAGGACCGGATCCTCGTCCTTGCCGTGCGTGACCGGGGTCACGCCCTCGGGCAGCTTGATGCTGCTCAGGTGCACGGCCTTGCCGACTTCGAGGTTGGCGAGGTCGACCTCGATGAAGCTGGGCAGGTCGGCTGGCAGGCAGTGGACCTCGATCTCGTTGACCACGTGGTTGACGAGTGCCGAGTGCAGCTTGACGGCCGGCGAGATCTCCTGGTTGACGAAGTGCAGCGGCACCTTCATCTGGATCTTCTGGCTCGCGTCGACGCGCTGGAAGTCGACATGCAGCACCAGCGGCTTGAACGCGTGCCATTGGACCGCGCGCAGCAGCACCTTCTCGGGTTTGCCGTCGAGCTCCATGTCGAGGATCGACGAGTGGAACGCCTCGACGCGCAGCGAGTGGTACAGCGGGTTGTGCTCGATCGTGATGGCGGCCGGTTCGGCCGAGCCGCCATAGATGATGCCCGGCGTGTAGCCGGAGCGACGAAGGCGGCGGCTCGCACCCGTGCCTTGCAGTTTGCGTGACGTGGCAACGACTTTCATCGTGTGCTCCTTTGCGCGCAGCCTTGCGGCTGCGAAAACCCCCAGGCTCCGCGACCAGATGACCCGGGGGTGGGTGGGACCGTTCGTCGGCGCGGCCGGAGCGGGTCCGGCCGGCGCGTCAGTCGACGAACAGCGAAGAAACCGAATCGGACCGGTTGATCCGCAGGATCGTCTCGGCCAGCAACTGCGCGCAGGACAGCACGCGGATCTTGCTGCGCGCGCCTTCGGGCAGCGTCATCTGCGACGCCGGCAGCGGGATCGTGTCGGTGACGACCAACTCGTCGAGCTCGGAGTCCTGCACGCGCTGGACCGCGCCGCCCGACAGCACCGGGTGCGTGCAGTAGGCGACGACCTTCTTCGCGCCGTGCTCCTTGAGCGCCGACGCCGCCTTGACCAGCGTGTTGGCCGTGTCGACCATGTCATCCATGATCACGCAGGTGCGGCCCTCGACCTCGCCGATGATGTTCATCACCTCGGAGACGTTGGCCTTGGGGCGGCGTTTGTCGATGATCGCCAGGTCCGAGTCCAGGCGCTTGGCGAGCGCGCGGGCGCGAACGACGCCGCCGACGTCGGGCGAGACGACCAGCAGGTTCTCGAACTGCTGCTTGAACACGTCGGCCAGCAGCAGCGGCGTCGCGTAGACGTTGTCGACCGGGATGTCGAAGAATCCCTGGATCTGGTCGGCGTGCAGGTCCATCGTCAGCAGTCGATCGACGCCGGCGATCTGCAGCATGTTGGCGACGACCTTGGCGCTGATCGCCACGCGCATCGAGCGCACGCGGCGATCCTGTCTCGCGTAGCCGAAATACGGCAGCGCCGCCGTGATGCGGCCGGCCGAGGCGCGGCGCAGCGCATCGACCATGATCATCACTTCCATCAGGTGATCGTTGGTCGGCGCGCAGGTCGATTGCAGCACGAAGACATCCTTGCCGCGAACGTTCTCGAGGATCTCGACCATTACCTCGCCGTCGGAAAAACGTCCGACGCTGGCGCGGCCCAACGGGATGTTCAGGTGACTGGCGATGTCGCCGGCCAGCTTGGGTACCGCGTTGCCGGTGAAGACCATCAGGCCTTCGGAATGCTCGTCCTTGCGCATGGAAGGCTCTGAACCGCGCCGATTCACGGGAAGCATGAAATGGACACCGAAACGGTGGAGGAGGAGGAGGACTGGCTGGGGAGGAAGGATTCGAACCCTCGAATGCCGGAATCAAAATCCGGTGCCTTAACCAACTTGGCGACTCCCCAAGCGTACTGCCTGTTACTGCTCCGCCGACCGATCGGCCGCCGGATCCCGCCATGATCCGACCACCCAGGCCCGTGGGGCCGGTCGACCGGAGCATGCGCCGGTCGGATCCGTCCGCACACCCGCGGCGCTCAGGCGATCGATCACCCGGGCGGCCTGGGCATCGCCATCGACCGGCAGAAAAACCGATGCGCCAGAGCCGGACATCCGGACCGCCGCGTCAGACGCGCCCGCGTGACGGGCCGCCTGTCTCAGCAACACCAACGCATGCTCGACGGGTGGATACCGGCGGGCAACGACAGCTTGCAGATCGTTTTTTCCGCGCTCGATGGCCTGGAGAACCCGACCTAGCTGCGAAAGACTATCGATTTTGAGGGACTTCGTATCCCGTGTCAAATCGTCGGCCTGGAATGCCGCCGCGGTGGGCACGTGCGCGTCGGGCATCAGCAACACGTAGCGCGCGCCGGGCAGCGGGATCGGCAGCAGCCGCTCGCCGACCCCGGTCGCGAACGCGGGCCGGCCGGCGACGAACACCGGTACGTCGGCACCCAGCGCCAGCCCAATCCGGGCCAGCCGTTCGTTCGGCCAATGCAGGTCCCATAGCGTGTTGAGCCCGCGCAGCACGGTGGCGGCGTCCGAACTGCCGCCGCCCAGTCCGGCGCCCATCGGGATGCGCTTGCGCAGCGCGATCCGCACGCCGCGGCCGATGCCGGCCTCGCCGGCCAGCAGGCGGGCGGCGCGCACGGTCAGGTCGGTCTCCGGCGGCACGCCGGGCGTCGGCGTGGCCAGCGTGATCGCGCCGCCGGGATCGTCGTCCAGGTCGATCGAATCGCGCAGGTCGATCAGCTCGAACACGGTTTCGAGCAGGTGGTAGCCGTCGTCGCGCCGTCCGGTCACGTGCAGGAACAGGTTCAGCTTGGCGGGGGCGGGCAGGTCGTGCAGGAAGGCGGGCATGCGGCGTCGGTCGCGAACGGGATCGTGTCAGCGGTTGTCGTCGCCGTCGACGATCAGCCTCAGCACGACCCGGTCCGGGTACGTGATGACGAGGCGGGACGGCCGCGGCGCGGCGCCGTCCGTGCGCCACTGATCGAAGCGGACCCGCCAGCCGTCGTCGGCCCCGGCCGCCGGCTGCGCGGGGCTCGGGCCGGCCTCGGTGACGTCGGCGATCCGGCCCTGCAGCCAGTCGGGGAGCTTTCGGACCGGGACCCGCCAGCCGAAGATCTGCTCGGTCAGCGCGTCGGCGTCGCGCGCGTCGTAGCGCCGGCCGTCGGCGGTGCGCAGCGTGGCGGCGTCGGCGGTTTCGCGCGCCGACGCGATCGTATTGCCCAGCGGCGACAGCAACTCGAGCTCGGTGAAACGCGCTCCTTGCGACAGCTCGAAGCTGCCGGTGTGGCGCTGACCTTCGGCGAACTGCGCCGACGGTTCGACGACGAGCGAGAAGCGGCCGCGCCACCGGTGCTCGGGCGCCCGGCCGTCGTCGCGCGGATCCAGCAGCGACGTGCAGCCGGCCAGCAGCGCCGCCAGCAACAGGACGATCGGCGAGACGATCCGCGGCACGGGTCGGCGGTCCGCGTCAGAGCGAGACGTTTAGCCGGGCCAGCGTCTCTTTCAGCGTTTCGTTGGTCGGATCGGCCTTCATCGCGGCGGCCCACATCTCGCGCGCCTCGGCCGTCTTGCCCGACTGCCACAGCACCTCGCCCAGGTGCGCGGCGATGTCCGGCTCGGGCTTGAGCGTATACGCCTGCCTGAGCACCTCGACCGCGCGGTCGAGCTTGCCCTGCCGGTAGTACAGCCAGCCCAGGCTGTCGACGATGTGCGGGTCGTCGGGCGCCAGCGCCAGCGCCTTGTCGATCAGCGCCTGCGCCTCGTCCAGGCGGACGTTGCGGTCGGCGAACGTGTAGCCGAGCGCGTTGTACGCGTGCGCCTGGTTCGGCCGCAGCGCGATCAGCTTGCGCAGGCTGGTTTCGAGCACGTCGATGCGGTTGATCTTCTCGGCCGCCATCGCCTGGTCGTACAGCAGGTCGGGGTTGTCCGGCTGGCGCTGCAGCGCCTGGTCGAGGACGTCGAACGCGGCCTGGTACTGGCCGGTCTGGCGCAGCACCTGCGCCTCGGCGCTGGTCAACTGGTTGCGCTCGCGGTTCGTCGTGACCGTCGTCGACCGCAGCAGCTCGCGGGCTTCATCGACCTTGCCCTGGCGCGCCATCAGCAGCGCCCGTCGCGACAGCGCCGGCAGGAACTGCTCGCCGCGGGTGATCTTGGCCAGCCAGCGCTGCGCGTCGTCGAGGCGCTGCTCGTCCTCGGCGATCTGCGCGTGGAACAGCCACGCGGTCGAGTTGTCGCGCTGCACGTCGGGCGGCAGCGCCAGGTAGCGGTCCAGGTAGCCCTGGGCGGCGCGCGACTGCTTGAGCTGGTACGAAAGCTGCGCCATCGACAGCAGGATCGCCGGATTGGATGGCTCCTGCTTGAGGGCCAGGTTCATCTGGCGGCTGGCCTCTTCGGTCTTGTTCTGCGCGGCCAGCACGCGGGCGTACGCGAAACGGACCTCGAGCGCGCCGGGCTGCCGGCCCAGGAAGCCGGCAAGCAGTTGCTCGGCGCCGCGGTTGCCGCGCGTGCTCTGCTGCAGGTACTGGGCCGTCAGGATCGCCAGGTGCTCGCTGTCGGGGCGCAGCTTGAATGCCTGCTCGGCTTCGCTGGCCGCGCGGTCGTTGTCGCCGCCCGCGGCCGCGACGCCGGCCAGCGCCAGGTGCGCCTCGGGCAGTTCCTGGTCGGGCTGGCTGACACGTTCGAGCAGCGCCAGCGCGCCGGCCGAATCGCTGGAGCGGGCCAACAGCCGCGCGAGCTGCTGGTAGCTTTCGGGCAGCGTGTTCACCGCCCGGGCGCGCGCCAGCCGCGAGGCGATCAGCGGCTCGGCCTCGGACAACTGGCCGGTGGCCAACCATAGCGCTTCGATGGTCTGCGTGGCGTTCGTCGAATCGGGCGACAACTCGTGCCAAAGCCGCGCCGCGCGCATCGCGTGATCGAGCGATTTCTCGGACAGCGCCAGCTCGGTCGCGCGCCGCGCCAGACGCGGATCGCGGATCGATTCGGCCAGCGACAGGTAGGTGGCCGTGGCCGCGCTGAGCTGGCCGTTCTGCGCGGCGATCTCGGCGGCCAGCACCTGGAACATGACCTCGCGCGTCAGGTCGACCTTCGGAAGCGGCCCGTCGGCATCGGGCGGCTCGACGATGCCGACGCCGGCTGACGGCGAGCCCGCGTCCGGCCTGGTCGCGCCGCCGCCTTCGTCCGCGCCGCCGTCGTTGCCGGCGTCGTCGTTGTTTTCGTTGTCGCCGGCGCCCTGGCGGGCGATGGCGGCGGGTTTGTCGTCGCCCTTGGCCGCGGGCGCGGGCGACATGCCCGCGCAACCGGCCAGCAGCAGGGCCGCCGACACGGAGGCGATCAGCAAGGTCGATTTCATGGACGGATCTTAGGTTGAATTACACTGCCGGGCAACCGAACGCCGGGCCGTCCGGCGGACGAGGCAGGCGGCCGCCCGCCTCATCGATCGGCAGGGCAAGCGATGCCGGAACTTCCCGAAGTCGAGATCGTCAGACGCGGCTTGCAGCGTTCACTGCAGGGCGACACGCTGCGCCGCGTCGACGTGCGCGAGCCGCGCCTGCGCTGGCCGGTCGCCGGCGATCTGGCGACCGGGCCGCGCGATCGGCCGCTGGTCGAGATCGGGCGGCGCGGCAAGTACCTGCTGCTGGATTTCTCGTCCGGGTGGCTGCTCGTGCACCTGGGGATGTCGGGCAGCCTGCGCTTCCTGCCCGAGCCCGGAGCCGTCGGGCGGCATGATCACGTCGACCTGGTATTCGATCGCGGCACGCTGCGCTACAACGATCCGCGCCGTTTCGGCGCGATGGTCTGGCACGAGGCCGCGTCCGGCCCGGTGCACGCGCATCCGCTGCTGGCCGGCCTGGGCGTCGAGCCGCTGTCGCCGGGCTTCGACGGCGACCTGCTGTACGAGGCCAGCCGCGGCCGGATCGTGCCGGTCAAGCAGTTCCTGCTGTCCGGAGCGGTCGTCGTCGGCGTGGGCAACATCTACGCGTCCGAGAGCCTGTTTCGCGCGGGGATCCGGCCGACGCTGGCCGCCGGACGCATCAGCCGGCCGCGCTACCGCGCGCTGGCCGAGGCGATCCGCCAGACGCTGACGATCGCGATCGAGCGCGGCGGGAGCACGCTTCGCAACTACGTGTCGACCGACGGCGAGCCCGGCTACGCGCAGGTCGACGCGCTCGTCTACGCGCGTGACGGGCAGCCGTGCCGGCGCTGTGGCATGCCGATCCGGGTGATCCGGCAGCAGGGGCGGGCGACGTATTTCTGTCCGCGCTGCCAAGCTTGAGGCGGGGGGTCTTTCATCCCTATCCGCCTGTCGGACACGACCGAAGAATGCCGAGCCTCGCTCGCGGTAGCCGTCGCGATTCGCGGCGCACGGCAACATCGCGGGGCCGCCTGGCGTCCGGAATATGCCGCGCGGCGGCACGACCCTCAAGTGATCTGGGAGGCCGGCGGGCGCTGTGCAAAGATCGATCGCATGAGATCTTCTTCGTTCAACTTCGAATCTCGGGTCAATGCCTATGCGCAATGGCGCCAGCAGGTTTCGCAGGCCCTGCGGCGCTATGAGCAATGGCTGGGCGAGCATGGCCTCGGTGATCCCAGCCTGAAGTCGCGCCTGGAGCAGATCCAGCGTCGGCTGAAGGAAGAGCGGATGTCGGTCGCTTTCGTGGCCGAGTTCTCCCGCGGCAAATCCGAGCTGATCAACGCGTTGTTCTTCTCGGGCTACGGCCGGCGGATCCTGCCGTCGTCGGCGGGGCGCACGACGATGTGCCCGACCGAGCTGATGTACGACCGCGGCCGTAAGCCGTCGATCCGGCTGCTGCCGATCGAGACGCGGCTGCGCGACGTTTCGCTCGCGGACCTGCGCGAGGACGAGGCCGGGTGGACCGAGATCGGGCTGGAGCCGCAAGACGTCGACTCGGTCGCGGCCGCTTTCGATGCGGTCCGCGAGACGCGGAGCGTGCCGGTCGCCGAGGCGACGGCGCTGGGGCTGTACGACCCCGAGGATCCGGACCAGCCGGTGCGGCCCGATGCGCAGGGGCTGGTCGACATTCCGCGCTGGCGGCATGCGATCGTCAACATCCCCGATCCGTTGCTCGAGCAGGGGCTGGTCGTCATCGACACGCCCGGGCTCAATGCGATCGGCAACGAGCCGGAACTGACGCTGAATCTGATTCCCAGCGCCGACGCCGTGCTGTTCGTGCTGGCCGCCGATGCCGGCGTCACGCGCTCGGACATCGAGGTGTGGCGCGAGAACATCTCGGCGACGCATCGCAGCGGCCGCTACGTCGTGCTCAACAAGATCGACGGCCTTTGGGACGACCTGCGCGCGCCCGAGCAGATCGATCGCGAGATCCGCCAGCAGGTCGAGTCGGTCGCGCGTACGCTGGCGCTGCCCGATGAGCAGATCTATCCGGTGTCCGCGCAGAAGGGCCTGGCCGCCAAGATCCACCAGGATGCCGCGCTGCTGGCGCGCAGTCGCCTGCCCGCGCTCGAGCACGCGCTGTCGACGGACCTGGTGCCGCGCCAGCGCGCCGTCGTGCGCGAGCACGTCGAGCGCGCGTTCAACGAACTGCATTCGGTCGCGCATTCGGTGCTGCAGTCGCGCCGTCGCAACAACGTCGAGCAGTTGTTCGAGTTGAACAGCCTGCGCGGCAAGAACCGCAACGTCGTCGACGTGATGGCCGCGCGCATCAAGGGCGAGCGCGCCGATTTCGAGAAGGGCCTGCGGCAGTTGCAGGCCTTGCGAGCCGTGTTCGTCCGTCATTCGCAGGCGGCCTACGCGACGGTGTCGATCGACAACCTGCGCCGGCACACGCAGACGGCGCGCGAAGTGATGCGCACCAGCAATTTCTCGCTGGGCCTGCGCGAGGGCATGCGCAGCCTGCTGGCCGCCGCGCGCGCCGACTTCGAGGGGTTGGGCCGCCGCAGCGACGAATCGGCGCGATGATGACGGCGATGTACACGACCTTCAACGCCGAGCAGGCTTCGCGCTGGGGACGCCGATGCTGTTCTCGGTGCGCCGCTTCGATGTCGAGCTGAACGCGATCGAAGCGCTGTACCGCAATCAGTTCGGCGCGCTGAGCCTGATGACGACCGAGCGGCGCGTGCTGATGAAGCGCTTCTTCGAATCGGTGGCCGCGCGGATCAAGGAGGTCTACGCGAAATCGCATACCGAGCTGGAGATCTGGCTGCGCGCGGTGATGTCGCCGATCGAAGGCCAGGTGCGCGAGCATCAGATCCAGTTGCGCCGGCGGCTCGATTCGGTGCGACGCGTGCTCGACGCCAGCGAGAACCTCGAAGGCCGGATCGCCGAGATCGACGAGGCGCGCGCCCAGGTCGAGCAGCAGCAATCGGTGCTGTCGGAGCTGGCGCAGACGATCCACAAGCTGCTGGCGCAGGATTTCGACGAAGCGCCCGAGATGACCGAGGTCGCGATCGCTTCGGCGGCATTCTCGGCGGTCGTGTCCGCGCAGGAGGCCGAAGCGAGAGCCCGCGAGGAAGCCGAGGCGAAAGCTCGCGAGGAGGCCGAGGCGAAAGCTCGCGAGGAGGCCGAGACGAAAGCTCGCGAGGAGGCCGAGACGAAAGCTCGCGAGGAAGCCGAGGCGCGCGCTCGCGCAGAAATCGAGGCCGAGGTGTCGCGTCAGGAGGCGGCTCAGCTAATCACCCTTGCGCCGAATGTCGGTGACGTCGGTGGCGATGCGTCGCTGGACGACGATTCCGCTCAGGCGGGCGTGCTCGAGCAACTGCGCGCGTATGCCGAATCCGATCTGGTCGTGACGGCGAGCCATCGCGACGTGGCCGCGCTGCCTGCCGCGCTGGTCGAAGCCGTCGAGGCACGACTCGCGAAGTCGTCGATCGCCAGTGCCGCCGCGGAATCCGCTGTCGAATCCGTCGTTGAATCCGTCGTTGAATCCGTCGTTGAATCCGCCGCGGAGCCCGCCGCTGGATCGGTCGCCGTCGCATCCGCTGGCGAGACCGCGGATCGGCGGGCCGATGCGGTTGCCGACGACATCGTCGGTGAGCGTGCCGCTGCCGCTGTCAATGGCATCGTTGCCAGCGACGCTTGCGCCTCGCCCGTCGTCGCGGCCGATCGGCCTTCGCCGCCGAGCAACGTGGTCAATTTCGCCGAAGCGTTGAAGGCGGCGATCGCCGCGGCGGCACCCGCTGCCGGCGAGGAACTCGTCTGCGAAGCCTCGTCGGCCTCGGCGGATTCGACCGCCGAGGCGCGGGTGTGAGCGCCCGGGCCGGGCGCGCCCGGCGCCCCGGCCC
>JASGFT010000116.1:0-15595 GCA_047605425.1 Burkholderiaceae bacterium | reverse complement strand
CGCTGCTGGCCGCGATGGCCGATCCGGTCCTGCGCGACGCGCTGCCCGTCCTGGCCGCCCGGGCGAGGCGATTCGGTTCGGTCTGCACCGGCAGCTTCGTCCTGGCCGCCGCCGGCCTGCTCGACGGGCGCCGCGTCGCCACGCACTGGGACGGCTGCGTCCCGCTCGCCCGGGCCTTTCCCGAGGTCGACGTCGATCCCGATGCGCTGTACGTCGAGGACGGCCGGCTCTGGACGTCCGCCGGCGTGACGACCGGCATCGACATGGCGCTGGCGATCGTCTCGCGCGATCTCGACGGCGAGACCGCCGGCGCGGTCGCGAAGCGGCTCGTCCTGTACGCGCGCCGTCCCGGCCACCAATCGCAGTTCAGCCCCGTCTTGAAGGCCCAGATGCGCGCCGACGGCCCGTTCGCCGAGCTGATCGACTGGATCCACGCGCACCTGGAAACCCCGCTCGACGTCCCCGCGCTGGCCGCCCGCGCGGGCCTGTCCGAACGAACGCTGCACCGACGTTTCCTCGCGGCGACCGGCCAGACGCCGGCCCGTTTCGTCGAGATCGCCCGGCTCGATGCCGCCCGGCTGCTGCTGTCGCGCGGCACGACGCTCAAGCGCGTCGCCGCGCAGGTCGGGCTCTTTCCGGCCAGCCGGCTGGGCAGGCTGTTCGAACGGCGCTTCGGCGTCTCGCCGCGGCTGTATCGCGACCTGCACGCCGAACCCTGAGCGCGGGCCGACGCGGCGGGCCGACGCGATCGCCGCCCGACCGGTTGCGGGTGCGATTTACGGAACGACGGGGCCGCGGATCCGGTCTGGTGCCCACGCCGGTCATGCTGGACAATGCCCGACGAACCCACCCGACCTACCCCGACCTACCCCGCCCGGCTCGCGCCGGCCATCAGACTGGAGAATCCATCATGAAAGCCGTTCGCTACATCCAGGCCGGCCGCCCGGCCGAAGTCGTCGACCTGCCGACGCCGACCCCGGGGCCCGGCGAGGTGCTGCTGCGCGTCGGCGGCGCGGGCGTCTGCCATTCGGACCTGCACGTGCTCGACCATACGCCGTTCCCCTACGCCTTCACGCTGGGACACGAGAACGCCGGCCACATCGCGGCGCTCGGCGAGGGCGTCAAGGGATGGAAGGAAGGCGACGCGGTGGCAGTGTACGGTCCGTGGGGCTGCGGCGGCTGCCACGCCTGCCAGCGATCGGCCGAGAACTACTGCGAGCAGCACGCCAGTCTGATGCCGGTGATGGGCGGCGGCCTGGGGGCCGACGGCGGCATGGCCGAGTACATGATCGTGCCCTCGCCCCGGCTGCTGGTGCCGCTGGGCAAGCTCGACCCGGTCCAGGCCGCGCCGCTCAGCGACGCCGCGTTGACCCCATATCACGCGATCAAGGCCGCGCTACCCTGGCTCAGGCCGGGGGCGGACGTGTTGCTGATCGGCGTCGGCGGCCTGGGCCACATGGCGGTGCAGCTTCTCAAGACGCTGAGCCCCGCCCGCCTGATCGCCTGCGACATCGACGACGACAAGCTCGCTCACGCGCGCGCGCTGGGCGCGGACCACACGATCAACACCGGCGACGCGAAGCAGGCCGCCGAGGCGATCCGCGAGCTGGTCGGCGAACGCGGCGCCGACGTCGCGCTGGATTTCGTCGGCGTGCAGCCGACCGTGGACCTGTGCGCGCGCGTCGTCGGACGCGGCAGCCGGGTCAGCATCGTCGGGCTCGGCGGCGGCATCCTGCACTACGCGGCCAACCAGCCACCTTATGGCTGCGAGGTCAACGTGCCGTACTGGGGCACGCGCACCGAGCTGATGGAGGTCATCGCCCTGGCCGAGGCCGGCCGGATCCGCGCCGACGTCGAGAGCTTCCCGCTCGAGCAGGCCGTCGACGTCTACCAGCGCCTGCGCGAAGGCAGGATCCACGGCCGCGCGGTGCTCGTGCCCTGAGAATCTGCGAACGAACCAGCCCCGCCCGCTCGGTCGCGTCCGATTCGTTCACGGATTCTGACCGGGCGAGGACCTGGCCTACCATATCGGATTCCGACCCGAGCACCCGCTCGCCCAGGCCGGCCGCCGCTCGGAACGCGCCGTTCCGGCGGGCGGCAGCCGTGATCCCGATCCGATGCCAACCGACACGCTCACTCACCACGACCAGCACGGTCGCTACCCGCAGGCGCTGACCGTCGACGACCTGCGCCACAGCCTCGCGGCCGTCCGGGCGCGCATCGACGCGGCCTGTCATCGGGCCGGGCGCGATCCGGCCCGGGTCCGCCTGCTGCCGGTCAGCAAGACCAAGCCCGACACCACGCTGCGCCTGGCCTACGCGGCGGGCTGCCGGATGCTGGGCGAGAACAAGGTGCAGGAAGCCCACCGCAAATGGGAGGCCATGCAGGACCTGACCGACCTGCGCTGGTCGGTCATCGGCCACCTGCAGACGAACAAGGCCAAGCTGGTCGCGCGTTTCGCCGCCGAGTTCCAGGCGCTGGACAGCCTGCGCGTGGCCGAGGCGCTCGACAAGCGGCTGCAGGCCGAAGGCCGCTCGCTCGACGTGTTCGTCCAGGTCAACACCTCGGGCGAGGCCAGCAAGTACGGCCTGGCGCCCGAGGACGTCCCCGCTTTCATCGAAGCGCTGCCGGCGTTCTCCGCGCTGCGCGTGCGCGGGCTGATGACGCTGGCGCTGTTCTCGTCCGACGCCGAGCGGGTACGCCGATGCTTCGTGCTGCTGCGCGATCTGCGCGATCGCCTGCGCCAGGACGCGCCCGCCGGCATCGGCCTGGACGAGTTGTCGATGGGCATGTCCGGCGACTTCGAGATCGCGATCGAGGAAGGCGCGACCGTGGTTCGCGTCGGCCAGGCGATCTTCGGCGCCCGTGCGCTGCCGGACAGTCACTACTGGCCGACGGACACCGAGCCGGCCACGCGGTAAGTCCTCCGGGCAACGGCCGGCCCAACACCGGACCGGCAGCCTCGTCGCGCATCGGGTGATGTCACGATCCGGTGCGCCGCGTCGTCTGTCTCCGATGCCGCCGCACCGTCGCGGCGGCTGCCCGAGCCGAGACCCGCACCATGACGCCGGACCCCAACCCTCCCCTCGCCGATCGCGCGCGGCGATTCGACCGCGAGCACGCGCGCCCGTTGCGCGCCCTTGCCTACCGGATGCTCGGCTCGCGTGCCGAGGCCGAGGACATCGTCCAGGACGCCTGGCTGCGCTGGGCCGACGTCGACGAGCGGCAGATCCAGAACGACCGGGCCTACCTGTCGAGGCTGGTCACCAACCTGTGCCTGGACAAGCTGGGCTCGGCCGCCGCGCGGCGCGAACGCTACGTCGGCGTCTGGCTGCCCGAGCCGCTGGTCGACGACCCGGCGGGCGGCGACTGGTCCGCCGATCCCGAAGCACGGGCCGAGTTCGCGCAGGACGTGTCGGTGGCCTTCCTGCTCGCGCTCGAACGCCTGTCGCCGCTGGAGCGGGCCGCCTTCCTGCTGCACGACGTCTTCGACGAGGACTTCGACGAGATCGCGCTGCGTCTCGGGCGCAGCCCGGTCGCCTGCCGGCAGCTCGCCAGTCGCGCACGCCAGCGCGTACGGGCCGAGCACCCTCGCCGCGCGGTCAGCGAGGACGAGCACCGGCGTCTGTTCGGCGCGTTCAGCGAAGCGGTCCGCGGGCTGGACGTCGACGCGCTGGCCCGGGTACTGGCGAACGACGTCGTCCTGATGACCGACGGCGGCGGCAAGGTTCACGCCGTGCCGCGGCCGCTGCACGGCGGCGCGCTCGTCGCCAGGACGCTGATCGGCTTCGCCCGGCTGCCGGCGAGCGGCGGATGGCGGCTGCAGCCGGCTCGCATCAACGGCCTGCCCGGCTGCCTGGTGACCAGCGGGCGGACCGGCGAGCTGATGCAGACGATCACGCTGGCGCCGTCCGCGAGCCTGCCCGGCCGGATCGGCGCGATCTACATCCAGCGCAATCCGGACAAGCTGCGCAACGTGCGCGCCTGACCGCCCGCCGGGCCGGAGCGGCTCGCGCTTCGGCCCGTTGTCACGATCGGCCGTCCCGCGTCGTCTTGGGAGGGTGAGCGCAACGCCACATCCGTACCCCCTCCGACCAAGGAAGACGACATGACGATTTCGCCACCCCGCCCCCGCCTGGATCCCGCTGAACAGGTGCCCGAGTTCATCGCGCGACTCGGCGGCATCGGCCAGGCCATCGCCGCCACCGGCGAGATCGACGAAACGCTGGCATTGCTCGTCGACGTGCGCGCCTCGCAGATGAACGGCTGCACGTTCTGCGTGGACATGCACGTCAAGCAGGCCCGGATCCGCGGCGAACGCGAATTGCGGCTCCATCACGTGGCCGCCTGGCGCGAATCGCCGCTGTTCACGGTGCGGGAACGCGCCGCGCTGGCCTGGACCGAGGCGCTGACCCGACTCGAGCCCGACGGCGTGTCGGACGAGCTCTACGCCGCCGTTCACGAGCACTTCAGCGACCGGGCGCTGACGATCCTGACGCTGCGCGTGATGATGATCAACGGCTGGAACCGGCTCAACGTCGCGTTCCGGAGCGCGCCGGGCAGCCGCGACCAGGCGTTCGGGCTGGACAAGGCGCGGTTGGCCTGACGGCGGTACCGCCGATCGCTCGCCGGGCGACCGGCGCGCGCAGAGACGCGAACGACGCCCGGCGCTCAGATATATGTGGACACTGTACATTTAAGCGCTTAGGATATGAACATCGTCCACGCGACGACCGAATCGCAGCCCCTGCCCCTTCAACCGATCGGAGACACATCATGCAATTCGTTCCGTACCTGAACTTCGACGGCAACTGCGCCGAAGCCCTGGCTTTCTACGCCAAGCTGTTCGGCGGCCAGATCGTCTTCCAGACCACGTTTGGCGAGATGCCGCCCGGCGAAGGCATGCCGCCGCTGCCCGAGTCCGCCAAGAACCGCCTGATGCACGCACAACTGCAGGTCGGTGCGCAGGCCCTGATGGCCTCCGACGCGCTGCCCGCCATGCCGGGCCAGGACCCCGAAGCCTGCGGCGGCGGCTATCTGAAGCCGCAAGGCATGTGGGTATCGATCAGCGTCGAGACCGAGGCCGAGGGCAAGCGCGCGTTCGACGGCCTGGCCGAAGGCGGCCAGGTGGCGATGCCGTTCGCCCAGACCTTCTGGTCGCCCGGCTTCGGCATGGTCACCGACCGCTTCGGCGTGCCGTGGATGGTGAACGTCGCGGCACAAGGCTGAGGCGAATATGGGCAAGGTGATCGTCGAGCAGATCGTCAGCCTCGACGGCTACGCCGAGGACGCACAAGGCGGCATCGGCTTCTTCGTCGACGCGAACTGGATCAACGAAGCCGACACCGAGCAATTGCGGATGCTGTCCGGCGTCGCGGCCATCGTCCTCGGCGCCAGAACCTACCGCATGTTCGCCGACTACTGGCCCTCTGCGGATCCGGCGACGGAACCGGTCGCGGCGCCGATCCGGGAACGCCCCAAGTTCGTCGTGTCCTCCACGCTCGCGTCGGCTCCGTGGGGGCCCGACGATTCGGCCGAGATCCTCGGAGGCGATGGCGTGGCGGCTGTCCGCGGTTTACGCGACCGTTTCGCCGGCGACCTGATCGTCTGGGGCAGCCTGCAGTTGAGCGATGCGCTGCTGCGCGCGAACGAAGTCGACGTGCTGCGACTGCGGGTCGTTCCGCTGCTGCTTGGCCGGGGCCGATCCTTCGCCCCGCCGGACCTCGGCCTGCGTCCCTTGTCGCTTGCATCCGCGCAATCGTTCGCCAGAGGACTGGTCGTGCTCGAGTACCACCGTTGCCCGAGCCAAGCCGAGGCCACCTGATTCGAGATCGAAGCTCTTACCGCCCTCCTTACCCCTACACAGGAGCAAGCCATGAAACCCAATCCCGTCGTCTGGTTCGAGATCTATGTGCAGGACATCGCGCGTGCACGCAAGTTCTATGAAGCCGTATTCCAGTGCACGCTGGAGCCTCTGGCCGCGCCCGAGGGCGAAGCCGGCGACATGGAGATGCTGAGCTTTCCGATGGACATGGACGCCCCCGGCACCGGCGGCATGCTGGTCCGCATGGACGGTGTCTCGCCCGGCGGCGGCGGCACGCTCGTGTACTTCGGCTGCGAGGACTGCGCCGTGGAGCAGTCGCGCGTCGAAGCCGCGGGCGGTCAGGTGCACAAGCCCAAGTTCTCGATCGGCCCCTACGGCTTCTGCGCGCTGGTGGTGGACACCGAGGGCAACTGCATCGGCCTGCATTCGATGGCCTGAGCACGACCGCTCCGCCCCTTCCTGGAGAAACCGCCATGCACTACCAATCATGGCGGCCATCAACGTGCGCTGCGTGGAGGGCATCGACCTCGACGCCATCTCCGTGCGCCACTTCGACGGGCGGGCCCAGTAGTCCAGGGGATCGCCTTTTCATCGCAATCGACCCAAGGAGACCCGAACATGCCTACCGGAACCGTTCGCCTTCACCGCGTGCTGCGCACCACACCCGACAAGGTCTACCGCGCGTTCACGCACGGCGCGGCCCTGGCCAAGTGGTTGCCGCCGTACGGCTTCGTCTGCCACGTCCACGACTTCGACGGCAAGGTCGGCGGCCGCTTCAGAATGTCGTTCGAGAACTTCTCGACCGGCCATAGCCATTCGTTCGGCGGCGAATACCTGAAGCTCGTCCCCGACGAGCTCATCGAATACAACGACCGGTTCGACGACCCCAATCTACCCGGCGAAATGCGCGTGACGGTGAAGCTGCGCGCGGTTTCGTGCGGAACGGAAGTCGACATCGAGCAGGCCGGCATTCCCGAGGTCATCCCGACCGAGATGTGCTATCTCGGCTGGCAGGAATCGCTGCTTCAGCTTGCCACGCTCGTCGAGCCCGATATTCCCGAATAGCGCCGACCACGCTGGACAATCCGCGCGGCATTCATCGAGGGAATGCCGCGCGGGTCTATTTCCGGGCTCCGCGATGACGATCCGATCGTGATTCGCGGATTCGAGCGCAGCGTCGTTTTCCTGAGAGCCACCGCGATCCGCATCGCCCCGAGGATCGCCGGTATATCCCTTTTGTTTATTGCCGAAGTCACCCCCGTTCTCCACCACTTTGGTGACGAGACGCGGAACGGTCGCGTGATACTTTTTTTCCATTCCGGTCGAGGGTAAGCAAGCGGTCATCCGCATCCCGGCACTGGCTGGAACCCACTGAATCAGCAACAGCGGCTGGCGCACTCCCCTGCGCCAACGGTGACGCTTTGTCTTCAGAAACCCAGGGGAGCATCACTCGAGGAAACGACATGACTCCGCATCTCATTGCCGCCACGCTCGGCCTGACCCTCGGCCTCGGCGTTCAGGCCCAGCAAGCCGCCGGCGCGCCGCCTTCGACCTCCGGCGCCGAAATCATCGCCCCGCTGCTCGACAACGACGGCGTTCCTCTGCTGCCGGTTCCCCGCGCGATACCCGACAAGCCCGAAAATCGCACCCGCAGCGGCCTGTACGTCACGGAGGCGCAGGCGCTCGCCCATGAACGCATGCTGCCCGGCAACGTGATCAGCCTGCGCGTTCGCTGCTGCGGCGAGCAGGCCATCGAGGACGCCCTCACCGGCGTCCGCGCCGCGCCGCACGACCGGCCGGTGCTGGTTCGCGGCGACGATCTCCACCTGGCCGCTCGCCTGGCCGACCGGCTCGACGAGGCTGGCTTCAATCCCGTATTCGTCGTCACCGCGCCGTGAGCGCGCCGCGCGGCCCGTCACCGCCGCGCGTTCCGGTCCATCGGACCGGACGACTACGGACCCGGCCGGATCACTGCCCGCTTTGCACCAGGTAGTCGCGGCGCCGCGACCGCCGTGTTGGCGAAATCGGCGAACACGCCATCGATGCCGGCCGCGAAGAACTGGACCAGCTCCTGCTTCGGGTCGCCGCCGTACAAGCCCGGAAGATAACGGGTCTCGTCGCGGAAGGTGAAGCTGTGCACGAACAGGCCGGCCCGGTGCGCATCGGCAATCAGCGAGGTCGGCGCCACGCTGTTGACGTCGGCCATCGAGCCGGTGAACGGCTTGCCGTCGGCATCGGTCGGCGGAACGGCACGATCCGCCACGACATCACCTGCGGCTTCCACGGACCGATACCATCGGCGTGCTCGACGGCGAGCCCGGCGTCAGCATGTCTCCGAAGAAACGTCCGTCGCCGGCCAGCGTCCGCTGTACGGATGCCGTCGACGAAGTTGTACGCATCGTCGGTTTGTAGATCACCTGCCCGGTCCGGTATCGACCGCGTTGCCGTCGATCAACTGCACCACCTTGGTCTTCAAGCCCATGCTGCGCAGGTACTTGAGGCTGGCCGGATCGAAGCTCTGCACGAAGATCGGCGCATCGTGATCATTGAGCCGGTTCAGCTCGATCGCCTTCAGGATCGCATCCTCGAACGGATGACCGGTGCCGGCGGCATCGACCGTTGGCGATCGCCTGCTGGTTGTTCCAGTACGGATTCTTCGCTTCCGGATAGACCGACAACGTGCGGCCTACGGCCGCGCTCTTCACGCGCGCGATGTCGATCACTTCCTGGAAGCTCAGTACCGGGTAGCGGCCGTTGTCGATGGTCGGCCTCTCGGCGGCGGCGTCATAAGTGGTGCCGCGCAGCCAGGTCTTCACTTCGCTCAACGTGAAATCGGTGATCGACCAGTCGCCGGTATGGTCTTCGCCGTCGACGATCAGCGACTCGAGCACCGACTTCGGATCGGCCGGATCGGTCAGGTCGGTCAGATACCGCGGCGGCCCGCCGAACCTGGCGAGGTCGTACTTCACATCGACCCATCGCCCCGGCACCGTGCGCTTGCGCGCCATCACTTCGGGGTCGGCCGCGGCGACGCTGGCGATGTTGGTGTTGTCGCTGAGCCAGGGATTGTGCCGCGCGACCAGCACGCAGTCCCTGGTCAGGTGCAGATCGAGCTCCAGCGAATCGGCGCCGACGTCGGCCGCTCCCTGGTAGGCCGGCTGCGTCTCCTCCGGATACTCGCCCGGGAAACCGCGATGGCCGATCACCAGCGGCGCCGAACCGTCGAGCGTCGCGGTCTTGACCGATAGCTTGCCGGAATCGGCGGCCGCGGCCGCGATACCCGCTTCACTGCCACCACCACCGCCGCAAGCGGACAGCAGGCATGCGGCGGCGAAAACGGCGGCCAGACGGTACGGGCGGATACTCGCCTGCGAGTACGAACGTGCACTCGCCTGCGCAACGGCAAGCGATCGGATCGGTCGTTCAGGTGTCGGCATGGGCTCATCCCGGTTCGTGAGATGGACACCAACATAAGGAGCCGCGGTGACTGCTTGATGAAGGGGCTCGCATCGCGAATGACACGCTGGCCGTCAGTCCGTCAGTCCGTCAGTCCGTCAGTCCGTCAGTCCGTCAGTCCGTCAGTCCGTCAGTCCGTCAGTCCGTCAGTCCGTCAGTCCGTCAGCGTCGGCACGCGGGGGCCGTGGATCCGTTGACACGGAATTGTCATCCGGCCGCGTTAGGGTGCTGCCCTCGGCGCGGCATGTCGATCGAAGGGGCCGCCCCCGGAAGCGGCCGTGCGGCGGCCGGACCACCCCCTCCCCTGTCCCGACCGGTGCCCGCCGCTCGATGATGTCAAGAGAACTGCCTGGAATCGTTTCCGCTTATCGCTTCGATCAGCGCGGTGTCGCGCGGCGCCTCGCCGACGACGAGGTCGCCGACGCGCTCGACCGCCTGCAGGCGGACGGCGACGACTGGTGCTGGATCCACCTGAACCTCGCGGACCAGCGGGCCAAGCACTGGATCGAACGAGCTTCCAGCCTCGTCGCCGAAGCACGCGACGTGCTGCTGATCGACGATCCGCATCCCCGGCTGGAACTGGTCGACGATACGCTGATCGGCGTGCTGACCGATCTGCATCACGAATCGGTGCCCGAGGACGAGCAGCACCTCAGCCACGAGGAACTGTCGTTCGGCCGATTGTTCTTCGCGATGACGCCGCGGCTGCTGGTCAGCGGCCGCCGCCACCCACTGCACTCGGTCGAGCAGGTGCGCCGCCATCTGTCGCTCAATCAGTTGAAGCCGGATGAACCGATCGATCTGGTCGAGAAGATGGTCGTCCGCTTCGCCAGGTTGACGGAGCTCGTCCTGGGCCGAATGGCCGAGGCGCTCGACGATATCGAGGACCAGGTCCTCGACGACGATCCGCACGACGAACGCCGCCGTCTCGCGCCGATGCGGCGCACCGCGGTCGCGATGCGCCGGCAACTGGCGCCGATGAAGACGATGTTCGAGAAGTTCGCGCAGGAGGAGATCGACGACTCGCGCGCCGACGTCGACGAAGAGGACGACGCAGCCGTCGATGCGCGCGAGCGGCGCATCGATTTCGAGACCAGCCTGCGCGCGGCCGCCGCCCGGCTCGCGCAGCGGCTGGACGGCCTGGCCCACGACATCGAAGCGATCCAGGAGCGCGCCCGATTGCTCAGCGATCAGATCGCGATGGACATGGCCGAACAGACCAATCGCCATCTGTACCTGCTGTCGATCATGAGCGCGCTGCTGCTGCCGCCGACGCTGATCGCCGGCGTCTTCGGCATGAACACCAGCAGCCTGCCCTGGACCGACGGCGACGGCGGCTCGTGGTGGGCGATCGGACTGGCGGCGGCCACGTCGGTGGCCGCCTTCATCGCGCTGGTGCGAATCGGCGTCGCACGACGGCGTTCATGAACGCCACCCCCTGGTCAATCCAGCCGGATCGGCGCGCGCACCTGGGAGTTCAGCAGATCGACCAGCCATAAGAGGCTGCCGCCCCAGAGTCCGTGCAGGCGGGCCTGGTGGCTGCGATAGAGCAGGATATGGCTGAGCTGCGCCAGGCGCCCGTGGATCGTGGCGCCCTTGAGGAAGCCGAATTTTCCCAGCGAACCGTAGGCATCGTAGTCGCCCAGCGAAACCAGCGCGCCGAAATCGCGATAGACGAAGGCCGGCATCGACTCGCGGTGCTCGATCGCGCGCGGCAGGTGGCGGATCAGGTGTCGCGCCTGCTGATGGGCGACCTGCGCGGTCGGAGGAAGCGGCCTGTCGTGACCGGGCAACGTCAGGCTCGCGCAATCGCCTGCCGCGTAGATCCTTTCGTCCGATGTCGTTCTCAGGTTCGGTTCGACCAGCAACTGGTTGGCCGCGCTGACGGCCAGACCGCCGAAGCTCGACAGGAATTGCGGCCCTTTGACGCCAGCCGCCCATATCTTCAGCGACGCCTGCAGACGGCCGCCATCGCCGAGCACGAATCCCGTCTCGTCGACGGCCTTGACGGCGGTTCCGGTCTTGACCGTCACGCCCAGGCCCTGCAGGCGCTGCCGGGTCGCTTCCGAAATATCTTCGGGGAAGGCCGCCAGCAGGCGCGCCCCGCTTTCGATCAATGTGACCGAAATCCGCGAGGCCAGGTCCTGCGCCCCATAGGCGATCGCGAACTCCATCAATTGCACCAGCTCGGCGGCGAGTTCGACGCCGGTGGCGCCTCCGCCGACGATACCGATCGACAAATGCTCGTCCTGGGCCAGGCATTGCAGGATGCGCAGCCGGATCTCCCGTTGAAGGCTTCGGCCTGCAGACGCGAGTCGATCCTGAAGCAATGGTCGGCGGCACCGGGCGTACGAAAGTCATTGGCCTGGCTGCCCACCGCGACGATCAGCGTGTCGTAGCCGAGCGTTCTTTCCGGAATCAGCAGACGGCCGTCGTCGGCGTGCATCGGGGCGATCCGCAGTTCACGGCGAGCGCGATCCAGGCCGCAAATTCTCTGGGCTGGAATGCGAAGCCCGCGTCCCGGGCCTGCGCCAGATGGGCGTCTGTTGTTGCGAGATATCGCGGGTTCCGGCGGCGATCATGTGCAGCATCGGCTTCCACACATGCGCCGAATCCCGATCGACGAGCGTGACCGACGGCGCACCGCGGCGGTGCCGCCAGTGCCGGGCCAGTGACGAGGCGATCTCGCCCGCCACGCCACCGCCGGCGATGAGGATTCGGTGCGGCCCTCGTGCGTTGCCCATTCCTGTGCTCCCTCCTTCGACGACACCTATCAGTTCGAGACCAATAGGAAGTCAACCGGATGGGATCGGCCTGACGGCGGAACCGCCGTCAAGCGTGGCGCCCGAGCGCCGCGCGCCAGCGCAGGATGAAATCGCGGTAGGCCGCGTTGGCCAGCGGTGCGGCCAGTTCCGGTCCGAGCGCGACCGGGCGGGCGCGCGCGCCCAGCATGTCGCGCAGCGATGCGCCGGTGGTCTCGCCCTGGGCATCTTCGCGCAGCGCGTAGAGCCGGGACGCGGACGCCATCACCGTCTGGCCTCGCCGCGACAGCAGATAGTCGAGCCACAGGCGGGCGGCGTTCGGGTGCTCGGCCTTCGCGTTGATCAGCAGCACGCGCGACGTGACCAGCGTGTAGTCCTCGGGAAAGATCACGCCCAGCGTCGGCAGGCCGCGCGCCCGCGCGACCGTATAGGCACCGAGCAGGTTGATGCCGAACCGCGCCCGACCATCGGCGATCAGGCCGACCATCGCGTCGGTGGTCAACAGCAGCCGCGGATCGGCAGCGCCCATCGCCTGCGCGGTCGCCCAGAACGCGTCGGCGTTGGCGGCGGCGTCCTGCGCGGCGAGGAAGTAACCGACGCCGGATTCTGGACGTCATAACCGACCACGCCGCCCGGCCCGCGCGCCCCCGCGTCCGCCAGCCATCGCGCCAGCGCCGCGTGGCTGCGCGGCGCCTCGCCCTCGGGCAGCGAGGGCTTGTGATAAGCGAACACCACCGGCTCATAAGTGCTGGCCCACAGGCGATCCTGCCATCGCGCCCAGGCGGGCAGGCGCGCGCCTTCGGGCGAATCGTAGGTCAGTGCGTGCCCGTCGACGGCCAGCGCCACCATCTGGTCCATCGCCGAACTCCACAGCACGTCGGCCGCCTCGCGGCCGAGCTGGTTCTCGGCGATGAACAGGGTGGTACAGCTCGTGCTGTTCAGGTCTTCGTAAGCGACGGCGATGCGCGGATACAGCCGGCGGAAGTCGGCCACCGATGGCGTCGCCACGCGCTCGTCGGTCGTCGAGTGGACGATCAGCCGCCCTTCGTCTTCGGCGGCGCGCACGGTCGTCGCGTAGGCGGCCGGGTAACCGGCCGGCACGCCGGCGCGCGGCGCGTAGCGGAGCAGCTCGTCGTCCTGCGCCCGCGCGGAGGCGGCGATCGACGAAGCCGCCCCCAGGGCCGCCAGCCGGCCCAGCGCCGCGCGGCGCGGCAGCGGCGGCCGTCGGGTGTCGCGCGCCGGCGCGATTCGCTTCGTTCCGGCCATCAGCTCGCCCCCGTCGGCAGCAGCAGCAAGGGCTTGCGCGTACGGCGCAGCACCTGCTGCGCGGCCCCGCCGAACAGCAGGCTGGCCAGCAGCCCCTTGCCGTCCGAGGTCATGACGATCAGATCGGCGCCGCTGCGTTCGGCTTCGTCGAGGATCGCTTTCGGCACGTCGTCGCCTTCACGAACGATCAGCTCGGTGATCGGGTTCTGCGGCACTTCGTCCGGCCGCACCGCGTAGAACGCGGCGACCTGCGACTGGATGTACGCCAGCGCGCGCTGCGCGCGATCATCGTGGTATTGGTCGAGCATCGATTGCGGCACGTGCGAATCGATCTCGACCAGCGAGCGTTCGCGCTGCTCGTCGATCACGGTCAGCACCCTCAACTGGGCGCCCAGCCGGTTGGCGAAACTGATCGCGCAGGCCAGCGCGGTCTCGCAGCCCTCGTCCAGATCGCTGGCGTACAGGATGTTGCGGATATCGGCGTTCAGGCTCATGGCGCATGTCCTATCAACGGGATGACGCCGAGCACCAGCATCGACGCCAGCATCACCAACGCGGCCGACAGCGCCCACGGCGGCGTGAACCGCTGGTGGTCGCCGAACTCCACCTTGGCCAGCCCGACCAGCAGATAGGTCGAGGCCACCAGCGGGCTCAGCAGATGGACCTGCTGGCCGACCAGCGAGGCCCGGGCGATCTCGACGTGGCCGATGCCGTAGACGGACGCGGTCTTGGCCAGGATCGGCAGGATCCCGAAGTAGAACACATCATCGACACGAAGAACGTGAACGGGATGCTCGGACCGCGGTGACCACCGCCATGTACGGTCCCATCCAGTCGGGCACCATCGCGATCACGCTGTTGGCGATCGCATCGACCATCTTCGTACCGGACAGGATACCAACGAAGATGCCCGCCGCGAAGATCAGCGACACCACCGGCACGATGTTGACCGCGTGGGTTTCGAGCCGCTCCTTCTGCTGCTGCAGGCTCGGGTAGTTGATCATCAGCGCGAGCGCCGACGCCACCATGAACAGCACCTGCAGCGGGAACACGTCCATCACCAGCAGCACCATCAGCCCGATCGTCAGCAGCGCGTTGACCCACAGCAGCCGCGGGCGGGCGAGCGTCGGGTCGCCGCCGGTCACCTCGGCGATCGACTGGCTGTCGCCGCGCGTATCGTCCAGATCGATCGCGCCCAGCCGCCGCGCCTCGCGCCGGCCCAGGATGAACGCGACGACCGTGCACCATGCGCCGGTGACGATCATCGGCATGATCATCAGTACGAACACGTCGCCCATCTCGACGCCCAGCGCGCTGACCGCGCGCGCCGTCGGCCCGCCACAGCATCATCGACTGGCGGGCCATCATCACCACGCAGGCGAGCACGAGCCGCTCATGCCGAGCCACTGGTACAGCGGCAGCATCGCCGCGCAGGTGATCATGTAGGTGGTCGAACCGTCGCCGTCGAGCGACGCGCCGGCGGCCAGCAGGAACGTGCCGACGACGATCTTGGTCGGACTGCCGCCGACCAGCCGCAACACCAGCTTGACGATCGGATCGAACAGTCCGGCGTCGATCATGACGCCGAAGTACAGGATCGCGAACATCAGCATCACGCCGGTCGGCGCGAGCTTGCGGATGCCGTCGAGCATCATGGGCCGAGGGCCATGCCGAAACCGCCGGCCAGGCCGAAGACGATCGGCACCAGGATCAGCGCGACCATCGCCGACAGGCGCTTGGTCATGATCAGCGCCATGAAGACCAGAACCATCGAGTACGCGAGTGCGGTCAGCATTCATCCGGCTCCATCGATCATTGTTTTGTTTACCGCTCTCGCGATCGCCGTCCCCGCCCGGCGCGATCGGCTCTGCCGATCTGCGGGAGATGGTAACGGAATAAATGACGATGCCGCGAACGAAACGACTGCAGTGGAACGAATGCTGTGCATCAGATCGGCTTCAACTGGCCTCGCCGGCCGCCGCCGCGCCTAAGCTGACGGCCATCCTCCTCGCCTGGAACGGACATGGAAAGTTTCGATGCGATCATCATCGGCGCCGGCGTCATCGGCAGTTCGGTCGCCTATCACCTGGCGCGGCTCGGTTGCCCGCGCGTGCTGGTCGTCGAGCGCGACACCATCGGCGCGGGTACGACCTCGCAGTCCAGCGGCATCCTGAGGACGCACTACTCGGTCATCGAGAACGTTCGCCTCGCGCAGGCCTCGTGGACGGTGTTCAACGATTTCGCCGCGTACCTGGGCGACGACGAGGCCTCGGCCGGCCTGGTCAAG
>JASGFT010000115.1:0-15789 GCA_047605425.1 Burkholderiaceae bacterium | reverse complement strand
CTGGCCTTTCGCAGCCAGGCGCCGCCCGCTCCCCGCCGGACCGCCTGAGCCGAACCCTCCGCCGCGGGCGCATCACCCCCGCGGCGGCGCCCGGTCGCCCGGCGCGCCCCCGTGCTCGATCCCGCATGCTCGATCCTGGTTCGGGTGTCCGGCCGCCGGCCGGCGATGCGGGCGCGAGCCCGTGTCGGGCACCTCCCCGCCCTCGCGGTCCATCGCGGCCTCTCGCGACCTCTCGCCGTCCCCGATCTGATCCCCCGGCGCGCGCCGTCGGGGCCCTTCGTCGCCCGCCATCGGCGCCGCGGTTCGCTTTTGCGCACCGGCGCCGCTCGCGGCCCGCCGCATCGACTCCGCGTTGCGCCGCGTTCGCCATCGAACCGCGTTCCGCCCCGAACCCGACATACCGAACATGAACCGATCTTCGTCGACCCGGGCGATCCTGTCGCTCTCCACGCTGCCTCTGCTGGCGCTGCTGCCGCTGCCGGCCGGCGCGCAGTCGTCCCCGCCCGCTTCCCCGCCTTCGTCGGCGGCCGGCTCGACCGCCGCTCCGGCCGTCGCTGGCGCCGCCACCCCGGCGACGCCGGCGTCCGCCGCGACACCGGCCGGCGCGTCCGCGCACCACGATGACGACCACGCGCTGGAGCAGGTCGTCATCACCGCCAACCCGCTGGGCAGCTCGCGGATCACGCCGCCGGCCTCGGTGCTGCAGGGACGCGACCTGACGCTGCGCCAGGCGCGCACGATCGGCGAGACGCTGGACGGCCTGCCCGGCGTGTCGTCGACGTACTTCGGGCCGGGCGCGAGCCGGCCGATCATCCGCGGGCTGGACGGCGACCGGATCCGGCTGCTGCAGAACGGCGTCGGCGCGCTCGACGCGTCGGCCCTGTCGTACGACCACGCGGTCCCGCAGGACGTGCTGAGCGTGGACCGCGTCGAGGTCCTGCGCGGCCCGGCGGCGCTGCTGTACGGCGGCAACGCGATCGGCGGCGTGGTCAACACGATCGACAACCGCATCCCGCGCGAACCGGTCGACAGCGTCGGCGGCGAGGTCGACCTCGGCTATGGCGGCGCGGCGCGCGAGCGTTCGCTGGCCGGCCGCGTGACCGGAGGCAACGGCCAATTCGCGATCAGCGCCGACGGCTTCACGCGGCGCTCGTCGGACCTGCGCATCCCCGGTTACGCGTGGTCCAAGCGCCAGCGCATGGGCCAGGGCTCGTTCGCATCGGCCGACGATCAAGAAGGGGGCGGTGCGGACGGCAACGCGGCGGCCAACGCGCGGCGCCGGCTGCCGAACAGCAACGGCCATGCGGAAGGCGGCTCGATGGGCGCGTCGTGGACGACGGCCAATGGCTACCTGGGGATGTCGTACGGCGCCTATCGATCCGAGTACGGCTCGGTGGCCGAGCCCTCGGTGCGACTGAAGATGCAGCAGGACAAGCTGAACTTCGCCGGCGAGCAGCGCAACCTGAGCGGCCCGTTCAGCGCGATCCGGTTCAACCTCGCCTATACCGATTACGAGCACCGCGAGATCGAGGACGGCGAGGTGGGAACGACGTTCCGCAACCGCGGTTTCGAGGGCCGGATCGAAGCGCGCCATGCGCCGCTGGGCAAGCTCGAGGGCACGGTGGGGCTGCAGGTCAACCAGAGCCGGTTCTCGGCGCTGGGCGAGGAGGCGTTCGTGCCGACGTCGCGCACGCGCGGACTGGCGCTGTTCGCGGTCGAAGAGTACGCGGCATCGGACGCGCTGACGCTGAGCTTCGGCGGACGCTACGAGCACACCGAGCTGAGCCCCGAAGCGCAGGGCAACGAACGCTTCGCCGACGCGCGGCGGCGCAGCTTCGGCGCCGGCAGCGTGTCGACCGGCGCCCGCTACCGGCTCGACAAGCAATGGACGCTGGACGGCAACCTCGCTTATGTCGAGCGCGCGCCGACCTATTACGAGCTGTACGCCAACGGCATGCACGTGGCGACCGGCGTGTTCGAGCTCGGCGACAACGATGCGCGCAAGGAGCGCTCGGTCTCGATCGATGCCGGCGTGGGCTTCGACGACGGCCAGCACAGCGGCCGGGTGGGCGTGTTCTATACGCGGTTCCAGAATTACCTGGGCCTGTCGCGCAGCGGCAACCTGTGCGCCGAGGAGGGCGGCGAAATGGTTTGCAGCGCGGCGATCGACGAGGGTCGCGCCGAATACGTCTATGCGGGCGTGCCCGCGCGGTTCTACGGCGTCGAGGCGCAGTCGCGGCTGCACCTGGGGCGGATCGGCGGCGGCCACTATGACCTGGAGCTGCGCGGCGACCTGACCAGAGCGACCAACCGGGACACCGGCGAAGCGCTGCCGAGGATTCCGCCGGTCCGCGTGGGGGCGGCGCTGACGCATCGGCAGGGCGCGTGGCGCACGCGGCTCGACGTCCAGCATGCGTTCGCGCAGGACCACGTACCGTCCAACGACGTGCGCACGGACGGCTACACGCTGGTCGGCGCCAGCATCGCCTATGGCTTCAAGGTCGGCGGTACCTATTGGGAGACTTACCTGCGCGGCACCAACCTGACGAATGCCGACGCGCGGCTGGCGACGTCGATCCTGCGCGACATCGCGCCGCTGGGCGGACGGGCGCTATGGGTGGGCGCCCGCATGGTGTTCTGACCCGAGGATCGCCGATCGGCGCGGCGGCGGATCCACCGGGCGGCCCCGCGCGCCGCCGGATCTATCGCCGCGCGCCGCGCGCTCTGCTATTGTGACCGGCGAGGGCCGCGCGCGGCCGCGATCGATGACGTCACGACAGCAGGACGGCAGGAGGACAAGAGGATGGCCGATAAGGGCGGATTGCCACTGGGCTCGACGATTCTGAACCCACTCGAATACATGAAAAAGGCCTGGTCCGGCTTCAACCTGCCGACGCAGTTCGCGCCGACGCTCGACCTCGCCGAGCTCGATCGCCGGATCACCGACCTGAAGGCGGTCGAGCAGTGGTTGAACCTGAACCAGAACCTGCTGCGCAACACGATCCAGGGACTGGAGATCCAGCGCGGCACGATCGCGACGGTGGCGGCCTTCGGGCAGGCGGTCCATCGCACCGGCGATGCGATGGCCGGCATCGCGCAGCGCGCGCGCGAAGCGTCGCCATCGCGGTCTTCGCGCGGCGGGCTGTTCTCGACGCCGGCGCGATCGTCGAAGGCGCCTGACGACGCGGCGCCGGCCGAGCCGCCGGCGCCGGATGCCGCGGGCGAGCGCTCGCCCCGCCCGTCGACCATCGACGCGGCCACGAGCTTCTTCACCGGGTTGAGTCGCCTGAGCGCGCTCAGCGGATTCGGCGGGTTCGGCGGCGCGGGCGCGGCGACGCGCGGGTCGCCGGCCGATGCCGCGGCGTCGGATGCGTCCTCAACGGAGGCGCGATCCGCGCCGCAGGCCAGCCCGTCTTCGGACCGGGCACCCACCTCGGCGCAGGGACCGGCCGACGCTTCACCGGAGGCTGCCGAGCCGGCCGCCGACGCCGGTGCCGCGGAGTCCGGGACGAACGAAGCGCCCGGCGGCAAGCCGCCGCCTTCCGCCCGCACGATGGCGGCGTCGGCGCTGTCGAACGTCGGCGAGATGGCCGAGGCGCTGGCGAGCAATGCGTCCAGCGCGTGGTGGAAGCTGCTGCAAGGCCAGTTCGATCAGATCATCACGGCCGCGACCTCGCCGACGTTTCCGACGGTCTTCGGCCCGCCGGGCGACACGCCCGCCGCGGACGCCTCCGCGCAGGATGCTTCGCCCGACGCGCGCAAACCGGGCCGCTCGCCGCGCGGCGCGAAGCCCGACGCGCCGGCCGCGCGACGTGCGTCCGGACGCGGTTCGGCCCCCGAGTCGACGCGCGTCGCGGCGAACCCGTCGCCCGCATCGCCGACACGATCGTCGCGTACGCGCGGCACGCAAGCCGGCACGCGCGGCGCGCCGGCGCCCAAGCGCGCGACGCGCTCGAACGAGGCCGCGACCCGCGACGCCTCCTCCCGAGACGGAGCGCGCGCCCCGTCGGCCGGCAAGCGCAGCACGCGCCGCGCCAAGTAGCGATGAGCGAGTGGTCGGCCGACATCGTCGTCGGCCACGCGACGGCGGCGACCCCGGACGAGGCGCTGGCTTCGGTGCTGGCGCAGTTCGGCGTCGCCGGTGGCGCTCCGTTCACGAGCGCCCGCCTGCATCGGGACGGCCGCCACGCCGAACGGCTCGGCATCGTCTACCTGACCGATGGCTGGGCGCCCCGACTGACCGAGATCGTGCGCCAGCTCCGCGAGCGCACGCAGGTGCGGACCTGGGTCGGCGCGGCCGGGCTCGGCGTCTGCGCGAACGGCACCGAGTACATGGACCAGCCCGCGATCGTCGCGATGATCGCCCGGCTGCCCGCGCGCAGCTTCCAGCCGTTCCGCAACCTGCAGGTGCTCGCGCGGCTGGCCGTCAGCAACGACGACGAGGACGCGCGCAACATGAGCCCGGAGAGCCTGGCCACGCCGCGCACCAGCGGGCTGCTGCTGCACGCCGACGGCCAGACGCTGGACTACGCGGTGCAGGTGGCCGACGCCCGCAACCTGGCCGGCTCGGACCAGACCTTCGGCGTCGCCGTCGAGCGCGGCGACAACTGGGCGACCCAGTACGCCGACGCGCCGGTGCCACACGGCCTGTCCGGCGTGCGCTTCCTCGAGCCGATGCGGCTGTTCTCGCGCATCTCGCAGGGTTTGGTCCCGCTGGGCGGCGAGCACATCGTCACCCATTGCACGGCCCAGCGCGTCGTGTCGCTCGACGGCCGGCCCGCGCTCGACGTGCTGCTCGCCGACCTGAACCTGCCGCCGCTGCCGGAGGACGCGAACTCCCAGACCGTGATGCAGGCCTTGCAGCCGACCGCGGCGCGACGCGGCGCGTACCTCGGCATCGCGCCGCCCGACCACCGCAACGACGCGCGCTTCGACGATACGTTCCTGGCGCGGCGACTGCGCGGCGTCGACACCCGGCAGCGGACGCTCGAGGCGGATCCCGCGCCGCCGGTGGGCGCCCATGTCGTGTTCTGCGCGCGCGACCCCGCCAGCGCGCGGGCCAGTCTCGTGCGCGCGTGCACCGAGCTGCGCGAACAGATCGAAAGCGAGGGGCGGATGATCCGCGCGGCGTTCTATCATGGCTGCGCGATGCGCAACCGCAACGTATTCAGCGGCGGGTTGCAGACCAGCGTCGAGCTGGCGCTGATCCGCCGACACCTGGGCGCGGTGCCGCTGATCGGCCTGTACGCCGGCAGCCAGATCTCCGGCGGCTACGTGCATCGGTACTCGGGCGTGCTGACCGCGCTGGCCTGAGCCGCCTCCCCTTCACTTCGTCGATCAACGCCCGATGCCCGACCCGAACGCTTCCGCTCCCGCCGACCCGCCGCCGTGGCTCGGCCGCCCCCGCGCCGACCCCGACGACCTCGCCCGCGCGGTCGCCGCGCTGCCCCGTCCGCTGGTATTCACCAACGGCGTGTTCGACATCCTGCATCGCGGCCACGTCGCTTATCTGGCCCGGGCCCGCGAGTTGGGCGCGAGCCTCGTCGTCGCGCTCAACAGCGACGCGTCGGTCCGTCGCCTGGGCAAGGGGGACGATCGCCCGATCAACACGCTGGACGACCGCATGGCCGTCATCGCGGCGCTGGCCGCCGTCGACCTGGTCACGTGGTTCGACGACGACACGCCGCTGGCGCTGATCGTCGCCGCGCGTCCCGACGTACTGGTCAAGGGCGGCGACTGGCCGGTCGATCGGATCGTCGGCGCGCCGCAGGTGCGGGCGCACGGCGGGCGCGTCGTGTCGATGCCTTTCGATTTCGAGCGATCGACGACCGACACGCTGCGGCGGATCCGGCGGACGCCGGCCGCGCATGAACGCTGAGCCGCCGGCCGCCCAGGCTCTCAGCCGCCGGCGGGCGGCCGGTACTGCCGGCTGAACGCCGCCAGCCCCTCGCTTTCGAACCAGCCGGGATCCCAGTCGCGCGGATCGATGCGGTCGGCCGGCAGGAACAGGTACAGCTCGGCGTCGACGGCATCGTCCATCCGGCCGTCCTCGCCGATCGGCCGCACCGGCACCGTGATGCGTTCGTACTCGGCGCCCTCGAACGCGTCGAGCCGCGCCAGATCGTCGGCATCGACGTCCCGGTAGAGCCGCCCGGCGATCCGCGCGCCGGGATCGCGCACCGCGGCCGGATAAGCCTCGTCTCGCACCGCGTACCGGCGAAAGCCGTGCAGCCACGCGCGCTGGCTCGGATAGCGGCCGCGCACGACGGCGGTCCAGACCGACGGGAACATCAGCGAACCGTAGGTGAACACGGCGCGGGACGAAGGATGGGAGGAGGTGGGCATGGCACGAACGGGCTCGGAAGCGGTCGATGAAGCGGAGTGAACGAAAGCGGGCCGAAGCGGACGGCGGAATCTGCCTTCGATGAACCAGGAACGCGCGATCATGCTGCCCGACCGCGGCCACCCGCCCCCCGTTTTCAGCGAGGCAGGTAGTACCCGGGCGAATTGCGCGGCGGCTGCGCCTGCGGCGAATTCCGGTAATCGGGCACGGTTTGCGCGCCCCAGCCGGGCACGACGTTCGGCCCGTACGGATGACCGTCGGAATGGCGAGGCGGCCCCCAGCCGTACGGCTGGCCGGGGAGCATCGGCCCAGTCGGCGGATACGGCATCACCGGCACCGGGACCGGCACGTAGACCGGTCCGGGCGTCATGCCAGGGCCGACGCCGATCACCTGCCCGTCGGGGCCATAGTAGACGGTACCGGACTGGATCGTGGTGCCGGGCGTCGTCGACCAGACCTGCGCGGTCGTCGTCGAATCGCGCCGGCCGACCATGGCCGCCGTGCCGTGGATCGTCGTCGAGCTCCAGACCTGCGGCTGCGCGCGGGCGGCGGCCGGCAGGCCGGCCGAGGTGACGGCCAGCGCGGCGGGAATCACGGCGGTGACCGCGAGCGGCAGCGACCGCATGGCTTGCAGCGAACGGACGCGGACGGATCGGACGCGCATCGGAATCTCCTGTGTTCGATCGAGCGGCCGGGACGGCCGCCGGCACAGGCCGATCGTGGCACGGCGCCTCAGGATTTACCGTGACACGGTACCGGATGGAGCCCGAGCTCGGCGACCAGAACCGACAGCCGGCCGCCGATCTGCGCATGCCGGGCGTCCAGGTCGGACGGATAGCGAAGCTCGACCATGCTGCGGACTTCGGTCGGATTGCGGCGCGTGATCCTGACCCCCTTGACGCCCTGCCGGCCCAGCGCCTGGCCGTGCGCGCGAGCGGCTTCCTCGGTACGGAACAGGCCGAACGAGATCGCGTTGCGGAACGGCCCGTCCGGCATCAGGTAGATGTCCATGATCCCGGCGCGCTGCAACTCGGCCACGCGCCGCTGCCCGGCCGACACCGATTCGGCGGCGTTCGCATAGACCATCCAGACCGCCTGGCTCTCGATCGGCTCGGCACGACCGGTCACGACGCCGTCGGTGCCGTCGATGAATTCGCGCAGCCGCGCCGCGCGCGCTTCTTCCATCGGCCCCAACTCGATGCAGGCGCGCGGCGCGGCCGCGTCGGAGCGCCCGTCCGCGCCCGGCGTCCGGGACGGCGGCACGATCTTCAACGCGTCGGGGTTGATCTGGCGGGCGACCCGGTCCGGCTCGCGCGGACTGCCGAGGAAATCGTCCACGCTCCCGCGCCACCACAGGAAGGCCAACGTATTGGCGACGATCAGCAGCAGCAGCACGCGACGCATCGGCGAGCGGTCCTAAGCGATGCGGCGAACCGACACGTCGCCGACGGTGACGATCCGCACGCGGCCGCCGTCGACGACCCGCAGCGCGCCGCTCTCGTCGATGCCGTCGGCCACGCCGGTGTAGAGCGTCCGGCCGTTGTCGATCACCGCGACCTCGCGCCCGCGCAGCGCATCGAACGGCGCCCAGCGGGCCGCGTGATCGCCGAAACCGCGGTCGGCGAAGGCCCGCCATTGCCGCCACAGCTCGCCGAGCACGCGCGCGACGATGTCTTCGCGCGGCACCGGCAGCGCCTCGTCGAACAGGCCGATCGCCGGCTGCCCGGCCAGTGCGTCGCGCAGCGGATCGGGCAGCAGGTTCAGGCCGATGCCGGTGACGACGCGCTCGAGCGCCGGCGTCCCGGCCTGGCGGCGCGTCTCGGCCAGGATGCCGCCGCACTTGCGCGCCTGTCGCTGCAGGTCGTTCGGCCACTTCAGGCCGATATCGGGCACCCAGCCGAGCAGCGCCTCGGCGATGCCGACGCCGGCCACGATCGGCCAGCCGATCGGCGGCTCCGGCGGCGCGACGCGTTCGAACGCGATCGAGAACGTCAGGCTCACCTGCGGCGGGCTGCTCCACGCGCGGCCGCGCCGCCCCCTTCCCGCGACCTGTCGCCACGCGACGAGCAGCCGCGGCGGCGCCGGACCTTCGTCGCCGAACGGCATCGCCATCAGTTCCTGATTCGTCGAGCCGATCTCTTCGACGACGCGCCACTGGTCGGGATCGAGCGGCGGCGCGGCGCGGTCCGCGCTCCGCGTCGCGGCGCCGCCGCCACCCAGCGCGAGCAGGCAGGCCTGCCGCAGGCGGCCGGCGTCGATCAACAGCGGGGTCGTCGAATCCATGGCCGCCATGATAACCGCGAGGCATGTTCAAGCCCCCCGCCTGCGCATACACTGCCAGCACCCATGGTCGCCCCGATCCGCCCCACCTCCGGTCCGTCGCGCCTGGCGGGCGCCGTCTCGCCGATCGCGCCGCCTCGCACGATGGCGGGCTGGTTCGCGCTGATCTACGCGATCGGCGTCGTCTACGGCACCCTGTATCCGTGGACCGGCTGGCGACGGGTCGGCCTGTCGGGCCTCGATTTCCTGACCCAGCCTTGGCCGCGCTACTGGACGTTTTTCGATCTGGTGACCAACATCGGCTTGTATGCGCCGTTCGGCGCGCTGATCGGCTGGTGGACGCGCCATCGGTTCGGACCGCGCGCGGTGGTCGCGCTGTCGATCGCCGCGGCGGCGCTGCTGGCCACGCCGCTCGAGGCCTTGCAGACCTTCCTGCCCGGCCGGTTTCCGTCCAACATCGATCTGCTGTGCAACGTCGCGGGCGCGGCGATCGGCGCGGGGTTCGCGCTCGCGCTGTGGCCGACGCGGCTGCGCGACCAGCCGCTGCGGTTCCGGCCGCACGCCAAGGTGACGATCGTGCTGCTGATCGTCTGGCTCGCCGTGCAGGCGCTGCCGCAGCGCGGGCCGTTCGAGACCGGACGGCTGCTCGGTCCGCTGCTCGGCTGGCTCGATCGCCTGCGCACCGGGATCGACGCGCCCGCGGATTCGCTGTCCGTCGTGCTGGCGACGCAACCCGGCCAGGCGCTGGCGCCGTTGCAAGGCAGCCTGGAGTTGCTCGTCGATCATCGCGAGTTCATCGAGGCCTGCGCGGTTTCGGTCTGGCTGGCCTGCATCGGCCTGATGCTGGCCAACGTGCTGACGCGCTCGACCTGGCGGCCGCTGGCGATCGGCGCGCTGCTGGCCGGCGGCCTGCTGATCCACCTGGCGTCGAGCCGGTGGCTGTCGACCGGCGGCGGCTGGGCTTACTGGCTTTCGCCAGGCGCGCAGGGCGGCGCGGCGATGGGCGTGCTGATGCTGAGCCTGCTGACGCTGCTGCGCCGGCGCCATCGCCTGCTCGCGCTGATGGCGCTGCTGGTCGCCGCCGTCGCGTCGACCAACCTGCTGCCCGTCGGCGGCTACGCGCCGCCGCCGGCGGCCGTGCAGCCGGGATGGCGCAACCTGTTCGGACTGCTCGACGCGCTGGCCCTGCTATGGCCGCTGGCCGCACTGATCGCGACCGCCGTCGAATGGCGGGCGCTGCGCCGCGATCCGCGCGACCGGCTCCACGTCCGCCCCCTCGGCCGGCCGCTATAATCGATGATCCCGACGATCGCGAACAGACGCGCGGCCCATGAATGCACGGACCCAAGTAGTGATGATCTCCGGTCCGGCCGGCGGCATCGATACGGCCATCGACGTCCCCGCCGGCCCCCGCGTCGGGCTGGCGGTGGTCGCGCACCCGCATCCGCTGTACGGCGGCACCCGCGACAACAAGGTCGTGATGACGTTGGCCCGCACCTTCGCCAGCCTCGGTTACCTCGTCATGCGCCCGAACTTCCGCGGCGTCGGCGCCAGCGCCGGCGACCATGACGAGGGGCGCGGCGAGACCGACGACCTGATCAACGTCACGCTGGCCGGCCTGGCCCGCCCCGAGCTGGCCTCGTCCGGCGGCCAGCCGTCGCTGGTGCTGGCCGGCTTCTCGTTCGGCGCGTTCGTGCAGGCCCGCGTGGCCGCCGAGCTGGCGGCAAGAGGGTTGCGGATCCAGAAGCTGGTGCTGGTCGGCACGGCGGTCTCGCGCTTCGACGTGCCCCGCGTGCGCGACGATACGCTGCTGATCCACGGCGAGGTCGACGACACGGTGCCGCTGGCCGGCGTGCTCGAATGGGCACGCCAGGGCAATGCCCCGGTCGTCGTGATCCCGGGCGCCGATCATTTCTTCCACCGCAAGCTCGTCCCGCTCAAGCGCGTCGTGCTGTCGGCCTGGGGACGCCCGGCCGGCGACGAACCCGAGGCGCCGGCCGCCGGCGATTGAGCGCGAGCCCGCGCGCGGTCCGGCCGCCGCGCGCGAGTTCGTGATCCGCGCGACAAAATCGTCCTGAAAGCCGCAAATGGCGGCGTACTACCCGCCAAATCGCTTTCGGGGCAGCTTATCGTTTAGCTCGCGGCCTATAATCCCCGGCTTTAGCCTGCGCACCTGAGCGCCCGCCAGACGCCGATGACCGACTCCGCCTCGACCTGCTTGATCCCGATGGCACGACCGCAGGGAGGCGCCCTGCCGCGCTCGCTGCGACGACTCGCGATGACCGCCGCTTTCGCGCTGGTCGCGTTCGTCGGCGCCGCGCACGCGCAGACGGCCGCCCCCGCCGCGACGCCCGCGCCGTCGCAGGCCGTCGGTCCGACGCTGGCCGCGCGAAGCTGGTTGCTGGTCGACGTCACGACCGGCCAGGCGCTGGCCTGGCACGAACCCGACATCAAGGTCGAGCCCGCATCGCTGACCAAGCTGATGACCGCTTATGTCGTATTCGGCGCGCTGCGCGACAAGCGCCTGCAACTCGATACGCGGCCGCCGGTCTCGCCGCTGGCGTACAAGGCGATCGGTTCGCGGATGTTCGTCGCCCCGGCCAAGCCGGCGACCGTCGAGGAGCTGATCAACGGCATGATCGTCCAGTCGGGCAACGACGCGTCGATCATCCTGGCCGAAGCGGTATCCGGCAGCGAGGACACGTTCGCGCAGGCGATGAATCGGGAGGCCCAGCGGATGGGCATGACCAACACCTCGTTCCGCAACTCGACCGGGCTGCCCGACCTGCAGCACTACTCGACGGCGCGCGACATGGCGATCCTCGGATCTCGGCTGATCCAGGATTATCCGGAGCAGTACGCGACCTACTACTCGAAGAAGGACTACACGTACAACGGCATCAAGCAGCCGAACCGCAACCGGCTGCTGTTCATCGACCCGACCGTCGACGGCATGAAGACCGGGCACACCGAGGCCGCGGGCTTCTGCCTGGTCGCGTCGTCGCGCCGCGAGCAGCCGGGCGCCGGCTTCTCGCGGCGGCTGCTGGCCGTCGTGCTGGGCACCGGCTCGGAGTCGTCGCGCGCGATCGAAACGCAGAAGCTGCTGAACTACGGCTTCCAGAACTTCGACGCGGTCAAGGTGTTCGGCAAGGGCCAGCCGGCGGGCGACTACGACGTCTGGAAGGGCAAGGCCGCGCAGGTCAAGGCGGGCTTCGACCAGGACGTGCTGGTCACGGTGCCCAAGGGCCAGGCCGACAGGCTCAAGGCCGAGATCGAGCGCGTCAAGCCGCTGGTCGCGCCGCTGACGAGCGGCCAGCGAATTGGTACGCTGCGCGTGAAGCTCGACGACAGGCTGCTGGTCGAGCGCCCGCTGCTGGCGCTCGAGCCGGTCGACGAAGCCGGCCTGTTCGGACGCCTGTGGGACACGATCCGGATGTGGTTCTCCAGCAAGTGAGGCCGGCCGCCGGACGATGACCGGCCGGCCCGATCGTCCCCGCCGCGTCGCCCGCATCCCCGCATCCCCACATCCCCACATAGACCGGAGTCCTGCGTTGTCCTCTGAACAGACCGTCTATCTGAATGGCGAGTTCCTGCCGCTCGACGAAGCCAAGGTGCCGGTGCTGGATCGCGGCTTCATCTTCGGCGATGGCATCTACGAGGTCGTTCCCGCTTATGGCGGCCGGCTGTTCCGCTGGCCGCATCACTACGCCCGGCTCGAACGCAGCCTGAAGAAGATCGGCATCGACAACCCGATGCCAGCCGACGCGTGGACGCGCCTGGTCGAGGACCTGATCGCGCGCCACTCGTGGACCGACCAGTTCGTCTACCTGCACATCACGCGCGGCGTCGCCAAGCGCGACCACGCGTTCCCGAAAGGCGTCGCGCCGACGGTGTTCGCGATGTCCAGCCCGCTGACGCTGCCGACGCCGGCGGTGCGCGAGGCCGGCATCGACGTGATCACGTTGCCCGACGTGCGCTGGCTGCATTGCGACATCAAGTCGATCTCGCTGCTGGGCAACGTGCTGGCCCGCCAGGCGGCCGCCGACGCCGGCGCGCTCGAATGCATCCAGTTCCGCGACGGGTTCATGACCGAAGGCTCGTCGAGCAACGTCTGGATCGCGCGCGGCGGCCAGGTGTTCGGCGCCGTGCCCGACAACCGGATCCTCGAAGGCATCCGCGTCGGCCTGATGGGCGAGCTGTGCGAGGACGCGGGCCTGGCGTTGACGCTGCGGCCGATCCTGCGCGAGGAAGTGCTGGCCGCCGACGAGGTGATGGTGACGTCGGCGACCAAGGAGATCCTGCCGGTCGCGCGAATCGATGGCGAGCCGGTCGGCGGCGGCAAGCCCGGCCCGGTCTTCGCCGCGCTGTACGACGCCTACCAGCGCGCCAAGGCCCGTCATGGCTGATGGCGATGACGCCACGCGGCAGGCGTTCGACCGGCTCGCGCTGCTGCTCGAGTTCCCGGTCGACTTCCCGTTGAAGGTGCTCGGCCGGCGGATCGACGGCTTCGAGGCGGCGATCGCCGACATCGTCGGCCGCCACGTACCGGACTTCGATCCGGCGCGATTCGAATCGCGCGCGTCGACCAAGGGCACGTACCTGAGCCTGACGGCCGTGCTGACCATCGACTCGCGCGAGCAGCTCGAAGCGCTGCATCGCGAATTGAGCGCGCATCCGTGGGTCAGGGTCGTGCTCTGAGAATCTGTGGACGAGTCCCCCGCCTCCGCGCCGGTCGACGGCATGCCGCCGCCGGTGATCGTGCGCCCGCTGGCGCGCCGGCCTTATGACGAGACGCTCGACGCGATGCGCCGCTTCACCGCGGCGCGGCGCGCCGGCACGGCCGACGAGATCTGGCTGGTCGAGCACCCGCCGGTGTTCACGCTCGGCCTGGCCACGCGGCCCGAGCACCTGCTCGACCCCGGCGAGATCCCCGTCGTGCAGACCGAACGCGGCGGCCAGGTCACTTATCACGGCCCGGGCCAGCTCGTCGCCTACCTGCTGGTCGATCTGCGCCGACGCGGCCTGCTGGTGCGCGAGCTGGTCTGCCGGATCGAGGCGGCGATCCTCGGCACGCTGGCCGACTTCGGGGTAAGCGGCGTGCGCAAGCCCGGCGCGCCGGGGATCTACCTGCCGCGCGACGACAGCGAGACCGGAGAGGCCGGCGCCAAGATCGCCGCGCTGGGCCTGAAGGTCTCGCGCGGCTGCAGCTACCACGGCCTGGCGCTGAACGTCGACATGGATCTGTCGCCGTTCGAGCGGATCAATCCCTGCGGTTACCCGGGGCTGGCCGTCGTCGACCTGCGGCGGGCGGCGGGCGCGAGCCGCCCGGACGTCGACCTGGCCGCGGTCGCGCCGCGACTGGCCGCGCATCTGCTCGAAGGCCTGCGCTGAACGGCTGAACGACCCGAGCCGAATGGCCGCGGCCGGCCGGCCGCGGCGTTTCCATGGTGGCAGTGCGGGAATTTAGTTCAAATACGAATCATTCGTGTTATATTTCGTTCCGTTGTCGGGCGGAACGGATCGCGGCAGCGGTCCGGACTTCCCTGCAATTTGTTGACGATCTCCAAGTAGAGCCAAGCCTGCGCCCCGCCCACTCACCCTGGGCGGGGCTTTTTTTCGACCGTCGCCGCCGCGACCCGCACGGCCGGCCGCGGCGATACAATGCCGCATGGACCCATCCCTGATGAATGCGCGCGGCGCGGCAGCCGGCGCCGCGGCCCCGGTCGCAGCGCCGCCGGCGGCTCCCGCGTCCCCCGAAACGGCCGCGTCGACGCCCGTCCCCCCCGCGTACGACCCGACGGCCAAGCAGAAGGCCGGCGCCAAGACCTCGCGGATCCCGATCAAGATCGTCCCGATCGGCGAGGTGCTGCGCAAGCCCGACTGGATCCGCGTCAAGGCCGGCTCGCACAACACGCGCTTCTACGAGATCAAGCAGATCCTGCGCGAGCACAAGCTGCACACGGTCTGCGAGGAAGCCTCGTGCCCGAACATCGGCGAATGCTTCGGCAAGGGCACGGCGACGTTCATGATCATGGGCGACAAATGCACGCGTCGCTGCCCGTTCTGCGACGTCGGCCACGGCCGCCCGGATCCGCTCGATCCGGACGAGCCGCGCAACCTGGCCAAGACCATCGCCGCGCTGCGGCTCGGCTACGTCGTGATCACCAGCGTCGACCGCGATGACCTGCGCGACGGCGGCGCCCAGCATTTCGTCGACTGCATCCGCTCGGTCCGCGAGCTGTCGCCGGCGACGCGGATCGAGGTGCTGGTGCCGGACTTCCGCGGCCGCATGGACCGCGCGCTCGCGATCCTCGAGGCGGCGCCGCCCGACGTGATGAACCACAACCTCGAGACCGCGCCCCGCCTCTATCGCGAGGCGCGGCCCGGATCCGACTACCAGCACTCGCTGAAGCTGCTGGCCGAGTTCAAGAAGCGCGTGCCCGGCGTGCCGACCAAGTCCGGCATCATGGTCGGCCTGGGCGAGACCGACGAGGAGATCTACGAGGTCATGGCCGACATGCGCGCGCACGACATCGACATGATCACGATCGGCCAGTACCTGGCGCCGTCGAACTCGCACCTGCCGGTGCGCCGCTACGTGCATCCGGACACCTTCGCGATGTTCGAGGCCCGCGCCCGCGAGATGGGCTTCCAGCACGCGGCCGTCGGTGCGATGGTGCGCTCGTCGTACCACGCCGACCAGCAGGCGCACGCGGCCGGCATCGGCTGAGAGGCCGAGAGTTTTTCGGCCGTGCCCGTGGACCTGTCGCACGACGGCATCCGGCTCTGGCCGGGACCGATGGGCCCGATCGAGCTGCTGGTCGACGGTAGCGCCACCGCGCGCCGGGGCATCGCGATCATCGCCCACCCGCAGCCGCTGCTGGGCGGCAGCGCGCGGCACAAGGTGCCGCACTTCCTCGCGCGCACCGTCGCCGACGACGGATGGCTGGCGATCCGGCCCAACTTCCGCGGCGTGGGCGGCAGCGGCGGCGTCCACGATGCCGGCGTCGGCGAGACCGACGACCTCGTCGCCTTGTGCGAAGCCGCGCGGGCGGCCGCCCCGGGGCGGCCGCTGGCGCTGATCGGCGTGTCGTTCGGCGCTTATGTCTGCGCGCGCGCGGCCCGGCGCCTGGCCGACGCCGGCGTCGCCGCCTCGCGAACCTGCC
>JASGFT010000114.1:0-15907 GCA_047605425.1 Burkholderiaceae bacterium | reverse complement strand
CAAAATCTTCGACCCAGTGATTCTACCTCAAATCATTGATTTGTATGAACTATTTAGGTTCTCGGCCAGGCACTAAATATTCATTAGGGTAAGGCCATCAAAGATGGGGCTGGTTCCCAGCCAAACGGCGGATCGTGATCGGGTTGCAGAGGTGGCCAACCTCGGCAGAGAACCTCCTCGTCAAGCTGCTCGCGCCAGTTCGACAGCGACATTGTGCTGATGCTGGCCTGCGCCCAGAAGGCCGCCTGGGTCTGTTCACCGACTTCCTCCTGGATCGGTTCGATGACGGCAAGGTTATCGACCGAAACCGCTCGCTGGAAGAGCGTCGCGGTTTGATTGCTTACCACATTCGTGGCATCGCCGCCCGGTACAGATCCTCGCGCAACGCCCGCACCCGCCGATTCGACAACAGCCGGTCCCAGCGCCTTGAGCGGCGCTCCGACTTGCGTGGCGCCCGGATACTGTCGGGCCAGTTTCATCAGCACGACCTGCCGGGCCTGCCTGGATCATCGCATCGACCGCCCCGTGCAGGCGCCGAACCAGGCGCTTGTCCAGCTTGGCCCAGCAATCGGCCAGCAATTTCTGCAATACTTGTCCTGCGCGCATCGGCCCGCTTCATCTTGAAGCTTCGACAACCATCAGTGTCGCAGACTTGATGCGCGCACTTCCATCGTGCCCACAAGCCTTTGATTCGCATCGGCTTTCCCCGTCCACGCCTGAGCATCTGACCGATCATCGGCCGCTGACCGCGCGCATCGCGTCGGGGAAAAAGTTATGGGGAAACCTCAGCGGTAGGAGGCACAGCTGCCGATGATGGCCGCAGGAACGCAGCCGAGCACCGCGACGCAGTGGGGCGTTGCATCGGTTTTTAAACGAACGGCACTGCTGCCGACGGGCCGCGATGGTCAGAAGTGGTATTTCAGGTTAAGAGACACTCTCCGGGGTTCGCCAAATGAACTATAGTTCAGGCCGGCTACGGTTGAATAATAGCGTTTGTCGAAAATATTATCGACACGCAAAGTCAAATCGGTTTTAGGGGTTATGTAGTACTTTGCGACAAGCCCAACCAAGGCAAGTTTTCCTCTATTTATGTAATATGTTTCATTGTCTGTCTTGTAGATTCTGCTGAACGCACGAATATCTCCGCCAATTGACAAATCGGTTTGAGGGACTTTGTATATAGTTGCAAGGCGCAGGCTGTTTCTAGGCAAGGATGTCATGAATCTTTGGCCTTGTTGGTCGCCTGAGGAGTATTTGCTACTAACATATGTGTAGCTTGCTGCCAAATTCCAGCCTCTCGAAATTTCTCCATTGATGCCTAGGTCGATGCCTTGACTTTGCACCTTGTCTGCTGCCGTGTAACAAGTGCCACCGCAAATGATGATTTGATCTGGTGTGCTTGAGTTGTCAATGCTCGCGAGGTTTGCCTGATCTAGTCTAAATAGAGCGGCTGAGTAGTTGATCTTTCGAGAAAAAAGATCCCCTTTAATTCCGATTTCATAATTGGAGCCAACAACCGGTTTGAGGTAATTCCCGTTGATGTTTTTGTTGTTTTGTGGATTGAAGATATCAGAATAGCTTGCATAAATTGATGTGTTGTCTGAAACATCATAGACAATGCCCGCATAGGGAGAAACTACACCGTTCTTCTTTTGGTCGGATTGACTCGGTTGTGGGCCGCTTACATCGATATAGGTGTAGGTGCTGGAAGTAGTGTACCAACTCACCCGGGAGCCGAGGATCAGCTTCAAGTTGTCCGCAAGCGCAAAACGACCAACAGCGTAAGCGCCAATCTGGCGTATGTGATCATTTCCCGAATAAGCCCAGCTAGACTGAAATGCTGATAAAGAGGCTGGATTGAATGTGTATACGTTTATCGGTGTTCCGTCTGAATAACCGCTTCCGCCGTACGGGTTTTTGTAATCAGACGAGTTAAAGCCCAATACCAGTTCATTTTTTCGGTCAAAAGCTGAAAATGATCCGATTATGTAGCCATCTATAGCGTCGGATGACGTTCGCGTGGCATAGTTGGAGCCTCCATAAATCGAAGGCCCATCACCCGTTATTCTATTGGCGGGGCCAAAAAGGAAGTTGTATCCGATCGCTTTGGTGGGAGCATTCTGGTGATTGTAGGATAGCTTTGCCTTCCAGTTGTTTGATAATTTTTGTTCCAGGCTAAGTGTATATAAGGTGTACTCTTTAGTGTAGATTTCCCGAGGATCGCCGAAAAAATTGCTTCGACTGAGTCCTAAATCGCTTCCATCTTCAGCCAGCGGAACTCCGGCGCTGTTGTTTGTTTTGTCGCTTTGGTATTGTATGCTCGCGCTGAGTTTGGTCGAAGAAGATATATTTGCTTCAATTGCACCATAAATTCCTATTCTCTTGTTGTAAACATAATTCACAAAGGAATCCGTGTCATCGGCTAGGGCAACCAGCCTTGCTTTTATTTGACCGGATTCAACAAGAGGGCCAGAAATGTCTCCGATGAACCGTCTGTGATTCCATGAGCCAATTTGAACCTCGGTGTGCGCTTGAAAATTATCAGTTGGTCGCTTTCGAATTAAATTGATCGTTCCTCCAGGATTGCCTGCACCAGCAAGCAGACCAGATGCACCTTGGAGTACTTCGACTCTGTCGAGGAATGCGTTATCTACCTGAGCGGCGTATTGGTTGTTTATTCCTATGGGGTTTAGCATTCCGTCGTATTGCGTCTGCATAGTGAAGCCGCGACTGTAATAACCATTTCCCAGCAGTGCTTGCTTGTATACAAAAACTCCGCTAGTTGTTTCTAAAGCGTCGTCCACGGATGTCATAGAAAAATCATCCATTTGTTGACGAGTGATTGTGGTTACCGTCTGCGGAGTTTCTCGGGGTGATAGATCAAATTTTGTCGCTGTGTTGGTATAAAGCGCTCGATATGAGCCTGAACCTTCCGTTGTGCCATCTCGTTCCAATTGGCCAATCACTTTCACCGCGGGCAAACTGCTTTCCGACGACTTGGGGGTAGATGCCCTGATCACTATCGATGCACCATCCTGTTCCGCTTCGAGCCCGCTGCCGACCATCAATTGCGTCAGCGCTTGGCGCGCAGTCAGCGTCCCTGTCACTGCAGGCGCTGTCTTCCCCGCCACGAGGCTTGGCGCGAACGCGATCGGCACACCTGTGGAGCGGGAGAGTTCATGCAACGCATCACCCAACGGCTTCGCTGCGATCGAGATGGCAATGGGCTTGTCATCGATGACTGTCTGAGACTGCGCCCAGCCAGGAACGCCGAGGATCATGGCCAGGACGAGGGTCAACGGTGCCGGTTTGAAGTGGGAAGGGGGTCGGTGCATCGGGCGTGGTCCCTAGGTAGTGGCTAATTAATGCAAATGAAAACGACTCTTACTACCTATACAAGACGTGCGGCAGCCCGAAATCTACACTCCGTTGCTGTATATTTCTCCGACGCCTCGGTCCCGGGGGCGGCGTGTGCCCACGGTCTCCGAACTGCCGGGCGATGCGGTGGAGCAGCGCTGAACCAACATGTGTCCCGTCTCCCGCGGTTCACCGTTCGAAGTTCCAGACCATCTTCAACATTGCGCGCGTCTGCTGCGGCGATGTGCCGCGCAGCGCGCCGGTATACCCGAGCCGGTCCAGTGCGAGGACCAGCTCACGACCCGGTGCCCACCACCAGCGCATACGGGCGCTTACCCCTAATGAGTGCGAGACGTTGTCCCATTGAAGAAGCACGCTCTGCGCCATACGCGTACTCGGCGTGTAGTCCAGCCTCAGCGTCGCCAGTTTCACCGTGAAACGTCCCGACGGCAGCGCAATCACGTTGCGCCCCAGGCCTACGCGGGCCTCCCACCGTGTCGTCGGCTTCCAACCCAGCGTCGCGAACTGATCGTTGCGGTGGCCGTCGTAATAACCGCCGGCACGCAGCTCGCCCGACATCCACACCGGGCGTGACTGTGCGGTCTCCAGCAACCCGTATAAGTAGCTCCAGCGGTAGCTGCCTGGGCCGATCGTCGTGCCTGGCACCGGCGCATAAGCGGCCGCCAGCCGGTCCTGAACGACGTACGCCTCTGCCATCACCGTATCGCCGGCCGGTGTCGTGTACGCGACCTCGGGGTTCAGTTCCAGCGTGCGCTCGGCGCCGTCCAGCGTCTCGCGATAAGTCCAATCCATCGCCGGAATGATGTTGGCCCCCTGCGGCGTCCGGAACCACCATCCGGCCGTGCCCTCGCTACGCCACACGTTGGCCTCGGCCAGATAGCCCAGCGCCGGATCGAAGCCCGCGTTCACGCGCTGAATCTTCACCTCGGCCATCGGCCCGACGTTCAGGTAGCTAAACATGCCGCCCCACGACCGCGCGGCCACCGAACTGCCGCCCGCCGGATCCGGATTGCGCGACTGCATCGTCCACGCATGCGCTTCCAGCGTCTTGTCGCCAGCCCAAGCCATGTCACGGAACTGGTAGTCGAGCCCCCACAGGCTGCTGCCGCCGGTACCTTGCGGATTGCCGTGCGTGGCGATCAGGCCGATGCGTTGGCGCGCATCGAGCGGGCGGGCCAGACGCAGTACGCCTACGTCGGCAGTCCCCTGCTCGGGCTCGCCCGGCGACACGGGGCCGCCGGCCACGCGCGCCGCGAACGCGCCGAAGTCCACGCCGCCCGTGCTGCCGGTCAGCTTCAGCCCCGCATCCAGGCTGCGGGCGCGACCGTTGGCATCCAGGCCGATGCGACGCGAGTAGTACGGGATGACCGCAAATCCGGCACCGAGGCCACCGAAGCTGAAGCGCCCGGCATCGCGCAGGAAGAACTCGCGCTTCTCGAGCCGGAACAGCTCGAAGCGCGTGAGGTTCACGGTGCGCTCGTCGGCGTTGGCTTCGCCGAAGTCGATGTTCAGCGCGGCGGCGGTACGCAGGCCGCTGGCGCTCTCATGGAACAACTCCAGTCCGGGCTCGACACGGGTCTCGGTCCGGCCCGTGCCGGAAGCCGCCGACGAGTCGGTGGTCAGGCGCAGCGACGGTTTGATCTGCAGCCCCCAGTCCTGCCGCTCGGGCCGCGCCGCGGGGATCAACAGGCCTGGGCCGAGTGAATAGACGTACCGATCCGGCTGCGCGCCGGCCAGCCGTACGCGCTCGCTGCCCCGTGGCATCCAGCGCTCGGCATTGATGCGCCACATGGCCGATCCGTTCTGGCCGAAGACCGTCAGCGGGATTGCCAGTCGCGCGTACCAGCCCTGCGCATCGATGCCTGCCTCGCTGCGCCACAGCGCATCCCAGTCGTAGCGCATCTTGCCGCCGTCGTAGACCAGCGCATCATACTGAGCGCCATGCGCATTGACGGCAAACAGATAGCCGGTGCGCCCCGCGCCCTCGGCATCGATGACCAGCGTGACCTGATCCTCGGACAGGATGCCCTCCACGTCGCGGCGCATCTGGCGCGCCACGATCGCACCGGGCTCGGGGTCATGGGCCCGGATCGCGACGAACAGCGTGCGCGCGTCGTGCCACACGCGCAGTTCGGTGCGACGCGTCGGCGCCGCGCCGGCTACCGGCGACACTTGTACGAAGCCGCCGATCAGTGGCCCACCCGGCGCATCGTCATGACCCGCTTGTGTCGGATCGATCGATGCCGACACCGATGGTAGTGACAACGTCGATTCCGGTGCCGACGCTGCTCGCGCGGGCATCGAGGCCGCGATGGCAAAGGCGATCGGGATCAGAGCGAGGAGGAAGAGGGGGCGGCACCGCTTTCTTAGCGGTGACTCTCCGTGCATCGGGTATGGTCCGTAGGTAGTAGTTGTTTAATGCGAATGAAAACGACTCGCACTACCTATGCAAGACGCGCGTCGGCCCGAAATGTACACCCTGTCGTTGCACATTCTTCCGACGCCCCGATTTGCAGGGGCGCTCAGCGCGCCCTGACGATCTCCGTCGTGCCATCCTCGCGTACGACCAGCCGTACCGGCAGGATCTTGGGCAAGATGTGGGCGAAGGCCTCGGGACGCGCGATCTGGTAGCTTCCGGCGATGGGCAGCGCGGCCACGTCCGGGTCGCGGATCACCAGGTGGCTTGGACCGTAGCGTTCGAGTTCACGCAAGGCCTCGGAAAGCGGCGTGTTCGAGAAATGGATCAATCCGGTGCGCCATGGGGCGATGCCACCGGCCGCAACCGCTGATACGGCGCTCAGGACACCACTCTGAGAGACCTGGACTTCCTGGCCCGCTGTCAGATCGACGGCACCGCTAACCCCGTCTTCCCGGCGTTCCGGCGTCGAGTCGGCCACCCGCACGTGGCCCTCTTCGACGGCAACCCGGACCTGGCCCAAATCCGATCCGGCGCCCAGGTAACGGACCGAGAACTTCGTCCCCACCACGGTGACTCGCGCGGGACCGGAGAGGACCTCGAGCGGCCGGGAAGCGTCGGGCGACACGCTGAACATGGCTTGGCCGTGCTTCAGCCGGACTTCACGCCGATTTCGATACAGGGCGACGTCCACGTCGGTGTCCGTGTCCAGGGCCAGTCGACTGCCGTCGGGCAGCGGCACATCGAGACGCTGGCCGCGCTGCACGGCGTACGACGAAGCAAAGACCGGCTGTTCACGCCACTGATCCCAGCCCACCACGACGGCGGCGACCGCCGCACAGCACAGCGCCACCGCGCCGATCCGTACGCTTAGCGCGTCGAAGAACCGGTGCCCGCGTGCGGTGCGTGGTCGCGAATGCAACTCTCGTTCCTTGATCGTCGGCTGCCGATGTTCAGAGGCGCTATCCTGGTCGGATGGATGTGACGCCGGATCGCCGGAAGGCCTGTGCTCCTGCCGCAGGTGCGCGACCTCTTCGGGCGGTAAGCCCCGAAGCACTCGAACGCTTTCATCCACGCGGGCAAAAGCGATCCGATGAGCAGGGTTGGCCGCCAGCCATTGCTCGAGTTCCGTCTCCTGCTCGGCAGTGAGGCCTTCGTCACGCCGGGTGTGCCAGTCCACCGCGGCGACGCTGACCGGATCCTGGGCGCGAACGAAAGCCTCGAATTCCCGCGCCTCCATTTCCTCGGAAGAGGAAGAGCAAGGAGTACAAGGGGGGACTGGCGATCTGTTCATCTTATTTATATAGACGCACGAGGCCAGGCAAAGTACACCCCACCCGCGGGCCTGGCCGCGAAAATAACGTCACGTGACGTCGCGGCTTCCTTCCAGTTCCGCGCGTCGGGCTGCGCAGGCCAGTTTTGCGCGGCGGATGTACTGGTCGACCATGCTCAGAGAAACCCCCATCCGTCGGGCAATCTCCTTGTTGGGCATCTCGTCGAATGCGTACATGCAAAACGCCTCTTTGCACCGCGGGGGCAATGCTTCGATCACCTCGAGGTAAGCTCGAGCCGCTTGGTGGGAAGCGAGAATCTCATCGGGCTGCAGATGGACGGGCGACGCCGGGAGGTTGGCCTCATCGAGTGCATCGATGTCGTCGTGTCGCCGAACTTCCGCACGCCGATCCAGGTCGATCTTCAGATGCAGCGCTACCTTCTTGAGCAGCGATCGGGGATCGAGTACGGTTTGTCCCGCCTGCTGTACCGACAGCAAGCGGGCATAGCTCTCCTGAGCGATGTCTGCGGCGGTCTCGGGATCCTTGACCTTGCGCAGGCAGTAGTTGAAGAGCTCTCGGTAGTAGCGGGTGATCACGATCCGGCCAAAACCTCAACTTGATGGACACCCCGCCAACGGGCGTCGAGAGGGCTCAGGCAGATCAGAAACGCGGCGTTGACGGGGAGGACACTTTCCGCAAGATCCTACCATGTCCGCATCGACGCTGGCTACTATGAGCGTCAGGGACGATCGGCTTGACCGAGGCTGTATCGGCGTCCGGCCTTAGTGCCGCCTAGATGGGAGCGCCGAGTTCCACAGTCTCATGCGTCGCGTTCACGGACTCGTTTCGGATGGTTTTCGTCGCGGCGCGCAACGACTGGCCGAAGATGTCGACGGCGCGATCGAGTTCGCATTCGGTGATGGTCAGCGGCGGCAGGAAGCGCACCACGCAGCCGTGACGGCCGCCGAGTTCGAGGATCAAGCCGCGGCGCAGGCACTCCTGCTGGATCGTGCGGGCGAGAGCCGGGGCCGCGGCCGGATAGCCGTGGGCGTCCAGGGCGCCCGAGGGCTCGACGATCTCGGCACCGAGCATCAAGCCGCGCCCGCGTACGTCGCCGATCAGCGGGCAGGCTGCCTTCAGTTCTTCGAGCGCCGACGACAGGCGTCCGCCCAGTTCGCGCGCGCGGCCCGTCAGCCCCTCGTCGCGAATGAAGCGAATCGTTGCCGAGCCGGCCGCCATCGCCAGTTGGTTGCCGCGGAACGTTCCGGCGTGTGCTCCCGGCTTCCACTGGTCGAGCTCGCCTTGGTAGACGATGACCGCCAGCGGCAGGCCGCCGCCGATGGCCTTGGACAGCGCGACGACGTCGGGTGTGATCCCCGCGTGTTCGAAGGCGAACATCTTGCCGGTGCGGCCGAAGCCGCTTTGCACTTCGTCGAGGATCAGCGGCACGTCCGTGGCCGCCGTGAGCGCCCGGAGCTTCTGCAGCCAGGCCGCGGGGGCGGGGATGACACCGCCTTCGCCCTGGACCGCTTCGAGGATCAGTCCCGCGGGGGCAGGTACACCCCCTTCGGGATCGCTTAGTACCGACTCGATGTAGCGCAGCCCGGCCTGCGCGCCGGCGTCGCCGCGCAGACCCATCGGGCAGCGGTAATCGTACGGGTACGGCAGGAACTGTACGCCGGTGAGAATGCCGTTGAGCGGTACCTTCGGTCCGAGGCTGCCCATCAGTTGGAGGGTGGCCTGGGTCATGCCGTGGTACGCGCCCTGAAATGCGAGCAGCGTGCCGCGGCCCGTTGCCGTCTTGACGAGTTTGGCGGCCGCTTCGATCGCATCCGCGCCCGACGGCCCGCAAAATTGAACCTTGGCCTTGCGCGCGAAGTCGCCGGGCAAGACGTCGAACAGATCCTGCACGAAGCGGTCCTTGACCGGCGTGCTCAGGTCCAGCGTGTGCAGCGGCAGGCCTGCGTCCAGCGCCGCACCGATCGCTTCGATGACCACCGGATGGTTGTGCCCCAGCGCCAGGGTGCCCGCGCCGGCCAGGCAGTCGATGAAGACCCGGCCTTCGATGTCCTCGACGTACACGCCGGCGGCGCGCTTGAGCACCAGCGGCAGTCGGCGCGGATAGCTGCGCGCGTTGGACTCCTGACGGGCTTGGCGTTCGAGGATGGCGTGCGAGCTCAGATCGTACGGTTGAGTGAGGGCGAGGTGCCGCCTGGACAGCTCGCTTGCCAGGGCGGAGGCGCGTCGCGCCGCGGAATGATCCATCTCGGGCTCCGTAGAGAGTTCGGTCAGTGAAGGCGTTCCGCGGTCACCCGGCGAGCGCCACGCGTTTTTCGGCGCCGGCATTGGATCGCTGCGCGGTGGCAGGCGTCAGCGCCTGCAGGATCTCGCGTACCCGGATCGGGGTTACCGACAGCAGCGTGTCGCTCAGACCGTGGCTGTTCTCGCAGGCGCCCTGCAGGAACACGGCCGGCCTGAAGTCCGCGGAAGCCTGGACACGGTAGCTGCGGTCGACGCTCAGATTGCTCAGGTAAGGCGCGATCGGCGCCAGGATGGACTTGTGGGTCAGCCGCTCGTAACCGGTCGCCAGCACGACGGCGTCGTAGCGGCGGCTGAACTCGTCGTTTCGATCCAGATCGCGCAGCACCAGCTCGACGCCGTCCGGTCCTGCGTGAACCGTCACGACATCGTGTCGATGCAGCAGACGATGTCGTTCGCTGCCGGCGACGCTTTGCTCGTAGAGGATCTTGTAGATCTGCTGGATCAATTCGAGATCGGGCACCGCGTAGTTCGTGTGCCGGAACTCCTGCAGCAGGGCGGCACGCGTGGGCTCGTCCTGCTCGAACACGTGATCGGTGAAGTCCGCATCGAAGATCCGGTTCACGAACGGACTGTCGTCCGATGGCCGCATCGCCCGCGCGCGCATGATCAGATCGACCTCGGTCGGCACGTCGCGGTCATGCAGGTGCATGAAGATCTCGGCCGCGCTCTGGCCCGCGCCGATCACCGCGACCTTGCGCGCGTTCGGCAGCGCGGAGATGGCACCCAGGTACCCGTTCGAGTGGAAGATGCGCGGCTCGCCGGCCAGCGGCCGGAAGCACTCCGGCACCCGGGCCGTACCGCCGACGCTGATGACCAGATTGCGGGCCAGGCGGTCCTGGGTGTGACCCTGGCGGTTGCGCGAGCGCACGCGCAGATGGTGCACGCGGCTGTCCTGGCCTTCGGGAAGCACCTCGACCACTTCTTCGCCGTAGGCGCAGATGTCTTCGAACTGCCGCGCCGCCCAGCCGAGATAGTCGCTGAACTCGCGGCGGCTCGGGTAGAACGTCTTGAGGTTGATGAAGGCCGGCAGCCGTCCTTGCTCGTGCAGGTAGTTCACGAAGGTGAACCGGCTGCGCGGATTGCGCAGCGTCGCCAGGTCCTTCAGGTAGCAGATCTGCATGTGCGCGTGATCGAGCAGCATCCCGGGGTGCCACGCGAACGCCGGCTGCTTCTCGATGAAGAATGCATCGAGCGGGTGCGCCCCCTGCTGCGCCTCTTCGAGAGCGATGGCCAAAGCGATGTTGGACGGCCCGAAGCCGATCCCGATCAGGTCATGGATATGCATGTGAGGATCCTCGCGGGATGGTTCTGATGGATGCAACTACTGGCTAAGACGCGTCATGTCCGCGCTTGTTTAGTCGGCAGCGCTTAAACAAACGCGAGGCTTTCGCGTCAACGGAGTAACACGCCTGATGGCGCCATAGTCCGATAGCCTCCTAAGGACCGACCATGTCGAAGAAGCGCCTCGTTTACATCTGGTCTTTGAGAAATGCCGCCGCAGACCGGGCCGGCCAGTACATCGCGTACAGGGGCGGATCGAAATACATGGCCTCGCCGATCGAACACCTGGCCGCGCTGCTCGACGACGGTCCGCTTGGCCGGAGCGTTTCGCTCGAAGGAGTGATCTTCGACGATGACGAGGGCAACGCGTCGGATCGGGCGAAGCTGGCGGACTACGGCTTCTCGCCTCGGTCCGGGGCGCGCTGGTTCTATCCGCAGGGCCTGTCGGTCCAGGGCCGCGTACTCGACGATCTGCTGCTCGCCGAGCCCTCGACCTACCGGCGGTTGCCGCTGAACGATCCCGGCCGGCGCGCGGGCAAGCACGAATTCGAGGAGCGGCTGCTCGCCAGGCTGCGCGCGCTGGACGCCGACATCGTCGTGCTCGATGGGCTGCTCGTCATCCTCGATGAACTCGTGCGGCCCGGCGCGCCGTTTCATCGGCGCATCTACAACATCCATCCCGGGATCACGCGCGAGGGCTCGCTGTACGAGCGCCGAGGTGCCTATGCGACGCTCGATGCGCTGTACGGCGCGCGTGGCGAGAAGGTGGTCGACTGGCAGACCATGCGCAAGGTGCCGGTGCCGGTGATCGGCAAGACCGGCGCGTCGTTCCATTACGTCGATAACGGCATCGATTCCGGCGAGGTGGTGGCCGAGGTCCTGGCCACCGACGTCGATCCCGAGGACACCATCCTCGAACTGCGCTGGAACAACTTTCAGCGCAGCCTCTTTCCGGCGTTGGCGATAGGGCTGGCCAAGGTCGTCGAGGCCGAATACGGAGCGATCCATGCGGCGTGAGCGTCCCCACGCCTGGGCGCGATCGCGGTTGCGATCGCGGTTGCGGGGCTTGGCGATCGTGCTGGCGGCCTCGTTCGGCATCGTGGCGAGCACGGCGGTCCATGCGCGCGGCGCATCGAACGGGGCGCCGGGTTCGGCGACGCGCGCCATCGAGATTCGCCGCACTACCGACGGCATTCCGCACATCCGCGCCGATGACTGGCGGGGCCTCGGCGTGGGGGTGGGCTTCGCCCAGGCCCAAGACGCGTTGTGCACGCTCGCCGAGGCGTTCGTCACCTACGAGGGGAAGCGATCGCTGTTCTTCGGTGCGGACCAGCGTCCTGCGCTGGACTCGAGCATGGGGCGAGCGAAGAACATCGACTCCGATTTCTTCTTCTCGGCCTTCGCGGATGCGTCCACCGTCGCTCGCTTGCGCGCCGAGCAGCCCGCCGAACTGATCGCTCTCGCCGAGGGCTACGCGGACGGCTATAACCGTCGACTGCGCGAGATCAGGGCACACCCTTCGCGGGGAGCGGGGCGCGGTTGCCTGAACGCGCGGTGGCTGAGGCCGATCGTGCCCCAGGACGTTTTCCGCCGGATGTATGCGGTGCAACTGATGGCGGGCTACCTGCAGTTCCTGCCCGACATCGTCAACGCGGCGCCGGGCGCGGCTCGCGAAAGCGACGCCGCGGATACGGACGCGCTGCGCACGCGACTGGCCAACAACCTGGGCGTGCACGCGGAGCTGGGCAGCAACGCGATCGCGTGGGGCCGACAGGCTACCGGCGGCGACGGCGCGGTGCTGCTGGGCAATCCGCATTGGTTCTGGGGGGGGCCGGATCGCTTCTACCAGATGCAGCTCACGATCCCGGGGCAGTTGAACGTCGCCGGCGTGGGTTTTCTCGGCGTCCCGCTGGTGATGATCGGTTTCAACGAGCACGTGGCGTGGAGCCATACGGTGTCGAGCGCGCGGCGCTTCGGCCTGTTCCAACTGGCGCTCGATCCGGCGGACGCCCATCGCTACCTGGTCGACGGCGTCGCGGAGCCGATGCAGGCTCGCCGCGTCACCGTCGACGTGGCGCAAGGGCGCGGACGTGTTCGCCGGGTCACCCGCACGCTCTATACCTCGCGGTTCGGTCCGATCGTCGACCTGGCGCACCTTCATCCGGCGCTCGGATGGTCCGACGCGCGGGCGATCGCGGTGCGCGACGTCAATGCCGACAACTGGCGCAGCTACCGGAACTTTCTCGAGTGGGGCCGGGCCGGTTCGCTCGACGAGTTCGTGGCCATTCAGCGCCGTGAGGCCGCGATGCCGTGGGTGAACACCGTCGCGATCGGCAAGGGCGATGGGCGAGTCTGGTACGCGGATATCGGGGCGGTTCCCGACGTGCCGGACGACTTCCGTAAGGCCTGTGTGGCGCCGCTCGCCCAGGCATTCGCGCAGTTCGATTCCCGTACGCCGTTTCTCGACGGGAGTCGATCCCACTGTACTTGGCGTATCGACGCCGACGCGGCGCAGGCAGGCGCCATGCCCGCCGGGCGATTGCCGGGCCTGCTGCGCGACGATTACGTTGCCAACATGAACGACAGCCACTGGCTCGCCAACATCTACCAGCCGCTGGAAGGATTCCCCGAACTGCTGGGAGAAGAAAAGTCGGCGCTGCGCATTCGTGGACGGCTCGGGCACCAGATCGCGATTGCCCTGCTCGAAGAGGGCGCCCCGTCTTCGGCGGCGCTCAGCCGCTCGGTGATGCGCGACGCGCTGGCCTCGCGCGTGTACTCGGCCGAACAATTCAAGCAGACGCTGCTCGATCAGGCCTGTCCCCGCGCTTCTGGCAGGGGCGCCGACGACGCGGAAGAAGCCAGGGCCTGCGACATCTTGCGCGTATGGGGTAATACCGGAGAGGTCGACGATCGCGGCGCGCTGCTGTGGGATGCGTTCTGGCAAGAGCTTCAGAAAGTGGCGCAGGACAAGCTCTACAAGATCCCGTTCTCCACGCAGGCGCCGTTGACGACGCCTTCGGCGCCGGCGCTCGACGAACGCGGCGCCGCCAAAGCGCTGGCCGCGGCGATCGCGAGCCTGAGCGCCAACGGGATCGCGCTCGATGCGGCGCCCGGCAGCCAGCGCGTGGTGTTCAGCGGCGGCCGCCGTTGGCCGGTCTATGGCGGCTGCGGCGACATCGGCTACTTCACCACGGCCTGTCCCGAGGAGGGGGGTTACCGGATGGGACCGAACGTGATCTCCAACAGCTATCTGCAGGTCGTGCGCTTCGGCGCCGACGGCGTCGATGCGCACACGTTGCTGGCTCATGGTGAGGACGAGCGCGCGGTCAGCGGCGGACCGGGAAGCGCGCCCGTGGCCCGTTATTCGCGCAAGGACTGGTTGCCGTTCCCGTTCCGAGAGGCCGACATCCGGCGCGATCCGCAGCTCACCCGCACCGTCTTGCAGCGCTGAATCCGGCCAGCCGATGCGGATTCGGATCAGACAATCGATCAACGACAGGACGAGGTCCTAGCATGGCGTATTCGACGAACGTGCGCACCCAGGCGCGCGAACTGTTCCAACTGCTGCGGCCTTTTCTGCCATGGATGGTGCTGTCGGCGCTGACCGGGGTGGGGGCGGGCGCAGCCACCGTGGCACTGCTCGCGGTGATCAACCGCGTGCTCTCCGGCGGCAGCGAGATGACGGGCGAGGTGCTGCTGTCGTTCGTGGGCCTGTGCGGGGCGGCGCTCGCCGGACGGGCGATCTCGAACGTGTCGACCAATCGGATCGGTCAGCGCCTGGTCGGCGAGGTACGCCTGAACTTGGCACGGAAGATCCTGTCGGCACCGATCGATACGCTGGAGCGATATCGGACGCATCGGCTGATGCCGGTGCTCACGCAGGACGTCGACATGATCAGCGACGTGATCTTCGATCTGGCCGCGACGCTGGTGGCCGCGGTGACGGTTGCCGGCTGCCTGGGCTATCTGGCTTACCTGTCGCCCAGGCTGTTCGGCTTTCTGATGGTGGCGCTGGTGTTGGGAAGCGCGCTGCAACTGTTCGCGCAGGCCCGCGGGGTCGCCGGCTTCTGGAAGGCCCGGGAACATGAGGAGGAACTGCACAAGGCTTATCGGGACATCAGTGCCGGCGCGAAGGAACTGCGCATGCATCGGGAGCGGCGCACCCGCCTGCTCTCCGGGCAGGTCGAACGCACGATCGCCGCGATCCGCGACGTCAACAGCCGAGCGATCAACACGTACGTGATCGCTTCGGCATTCGGTTCGGCGCTGTACTTTCTGCTGATCGCGCTGATCCTGGGCTGGGCGTCGGTCCGACCGACGGAGCCCGGTGTGCTCAGCGGTTTCGTGCTGATGCTGTTGTTTCTCAAGGGGCCGGTGGACCAGCTCCTGGGCGCTTTGCCCGAGATCGGACGCGCCAAGGTGGCGTTCCAGCGCATCGCCGATCTGTCCGGCAATTTCACGAATCCGGAGCCGCACCTGCATCTGAGCCGACCGACGAGTGCTGCAGCGCTGCACTCGTCGATCGAACTCAGGGACGTGCGCTACGCGTTCGATGCGCCCGACCCGTCCGCCCCGGGTTTCGTCCTCGGCCCCGTGAATCTGCGCTTCGAGCGCGGCGATCTCGTCTTCATCGTCGGTGACAACGGCTCCGGCAAGACGACGCTCATCAAGGTCTTGCTCGGCCTGTATGCGCCTCAGGACGGCGAGATCCTGATCGACGGCGTGCCGGTGACGGTCGAGACGCGCGACGATTACCGTCAGCTCTTCACCACCGTTTTCGCCGATTTCTACCTGTTCGAGGATCTGCTGTCGGGCAAGGTCGACGAACTCGGCGTCGGTGTGGCCGAGGAGGCCTTGACGTACCTGGAACGGTTGGAGATCGCCCACAAGGTAAGCATCAAGGACGGGACGTTCAGCACGCTCGACCTGTCCACCGGCCAGCGCAAGCGGCTCGCGCTCGTGCATGCCTATGTGGAGGGGCGTCCGATCCTGGTATTCGACGAGTGGGCCGCCGATCAGGATCCGACCTTCCGGCATCTGTTCTACACCGAACTGCTGCCCGAGCTGAAGTCCAACGGGCACCTGGTGATCGCGATCTCCCACGACGACCGGTATTTCCATCTGGCCGATCGCGTGGTGCGGATGGCCGAAGGCCGCATCATCGAGGACCGAAAAGCGAGCTCCGCGGCAGCCGCCAAGCTGCAACTGGCGGCCAGGGGCGAAGAGGGCGCGGCCG
>JASGFT010000113.1:0-16748 GCA_047605425.1 Burkholderiaceae bacterium | reverse complement strand
ACATGGTGCGCGAGAACACCGGCTGCAAGGTGCTGGCCGACGCGTTCGCCTGAGGTCGCCCGGTCGATCGGCGGCTCGATCGCCCGATCGCCCGATCGCCCGGTCATTCGATCCAGTCGGCGCGGGCGCTTCAATCGCGCAGGCGCGCGATGCCGCTGACCGGGTCGACGTCGGCCCGCCGCCTCAGCAGCGCCTTGACCCCGTCGGGCCAGGGCGCGGATTTCTTCAGCCGCCGATCGATCCAGACCACCTTGGCGCCGCCGCGCGCGTAGACGGTGTCCGGATCGCTGCTGTGCGACATCTCGGCCAGCGTCTGGACGCTGGACCGGCCGATCTGCGCGGTGTAGAGCCGCAGCAGGACGGTGCCCGGATACTTCAGTTCCTTGAGGAACTCGCAGAACGCGTTGACGACGACGATCCCCTGATCGGGCTGGTCGCGCACGCCGACCGCGTCGAACCAGCTTATCCGGCCCTGCTCGAGGTAACGGAAGTAGGTGACGTTGTTGACGTGGCCCATCATGTCCATGTCGCCCCAACGGATCGGCAGATCGAGTTCGAGGACCAGCGTGCGAGGAATATCGGGATCGAAAAGCATCGGTCGTCGGGCACCAGGCCCCAGCGGTTGAGAAGATCGGGTTCAGGCCGGCGCCGGCTGCGCGCCCGGCCGCGGCTCGGCCGGCAACTGCCACACCGCGACGGCGGTCACGCCGGCGATGACCGCCATCGCCAGCAGCAGGGTCGCGAAGCCGGCAGCCTTGACGGCCGGCCCCAACGCCCAGACCGCCAGCGAGCTGCCGCCGAACCCCACTGCCAGGCGCATGCCCGTCACCCGCGAGCGCAGCGAATCGTCGACGTAGCGGAAGATCATCGCGTCGGTGAACGGGATCGCGCCGAAGATCACCGCCATGAACGCGATCTGCAGCACGAACAGCGACCATCCCGATGCCGTCGACGCCAGCAGGAACAACGGTATCATCATCACGACGATCGCCAGGTACAGGCGGCGAAACGGATAGCGATCGATCAGCCGCCCCACCAGCACCTGCGTCACCGACGCGATCGCGTACACCGCCGCCAGCAGCGCGCCGAGCGAGGCCGGATCCTCGATGATGCCGACGAAGCGTTCGCGCAGCAGATGAGCGTTGCCGTTCGTGGTCAGGTTGAACAGCAGGCTGCCGGTGATCGCGGTCGCGGTCATCACCGCGAACACCCGCGCCATCATCGCCGGCGGCAGCACGATCGAGGCCTTGTTGGCCCGCTTGGCCGGCGCCTCGGTCTCGGGCGGGCACCAGCGCGCGAACAGCAGGCCGCAGGCCAGGCTGATCAGGCCCGGCACGACGAACGCCGTGCGCCAGCCGAAGTACTTGACCAGGAACCCGGTGATCAGCGCGGCGAAGGCGATGCCCAGGTTGCCGGCCAGCCCGTTGATGCCGATCATCAGGCCCGGCCGGGTGGCGTTCTGCACCAGCATCGGAATGCCGACCGGATGGTAGATCGACGCGAACGCGCCGAGCAGCGCCAGCGCGCAGGCGAGCTGCCAGACGCCGTGCGTCAGCGCGACCAGCAGCGACGACAGGCCGATGCCGAAGAAGAAGACCAGCATCATCCGGCGCCGGCCCCACAGGTCGCCGAGCCGGCCCGACGGCAGCGAGCCGAGACCGAACATGACGAACGCGCCGACGCTGAACGGCATCAGGTCTTCCCAGCTCGCGCGGCCGAACTCGGCCGCCATCGCGGTGACGGCCGTGGCGAAGATCAGCAGGAACATGTGATCGAGCGCGTGGCCGATGTTGAGCAACAGGGTGACGCTGCGGCGGGTCTCGGTCATGGTCTTTCCGTCGAACGAACCGGCATGCCGGGCCGGTGAAAAGCGTGCGGGCGCCGCACGCATCGCGGGCAATGTCCCGCGTGGCATCGGTCGATCAATCTATCATCGGCCCGAACGTCCGTCTCGCTTCGTTCAGACAATGAATGCCGCGAAATGGACACGGATGACAGCGCCGGCCCGACGGTTCCGCGCGCAGACCGGGATGAGCTTCGGCCAGTGGCGCCAGCAGGCGCGGCTGCTCGAAGCGCTGCGCAGGCCGGGCCGCGGGCAGTCGGTGACCGCGGCCGGCGGACCGGGGCCCGGACTGAACCCGGGCCGACGCCTCATCGCCCCGCGTCAGAGGCCGAAGCCGTCGTCGGCCGCGATCACCGCGCCGTTGACGAAGTGCGAATCGTCGGCCGCCAGCAGCAACAGCAGCCCGTCCAGGTCCGACGGCTGGCCGACGCGCTTGCGCGGCATCATGTTGACCAGCTTGCGGCCGGCCTCGGTCTCCCAGTGGTGCGCGTTGATCTCGGTGACGATGTAGCCGGGGCAGATCGCGTTGACGTTGATGTTGTAGCGGCTCCATTCGAGCGCCATCGCGCGGGTCATCTGCGCGACCGCGGCCTTCGTCATGCAATAGACACCGATCTGCGCGAGCACCTTGAGCGCCGCCATCGACGCGATGTTGATGATGCGCGCCTGGCGAGCGCTGCCCGGCTGCTGGCGCTCGGCCGCCTTGGCGCGATCGATCATCCGCCGCGCGACCTCCTGCGCGACGAAGAACGCGCCGCGCGTGTTCGTGTCGAACATGAAGTCGTAGTCGGCGGGCTTGACGTCGACCAGGCGCTGCGTGGTGCTGACGCCGGAGTTGTTGACCAGGATGTCGATCGGGCCCGCTTCCTTCTCGGCCTGCGCGACGGCGGCGACGATGCTCGCGTGGTCGGTCACGTCCAATGCCACGACGTCGGCCGCGCCGCCTTCGGCCTCGATCTCGGCCCGCAGCTCCTTGAGCCGGTCGAGGCGCCGCGACGCCAGCACCACCTGGGCGCCGTTGCCGGCCAGAACCTTCGCGAAACGCGCGCCCAATCCGCTCGAAGCGCCCGTCACCAGCGCCACCTTGCCACCCAGATCTGCCTGCAATGCCACGTCGATCTCCATTCGATGCCTGAAATCCCAGACACATAGTTTGCACGTCCCGGGCAATTACCGGAAAATCCGCAGGCTAATAAAAGAGGTGAGGTGGCTTGGATGGAAATCGAACGAGAGTCGATGGAATTCGACGTGGTAGTGGTCGGGGGAGGACCGGCAGGCTTGGCGACAGCGATCCGGCTCAAGCAGTTGGCAGCGGAAAAAGGCAGCGAGGTCAATGTCTGCCTGATCGAGAAAGGTTCCGAGATCGGCGCCCACATCCTGAGCGGCGCGGTGATGGACCCGCGGGCGTTGACCGAACTGATCCCGGACTGGAAGGAAAAGGGCGCGCCGCTGAACCAGCCGGTGACGGGCGACGAGCTTCTGCTCCTCAATGAAACCGGCCAGCACAGCGTCCCGCAGTTCCTGATTCCAGCGAATTTCCACAATCACGGCAACTACGTGATCGGCCTCGGCGCGGTCGCCCGCTGGATGGGCGAGCAGGCCGAAGCGCTGGGCGTCGAGATCTTTCCCGGCTTTCCGGCCGCCGAGATCCTCTACAACGATGACGGCTCGGTGCGCGGCGTCGCCACCGGCAACATGGGCGTCGGCCGCGACGGCGAGCCGACCGACGCGTTCCAGCCCGGCATGGAGCTGCTGGCCAAGTACACGGTCTTCGCCGAAGGCGCGCGCGGCCACCTGGGCAAGCAGTTGATCGCCCGCTACAAGCTCGACCAGGGCAAGGATCCGCAGAGCTACGCGATCGGCGTCAAGGAGCTGTGGGAAGTCCCGGCCGACAAGGCCAAGCCCGGCCTGGTCGTGCATACGGCCGGCTGGCCGGTGGACAACGACACCTACGGCGGCGGCTTCCTGTACCACCTCGAGGACAACAAGGTGACGCTCGGCTTCGTCACCGGCCTCGATTACCAGAACCCCTACCTGAGCCCGTTCGAGGAAATGCAGCGCTGGAAGACCCATCCGGCGATCCGCGCCCACATCGAGGGCGGCAAGCGGCTCAGCTACGGCGCGCGCGCGATCACGGCCGGCGGCCTCCTCAGCCTGCCCAAGACGGTGTTCCCGGGCGGCGCGCTGGTCGGCTGCGACGCCGGCTACCTGAACGCGTCGCGGATCAAGGGCAGCCATGCGGCGATCAAGAGCGGCGCGCTGTGCGGCGAGGCGATCTTCGAAGCGCTGGCGGCGGGCCGCCAGTACGACGAGCTGAGCGCCTACCCGGCGGCGTTCGAGGCGAGCTGGCTCAAGACCGAGCTCGACAAGTCGCGCAACTTCAAGCAGTGGTTCAAGAAGGGATTCTGGGTCGGCTCGCTGATGACCGGCATCGAGCAGTGGCTGCTGCCGAAGCTGGGCGTGCAGAACCCGCCGTGGACCATCCACCGGACCGAGCCCGATCACGTACGGCTGAAACCGGCCGCCGAATGCACGCCGATCACCTATCCGAAACCCGATGGCAAGCTGACTTTCGATCGCCTGTCCAGCGTTTTCATCTCAAACACCAATCACGAAGAAAATCAGCCGATTCACCTGACGCTGAAAGACTCTTCGGTCCCGGTGGCGATCAATCTGGCGCGATTCGCCGGCCCCGAGCAACGCTATTGCCCGGCAGGCGTCTATGAATTCGTGAAGAACGAAGCCGATAATTCGGATCGCCTGCAGATCAATGCGCAGAACTGCGTGCATTGCAAGACCTGCGACATCAAGGATCCGACCCAGAACATCGTCTGGGTCGTGCCCGAGGGCGGGGGCGGCCCCAACTACTCGAACATGTGAGCCACGAGCGCGGCCCATGGCAAAAGCACCCGCCGGCCTGACCGTGCGGGTGCTTGCTGGGAGAGGCTGCGTCGGAGCCGGCCGTCAGCGACCGCGGCCGTAACCGCCGCCGCCGCCGTAGCCGCCGTCACCCCGGCCGCCACCGCCGTCACGGCCGCCGCCGTAACCGCCACCACCGCCATAGCCGCCGCCACCACCGCCACCGCCGCGGTTGTAGCCTCCGCCACCACCGCCGCCGCCGCCGCCCGGGCCGCGACGGAAGCCACCGCCACCGCCCGATTGTTCGCGGGCTTCGTTCACGACCAGACTGCGGCCTTCGACCGAGTAGCCGTTCAACGCGGTGATCGCCTTCTGGGCGGCTTCGGCATTGCTCATCGTAACGAATCCGAATCCACGCGACCGACCCGTCTCACGGTCGGTCACGATACGGGCATCCGTGACTTCACCATGGGCGCCGAACAGTTGGGAAAGCTGGGCGTCCGTGGCGCGCCAAGGCAGGTTGCCTACATAAATCTTGGTCATCAATATCCTCGAAACCGATAGAAATATTGCATTTCGAGGCGAACCATGGTCAGCGAACCGGAAATGCAACAAAAGAACACGAAGGTTCGTACGTCGGGGTGCCGTGAGTGGGAACCAGAAGCCGTTGCCTTGCGCTCAAGTATGCTGCCACAACTGTAAAAAATATGCACTGCCCGAACGGCTCGGATCCCCACCGTGTCGATTAGCGCTTACCCGGATATCGCGCGCGCCCGTCGACCGCTCGTCGGCTGACCGGCACCACTCGCGCCCGCTCATGCCCCGATGGGGGCAAAAAACCCGGCCTGGTGCTTGCCTGACGGCGATTCCTGTATAAAAATACAGCCCATCGACCGCTTAATTCGTACTCGCCCGCCCTGGAGCCTCCATGCGTGAACTGACTCCCCGTCAGCAAGAGATCCTGACGCTGATCCAGCGTCATCTGGCCAGCACCGGCTTTCCGCCCACCCGGGCCGAAATCGCCAATGAGCTGGGCTTTCGCTCGCCCAATGCCGCCGAAGAACACCTGAAAGCCCTGGCTCGCAAGGGGGTGATCGAGCTCACGTCCGGCGCCTCGCGCGGCATCCGGCTCAAGCTGCTCGGCGTGCCGCGCGCAGACGCGACGCGCGACACGCCGATGCCCAACGCCGTCCAGATCGCGCTGACGCTGCCGCTGGTCGGGCGAGTCGCCGCCGGCAGTCCGATCCTCGCGCAGGAGCACGTCGAGGCCAGCTACGCGGTCGACCCGAACCTGTTCTCGGCCAAGCCCGACTATCTGTTGAAGGTGCGCGGCATGAGCATGCGCGACGCCGGCATCCTCGACGGCGACCTGCTGGCCGTCAAGAAGGCCGAGGATGCGCGCAACGGCCAGATCGTCGTCGCGCGGGTCGGCAGCGACGTCACGGTCAAGCGGCTCAAGCGGCGAGCCAACCTGATCGAGCTGCTGCCCGAGAACCCCGATTTCGAGCCGATCATCGTCGATCCGCGCGAAGAGGACTTCTCGCTCGAAGGCCTGGCCGTCGGCCTGATCCGCGGCGGCAAGGGCTTCTGACGAGCCTCGCGGGCATCCGAGGTCCGCTGCTCCGACGACCACGCCACGATGTCCGCGCCTCAGCGGCTGCTCCGCTCCGTCGCATCGGCGGCGGACGCGCGCACCGACCTCTCCGCCGCGCCGCCGGCGTCGCTGCCGGCCTCGGTCTGGCGGGCCGACCAGCTCGGACAAGCGCCGGTCTGCGCGTTGTCCAGCGGCGACCCGGAACTGGATGCCCAGTTGCCCGGCGCCGGCTGGCCGTTCGCGATGCTGACCGAACTGCTGTCGCGCGAAGCGGGCATCGGCGAGCTGCGCCTGCTCGTCCCCGCGCTGCGCGAGCTGTCGCGCGAACGCAGGCGCGTGCTGCTGGTGGCGCCGCCCCATCTACCCTACGCCCCGGCGCTGGCCGGCTTCGGGATCGATCCGGCGCAGTGGCTGATCGTGCGGGCGCCCGGCGCGGCCGATCGGCTGTGGGCCGTCGAGCAGGCGCTGCGCAGCGCGAGCTTCGGGGCGCTGCTGGCCTGGCTGCCCGACGAGGCGACGCGCGCCGATCACGTCCGCCGGCTGCAGATGGCCGCCCAGTCGGCGCGCGGCCCGGTGTTCCTGTTCCGCCCGTCCAGCGTGCGGCAGCATCCGTCGCCGGCCCCGCTGCGCCTGGCGCTGTCGCCGGGCGCCGACCAGTCGGTTCTCGTCGAGATCATCAAGCGGCGCGGCCCGGTTCTCGATCGGCCATTGTCGATACGGCTGCCGCAGCCGGCCGGCGCCACCCGGCTTCGCCGTCCTCACGGCGCCGAATCCGACCGCCGCTCTCACGTCGACCGGCCCGACTCGTCGATCGCTCCGGTCTCGAGCGACGCGATCGACGCGATCGATGCGCTGCCGCGATGAGTCCGCGGGTTCCGGCGTCTCATCATGGCTCCCCTCGCCCACCGCCCCGAGATCTGGCTCGGACTGTGCCTGCCCGAGCTGCCGCTGGAGATCGTCGAGCCTGGCGGCGGCCGCGACCAGCCAGAGCCACCGGCGCTGGCCATCACCGATGGGCGGCAGATCCTGCATGCCAATGAGCCGGCGCGGCGGCGCGGCGTCGAACCGGGAATGCGGCGCGCGGTCGCGCAGGCGATCGCTCCCGATCTGCGCTTGATCGATCGATCGCCGCCGCGCGAGCGGCATGGACTGCGACGCCTGGCGCTGAGCGTGTCGCCGTTCACGCCGACGATCAGCCTGCGCGGCCCCGGCCCCGGCCCCGGTGCCGCGCGGCACGGCGACGATCACGAGGCCTACGGGTTGCTGCTCGAGGTCGCGCCCAGCCTGCGCCTGTTCGACGGCCTGGACGCGCTGATGGGTCGGGTCCGGCAGGTGATCGCGGACCAGGGCCTGTCCGCCGCGGTCGGCATCGCGCCGACGCCGACCGCGGCATGGCTGCTGGCGTGCGAGCAGCGCGATCGCCGCCTGCTGGACCGGCCGCGGTGGCCCGCCGGGCTGGCATCGCTGCCGCTGGCGCTGCTCGCCGGCGCTCGCCCCCATCTCGAGACCCTGCGGGCCGTCGGCTGCCGGACCGTCGGCGATCTCGAACGCTTGCCGCGCCCAGGCCTGGCGCGCCGCTTCGGGCAGGCGCTGCTCGACGAGCTCGATCGCGCGCACGGACGACTGCCCGATCCGCAGACGCTGTTCGAGCTGCCGCGATGCTTCGACACGCGCCTGGAGCTGCCGGCTCCGGTCCACCATGCCGAGGCGCTGCTGTTCGCGGCGCGCCGCCTGCTGCTGCCGCTGACGCACTGGCTGAGCGCGCTGCAGGCCGGCACCGATCGCTGCGAGCTGCAGGTCGAGCACGAAGCGCTCGCGCCGACGCGGCTGCCGCTGCGAACCGCCGAGCCGACCCGCGACGCCGATCGCCTGATGTCGCTGCTGCGCGAACGGCTCGCCGTCACGCCGCTGCCCGCCCCCGCGCGGGGCCTGCGCCTGCGCTGCGACGAGCCGACGCCGCTGGCCGCCGCCACGCTGCCGCTGTTCCTGTCCCCGGGTCCGCGCGAGGACGGGCTCGGCCGGTGGGTCGAAACCCTGCAGGCCCGTCTCGGCGAGGACAGCGTCCAGCGGCTCGTCCTCGTCGACGATCATCGTCCGGAGGCGGCGCAGCGGCTCGAGGCGCTGGCGCTCGCGGAGCGGCGGGATTCTCGTGATTTTCGCGCTCCTCGCGACCCTCGTCTCGATCCGCGTCGCACGCCGGCGTCGCGCCCGGCAGTCGGCCGCACGGGCGGCGGCATGAGCACGGGCGGCGGCATGAGCACGGGTGGCGGCATGAGCACGGGTAACGGCACGAGCACGGGCGCGGCGCCGGTGCCGATGCGCTTCGCGCTGCCCCGTCCGTTGTGGCTGTTCGAGCAGCCGATCGCGCTGCACGAGCACGGCGCGCGCCCCCACTGGCGCGGACCGCTGCGTCTGCTGGCCGGTCCCGAGCGCATCGAGACCGGCTGGTGGGATGGCCGGCTCGTCCAGCGCGACTACTTCGTCGCCGAGGACGAGCAGCATGCGATGTACTGGATCTACCGCGAGCGCATGCCCGATCCGGCGTCGGGATCGGGCTGGTTCATGCAGGGGCGCTACGGCTGAGGCCCACTCCGGGGGCCGCCCACTTCAGGACGGGCCGAGCGCGTCGATCCGGTCGGTGATCATCCCGTCGATGCCCCAGTCGCACAGATCGGCGCCGCGCGCCGGATCGTTCATCGTGTAGCACAGCACCTTCAGGCCGGCGGCATGCGCGGCGGCGATGAAATCGGCCGTCAGCAGCCGGTGCTGGACGTCGACGGCCACGCAGTCGAGCGCGCGGCAGCGATCGAGCCAGTCGTCGACCATCGCATCGAGCAGCAGCGCTCGCGGCAGCTCGGGCACGCAGCGGCGAGCGGCGTCGAGCGCGACCGGCGAGAACGACGACAGCAACGGCGGCGTGCTCGTCGACTGCCACAGGCAGGCGGCCTCGATCGCCACCGCGGCGCCGGTTTCGGCCTCGCGTCCCGGACAGGGCTTGATCTCGATGTTGCCGGCCGATCCGTTGGCGATCAGCCAGGTGCCGACACGCCACAGCGTCGGAATCCCTTCGCCGGCGAACTCGGGCGAGAACCAGCTGCCGGCATCGAGCTTCATCATGTCGCCCAGCGCGCGGGCCGATACCCTCGCGCGGCCCGAGGTCGTGCGGTCGAGGGTGTCGTCGTGCATCAGGATCAGCGTGCCGTCGCCGCTGAGCTTGGCGTCGAACTCGAACATCCGGTATCCGCGCGCGGCGCCGACCCGCATCGCGGCCAGCGTGTTCTCGGGCGCGAGCCGGCCGCCGCCGCGATGCGCGATCCAGCGAGGGTAAGGCCAATGGCCTCGGCCGACGGCGGCCCAGGCGGCGCGGATCGACGACGGCGACGCGGTGCTGGAAGACGACATGGACATTCCTTTCGATGCGCGCCGGCGGCGCCGGCGCGCTGCTTACTTATCGGACTCGACCAAACCCCGGATGAACCAGCGCTGCATCAGCAGCACGACCAGCACCGGCGGCACCATCGCCAGCATCGCGATCGCCATCACCAGGTTCCACTCGGTCGCCGCGTCGCCGCCGGCGATCATCCGGCGGATGCCGACGACGACCGGATACATCGATTCCTGCGTCGTGATCAGCAGCGGCCACAGGTACTGCGTCCAGCCGTGGACGAAAAGGATGACGAACAGCGCGGCGATGCTGGTGCGCGACAGCGGCAGCAGGATGTGCCAGAAAAAGCGCATCGGGCCCGCACCGTCGATCCTCGCCGCCTCGACCAGTTCGTCGGGCACCGTCATGAAGAACTGCCGGAACAGGAAGGTGGCGGTCGCCGACGCCATCAGCGGCAGCGTCAGGCCCAGGTACGAATCGAGCAGGCGCAGGTCCGAGATGACCTGGTACGTCGGCATGATCCGCACTTCGACCGGCAGCATCAGCGTGATGAAGATCGCCCAGAACACGAGCCCCTTGAAGCGGAACCGGAAGTAGATCAGCGCGAACGCCGACAGCAGCGAGATCACGATCTTGCCGATCGCGATCGCCAGCGCCATCACGAGGCTGTTCAGCATCATGCGGCCGACCGGCTGGCCGGACAGGTCGGTGCCCGCGAACAGCACCTGCCGGTAGTTGTCGATCAGATGGCTGCCCGGCCACAACGACATCGGCGCGCTCTGCACCTGGTCGGCCGTCTGAGTCGATGCGACGAAGGTCACGTACACCGGCAGCGCGACGACCAGCACGCCCAGCGTCAGCACGACGTAGGTGACGATGTCCAGCAGGCGGCTGCGTCCGACCATGTCAGTAGTTGACCTTGCGCTCGATGTAGCGGAACTGGATGAAGGTCAAGGCGATGACGATCGTCATCAGCACGACCGACTGGGCGGCCGACCCGCCGATGTCCAGCGCCTTGAAGCCCTCGTGATAGACGCGGTAGACGAGGATGCTGGTCGAGGTGCCGGGCCCGCCCTGCGTGGCGGTATCGACGATCGCGAAGGTGTCGAAGAACGCGTAGACGACGTTGACGACGAGCAGGAAGAACGCGGTCGGCGACAGCAGCGGCAGGATCACCGAGCGGAACGTGCGCCACGCGCCGGCGCCGTCCAGCGCCGCCGCCTCGATCAGCGAGCGCGGGATCGCCTGCAGCCCGGCCAGGAAGAACACGAAGTTGTAGCTGATCTGCTTCCAGACCGCGGCCATGACGATCAGCGCCATCGCCTGGTTCTCGTCGATCACGTGGTTCCATTCGATGCCCCAGGCGCGCAGCCAGTGCGTGACCACGCCGAGCGTCGGATTGAACAGGAACATCCACAGCACGCCGGCGATCGCCGGCGCGACCGCATAAGGCCAGATCAGCAGCGTGCGGAACAGGTAGGCGCCGCGCCGCAGCCGGTCGGCGAAATAGGCGAGCAGCAGGCTCGCCGTCAGCCCGAGCCCGGTCACGCAGACCGAGAACACCGCGGTCGTGACGAACGACTGCCGGTACAGCGGATCGTCGAGCAGCCGCTCGAAGTTCTCCAGGCCGACGAATTCGAGCGAGGTGCCGAACGCGTCCTGGATGAAGACCGATTGCACGAGCGCCTGGACGGCGGGCCAGTAGAAGAACAGCGCCGAGATCAGCAACTGCGGCAGCAGCAGCCACCAGGGCAGCCAGCGCCCGGCGAAAACGACGCGCTTGTCCATCGCCATCGGCGCGTCCTCCCGCTTCGACTCACAGATTCTCAATCCTTGGCCGTGCGCTCGAAACGCGTCAACTGCTCGTTGCCGCGCTTGACGATCCGGTCGAGCGCGGTCCGGGCGTCCTGCTTGCCACCCCATACGCCTTCGAGCTCCTCGTCGACGATGTCGCGGATCTGCACGAAGTTGCCCAGCCGGATGCCGCGGGACTTGTCCGTCGTCTTGACGATCATCTGCTCGACGGCGACGTCGGTGCCCGGATTCTTGTCGTAGAAGCCCGACTGGCGCGTCAGTTCATAAGCGGCGCGGGTCAGCGGCAGGTAACCGGTCTCCTGGTGCCATTCGGCCTGGATCTGCGGCGACGACAGGAACGAGAAGAACCGGGCCACGCCGCGGTACTCGTCGCGCTTGCGGCCGGCCATCACCCACAGGCTCGCGCCGCCGATGACGGTGTTCTGCGGCGCGCCGTCGACGTCGCTGTAGTACGGCAGCTTGCCGATGCCGAAATCGAACTTGGCGTTGCGCTTGATGTTCGCGTACGCGGCCGAGCTGGACGTCAGCATCGCGCAATCGCCGGAGAAGAACTTGGCCTCGGGCTCGTTGCGCCGGCCGGCGTAGCTGAACAGGCCGTCCTTGCTCCATTGCGCGAGGTTGCCGATGTGGCGCACGTGCAGCGGCGAGCTGACCAGCAGCTTGACCGAGGTCGAGTCGAAGCCGTTGTTGGCGGTGGCCACCGGCACGTTGTGCCAGGCCGAGAAGCTCTCGATCTGCGTCCAGCTCTGCCAGCCGGTGGTGAACGCGCACGGCGTGGCGCCGGACGCCTTGATCTTGGCCGCCGCGGCGGCGACCTCGGTCCAGGTTTCGGGCGGCCGCGTGACGCCCGCCTTCGCCAGCGCGTTCCGGTTGTAGTAGAAGACCGTCGTCGAGCTGTTGAACGGGAACGACAGCATCTCGCCGCTACGCGACGTGTAGTAGCCGGCCACGGCCGGCACGTAAGCGTTGCGGTCGAAGCGCTCGCCGACCTCCTTCATCATCTTCTCGACCGGGATGATCGCGCCCTTGGCCGACATCATCGTCGCGGTGCCGACCTCGAAGACCTGCACGATGTGCGGCGCGTTGCCGGCCCGGTAAGCGGCGATCGCCGCGGCCATCGTCTCCGGATACGAGCCCTTGAACACCGGCACGACCCGGTATTCGGACTGGCTCTTGTTGAAGCGATCGGCGAGGCTGCCGACCCGGTCGCCGAGCGCGCCGGTCATCGCGTGCCACCACTGGATCTCGGTCTGGGCCGAGGCCGGCGCGGCGGCGAACGCGGCGGCGCCGACGACGGCCAGCCCCGCCATGCGAAAGCGGATCGATCGAATCACGATGATGTCTCCTGGACGGCGGCCCCGGCGGGCCGATCCGGTGATTGCGCGCCAGCCATGTTACCGGAGCCGGACGCGGCCCGGCGATCGTCGTCCGCGCGCCGCGCGGCCCGCGTCGCGGCGCCGATCGGGTTCAGTAGTCCGGGATGCTGCCCAGGTAGTGCTGGGTCAGCAGGAAGAAGCGCTCGTAGAACTCGGTCGACGGAATCGTTTCGCCGCCGATGCGCACCAGCGCCTCGTCCGACGAGCCGACCGGCACCGATAGCGAACCGAGCGCGGCCAGCCCCAGGCTGGCCGTCGTCGGCGCCTTCTTCATCGCGTAATAACCCTGGATCGCGTTGGCGAACGCGATCGTATGCTCGCCGTTGGGGCTGCTCGGCGTGCAGACGACGTAGAACTCGATCTCGGTGTAGGTGGCGTCCTTGGGCTGGAAGCGCTTGGTGCCGGAGATCTGGTCGGGCCGCGAATCCTTGAGCACGTACCCCTGGCTGAGCAAGGCCCGCCGGGCCGCCTCGCACGTCATCCTCACCGACGCCGGGAACTCGCGCGAGAACGCGCTGGTCGCCGAGAACGATTCCTTGTTGTAGATGGCCGGCGGCCGTGGCGTGCCGCAAGCGACCAGCGCGAGACAGGCGGCCACGATGGCGGCCCCCGGCTTCCAACGGGCGTGGCATCCGCCTGCGCGGGCGGCAGATCTGCTCAAAACAACGACCCCTCGTGACGGGCGAGTGGCGGCCCGCGGACTAGTGTCGTGAATCAGAAGTTCGCCGAAGAAAGAAATCTGTCGAAATCGGCGCCAGGCAAGGCGCAAACCGCAGCGATACCGAGGTATCGCGAGGATTCGCAACGCGGCATGGCGCCGATTCTCGGCGGATTTCTTCGGCGAACTTCTGATTCACGACACCAGCCGCAGGTGCGAGAAGGACTCCGGGTCAGGACGCGAGATGCGAATCCTGGACCCCTCGATGGTCGGCCCTATTATCGCATCCCGACATGGGGCCGAGAACCGTGGACCGCCGATAACCGCGGATCAGTGGGGCGTTTCCCACACCACGCGGTGATCGACCGCATATAACCGGCACGGCGCATACCCGCCATCGCGGCACTGCTGGATCGCCCGCTCGACGGACCGGTACCCCCAGCTCGCGTGCCAGCGGCCGTCGTCGGCGACCACGAAGGCGCGCGGCGGGGCTCGCCGCAGCCACGCTCGATAGCCGGCGCGACCGCCCGCATCCAGACCGGGCACCGCGTCGGCGTCGTCGATCGGGATCCGGTTGCCGGTCCGCAGCGGTCGAGGCGGGCAGCCCGGCTCGCAGGCGGCGCCGACCAGCGTCAGCGTCCGCGGCAGGTCGTCGAGCGCCAGATCGGCGCGCCAGCGGATCGCCGAGCCGATGAACGCCTCGTTGGCCATCGTCCGCGTCGCGAAGTCGTATTGCAGCAGGTGGCGCTGGCCGGCATCGACCCGGATCAGGCTCTCGGCCCGATGCCGGGTCGCGCCCGGCACGACGCTCAATTGATGCGCGCCCGGATACAGGCGCATCCACAGCACCGACGCGTTCGGCAGCCGGCCGACGAGCGCATCGTCGACGAAGACATCGAAGACCTCGCTCGACGCCCATCGGGCGTCGAGCCGATACAGGAAGACATCCCCCTGGTCCGGCGCCGGTGGAGCGACGTCGGCAAAGCGGTGGAACGGAACGCTGGAGCAGGCGCCCGTCGCCGCAACCAGGGTAGCGACAATCCATCCGGCCAACGCGCGACCTGCCCTGCGGATCGCTGCGTGCCGGTCGAGAAAGCGGAGCGCACGTATCGGGCCGCGCATCGCGTCGAGCCACCCAAAATCGAACCACGGAAACATCGGACCATCGCGCGGATGTCGTTCGATGATTGTGCGACGATGCCCGGGCGGTTCCCCTCATGCCATCTGACCGGCGGTCGATCCCGGCACACGACCTTCGCGACCGCGTTGCCAAGTGGTCACCGGGGTCGCCGGGGCCGCGCCAGCGGCACGCGCGTCACAGGATCCGGTTCGCGCGCGCCATCGACAGCAGCGCGGCGATCGACGCCAGCAGCGCCCCGGCGCCGGCGAACAGCGCCGTCACCTCCGAACGGGTCTGCTTCTGCAGCGCGACCCGCGCGCCGATGCGGCGATAGATCCGCTTGAGCTGCGCCGCGTCGGCGACCTGGAAATAATCGGCGCCGGTGGCGCCGGCGATCTGCCGCAGCCCTTCCTCGTCGAGCCGCACGCGCATCGACCAGCCATCGGCGCTGACACTGGCCCCTTCGGCGGTGCCGATGCCGACCGTGTGGATCCGCACGCCGAGCCGGCTGGCCAGCGCGATCGCCGTCGCGACGTCGGGGCCGGTGTTGCTGACCCCGTCCGACAGCAGGACCAGAACGGCCGAATCGTTCGGCGCCGGCGCCGGCGCGGGTTCCGGCGCCGGCTCGGCGGAACGGCGCGAACGATTGCCGTCGCGGCCTTCGTCGAGTTCGCGCTCGACGTCGATCCCCGCATCGGGTAGCAGCGTGGCCAGCGCGATGATCAAGCCCGCCCCCAGCGCCGTGCCGCGCTGCGGTTGCAATCGGTCGATCGCCTGGACCAGTTCGTCGCGCTGGTGCGTCGGCGACTGGACGACGGCCGCGGTGCCCGCCACCGCGACCACGCCGACCCGCACGTGGCGCGGCTGGTCGGCCACGAAGGCCTTGGCGGCGGCCTGCGCGGCCGCCAGCCGCGTCGGCTTGACGTCATCGGCGCGCATGCTTCCCGACATGTCCAGCGCCAGCACCACCGTTTCGAGCCGGGTCGGCAATGCGACCACCGCCTGGGGCCGCGCGATCGCGATCAGCAGCAGCGCCAGCCCGAGCCCCATCAGCATCGCCGGCAGATGACGCCGCACCGCGCGCATCCGGCCCGCCCGCCCCTCTCCCGCGGAGCCCTTGGCGCGCGGCCCGCTCGCCGGGCCGGCGGTCATCGGCAGCCGTGGCCGCGTCGCCTCGCCGCCCGCGCCCGAGCCCCGGCGCAGCCGGCGCCGGTAGGCGAGCGCCAGCAACGGCAGGCAGGCCAGCAGCCAGAGTAACGACGGCCACGCGAAGCCGATGGCCTGAGGCAGGCGCCAAGCGTCCAGACCGAGCCCCTCGATCATGGCGCGACGCCTCGCACCGCCGAGCCGCCGGCCAGGCGCGCGCGTGCCTTGCGCAGCCGGATGAAACGCAGCAGCGCCTGGTCGATCGGTTCGTCGGTCGACAGCGCCAGCGCATCGACCCCGGCCCGGTCGAACGCCGCCCGCAGCGCCTCGTCGCGATCAGCGGCGGCCTGCGCGAAGCGGCGACGAAACGCCTGGTCGTGCGTATCGACGAACATCTGCTCGCCCGATTCGGCGTCCTGCATCACCACCAGGCCCAGGTCCGGCAGCGCGAGCTCCAGCGGATCGAGCAGGTGGATCGCGACGACCTCGTGGCGCCGGGCCAGCGCCGCCAGCGGCTTGTCCCAGCCCGGCTCGCTGATGAAATCGGACAGCACGAACATCACCGAGCGGCGCGCGACGACCGCGTACGCGCGGGTCAGCAGGCGCTGCAGATCGGTCGAGACGGCCGCCTCGGGCGGCGGCCCGGCGAGGCGGCGCCGCCAGAAACCGCCGCGGCGCCCGACCGGCGCGGCCTGCCGGGTATCGGCCTCGGCCAGCATCCGATCGATGATGAACAGCAGATGCCGCCGTCCGGCGCGCGCCGGCACGACCTCGACGCGGCCGCCCGCGTACAGCAGCGCGCCGACGCGATTGCCGTGGCGGGCCAGCGCCTGCGCGAGCGCGGTCGTCAGCTCGATCGCGACGTCGCGCTTGCGCACCGGCGATGAACCGAAGTCGACCGAGGCCGACAGGTCGACCAGGAACCAGGCCGCGACCTCGCGGTCCTCCTGGA